>JAJRVZ010000153.1 GCA_024277055.1 Calditrichota bacterium
AGGTTTTTCACATGCAAAGAGTTTTCCACCGCATGAGAAACCTGGTTGGCGAAGGTATGTAAAACCGAAAGGCTTTTGCTGTCGAAGGCATTATTGCTGTTGCGGTTGTCCAGGTACACGGCACCGAAAACACGGTTATTGATGGTAAGCGGCAAACAGATAACCGATTTTATATTCAGGCGTACTACACTGGACCGAGAAGCATATTTCTCGTCATTCTGGATCGAACCGGAGCTGATTTCACGTCCGTGATCGATTACTGCCCGGAGTATGGTGCGGCTGACCTGTGACTGAGGATCGGCTAATTCCAAATCATCGATGGCGCGGGCTGCCTGGAACTCAAATTTGTTATTCTGATCGAGTACGGCAATAACCCCTCTTTCGGCGCCGGTGATTTTAATTACGGTATCCAGCGCAATTTCGAGTAAACGGGTTATATCTCTTTCTGAACCAAGCTCAATGCCTTTCTCATAGAGCAGTTTATAATATGCCACCCTTTGCTGCAGCAGTTCGATTTCTTTCTTTGTTATTTTTTCGCTGCCGGATGTCTCTGCCGATTTATGAGATTGAAGTTTCATAACCTGCATGAACAGGTCTTTCAGCTGAAGGCGCAATTCGGCGGATATTTCGGGCGAAGTTTTCTCCAGCGCTTCGGAAATGCGGTTTTCGAATCTGCTGAAGGATTCGGTAATCTTTTCAATCATAGACTTTTGGTAAATAGTTCGACTGATTGTTATTTAACGCGTTGTTGATTTTCTGCAATTCCAGGATAATATCATCGGCGCTTTGGAAGCGGTCTTCAACTTCTTTGCACATAGCTTTGAAAATGCATTGTTCCAGTTGTTCGGGAAAATCCGGTCTGAATTCGCGGATTGGCTGCGGTTTGTTTTTAAATATCTCAAAAATCAGTGCCATATCGTGCTGTCCGACGAATGGCAGTCTGCCGGTTGCCATTTCATAAAGCACTACGCCGAGAGAATACAGATCGCTGCGGTGATCTACTTCTTCGCCGACAGCCTGCTGCGGACTCATATAACAAAGTGTTCCCAGCAATACGTTTGTTTTGGTGGCAACGGTAAATATTGCCGATTTGGCCAGTCCGAAATCCATGAGTTTGATTTGCCCCGTGCCGGTTATAAAAACATTGTCGGATTTCACGTCCCTGTGCACGATGGAGTGCCGGTGCATTTCGGTCAATGCCCGGGCAACGGCTATTCCGGTTCGGGTTATCTGGCGTACGGGCAGGGGGGCTTTTTCCTTTATCAGGTCCCTGAGGGAAATGCCGTCCAGGTATTCCATTACCAGATACGATTGATCGTACCATATGCCGGAATCAAGAATATGTACGATGTTGTCATGCTTCAGTTTAGCACCGACTTCACATTCTCGTTGGAATCGCTTCAATCCTTCTTCGCTTTCGGTGATACCTCGATGCAGCAGCTTCAGGGCCACGATACGCCGGTTTCGATCCCGTGCTTTATATACTTTGCCCATTCCGCCTTCACCGATTTCCGAAAGAATACGGTAACCTGCAATCACCGATTGCCTGCGCTGTCGCCAAATCAGTCCGCCTATATAGGGCAGCAATGTTACTAAAAGCACGGGGGCGGCAAATACCAGCCAATGCCGCGCAGTGTAGGGTTGTATGCCGTTCACAATAAAAACAGCAAAATAAATGAGAAGGGCAATCAGGGTGAAAACTCTTTTGGAATTCCGACTTTTCACGGCCACCCAGTCGATTTTTACGAGTACAAGATAAAGAGCGGCAAGGAACACAAGAAATTTCAACGATTCAAGCAACCAGTCGGCACGCGCCGAAGTGAAGTGCAACGACCACAAAAATTTACTGAAAATACGGGCAAACAGGTTTTCGTCATGAACCGTGTATATTTTCCCCGGGCTGATACCGGTCAGATTTCCGCTGCTGCCGTCCGGGAAGCGGATATGTACGTTATATAATGTATCGGTGGCAACGGGAATGGACACGATGCTTGACCGCCGGGGCAGGACCGTACTGCCTTCAAAGCCGTTCAATACGGAGGTTAAATATTCTTCATTGCTGTTAAAAAGCCATATCCAGCTGCCGATTCCGAAATAGTTGTTGCGGCTGCATTCAAAACGAAGCCGGATGGAATACTTCCGTTCCAGATTATTCTGCAACAAAGCCAAACTGCGGCCGGTTGCGGAGTCGGGTTCCGAGCTGCCCAGCAAAAGGTCTTCATCCCCGTCAAGGTCAAAATCGGCCCAAGAAGGATGCCCCTCAAAACTGGCCTGGGCCGTGGCGGAGATGTTTTTAAAACTTCGACCGGAAATATTCAGGAACAGTCCGCTGCTGATATACAGGTCCGGGTAATAGTCATGATTAATATCCGCCGGAGATGCTACCGCGGCAGACCAGTAGTAATGGTTACGGTTGACCGGGAAGCGAAGAAACCGCTTCTCCGGATTAATGGATTGCGCGCGGCCGCTGTAAATAAGGCCCTCTCCCCTGCGGCTGTAAATAAAAAAATCCGGCCAACGGTCACGGTTGAAATCCGAAAAAACACCGGTGAAACTTTCATTATTGTCAAAATTATCGAAGGCATCATCATCAACTTTCCGGAAAAGCCCTTCTCCCATATTCAGCCATAATTCAGTGGATGCAAGATTGTAGGTAAGTAAAAGGTCGATATTATTGTCGACGTTAAAATCGTAGGGGGTAATCCCGATCAGCCTTTTTCCGGATTGAACAGGAATATCCAGTTCGATCTTCTCTGAAAATTTGCCGAAGCCGTCATTCAGGCATACACTTACCGGCAGGCCGTCTGCAGCGACCAGCAAATCGGGATAGGAATCCTTGTTATAATCCCAGAACCGAAGGGTAGGCCACGATTCAATCCGGAAGGTAATCGCCTCGAACGACGATTGCTGATCCATTTTGAATACGAAAGGTTCCACCTGGCGAAAAAATACCGGGTGCCGGTTATCGTCAATCAGGACCATATCGAGCAGGCCGTCATTTTCAACATCGCCGAGGGCCGCCCCCGTACAATTCGGGTCGGCGGAACGGATGACCGGGTAAATCTGCAATTCGGTAAAACTGGCTTTGCCGCTGTTCAGGTACAAACGGTACGGAGACTGTCCGTCGGACAACATAACGATATCGGGATATTCGTCGTCATTTAAGTCCGTGAAAATGGCGCCGTAGCCGCCGGAAGGTAAATTGCTGCGTGCCGTTACATCACTGAAAGTAAGAGACCGGCTGTTGCTGTTGGTGATGATACCGTCGGTGGCGCACAACCACAGCTTATGCCTTTCCTGCTGTGGATAATAAAAGCCGTCAATATCTTCAAGCGGCCCGGTATTCAGGGCCTGTAGCGCGGGGAACTCCGTTATTTCCCCTCCCTGCAAATGAACAAGCAGCGATTTGCCGTTTTTTGCCCCGCCAAGCCAGATGTCATCTTTCGAAAAAACCTTAATACAGGTCAACTGCCATTTTGAATTCAACGGGCGTTGCGACCATTTTCCATTTTCAAAGATCAGCAACGCACCCGATTTATTGACCGCCCAGCCGGTATTCGTGTCAAGGAACTGTACATCAGAAATACGGTTTTCACCATCCCGGACGAAGACCGTATAAACCTGCCAGGATTTTCCGTCGAAATGCAGTATATGCCCTTTATTGCCGACAGCCCAGGCATCGTCATCGGCAATTACTTCAACAGCGTTCAGGTCAAAATCAAAGGTACCGTATCCTGAATTCCATTTAAGCGGTGAGGGAACCGCCTGCCAGCGCTGACCGTCGTAGTGTAGAATATTGCCCTTTTGTCCGACCGCCCAAAGATTTCCGGGCCGATTTCCGTCCAATGCCAGGAACATACTGTAGTCGATTTCGTCCCACATTATTTCAGGCAGGGTTTGTTTCTGCCAGCCACGGCCGTTGTAAAAATGAACCAGCGGCTGATAATTTCCGTAATGGGTCAGATGATTAAACGCCCAGACATAAAGCTGTCCGCGAAATTTGAGCGTTTTCAGTAACGGAAAATCCGAATAGGGATAGGAGCGGATCGGTTTCCAGATTCCGTTGCGGTATTCATAAACTTTTCCCTCGATATTTTTACCCATTCCCCGGCTCACGGCATAGCCCCTGTTTTCATCGAGCATTTGTACCTGGTGACCCAAAACCATTTTGTTTTCGACGAACCAGGAATAGCCGGTTTGTTCATCCGGTTGTTGAGCAAAGAGAACTGTGAAAGGGAAACAAAAAGTCAGAATGAAAAGAAGTTTGGATTTGGCGGAATCCTTAATTATTTTCAGCCCTGAAATAACCGGGCGATATATGCCGGAATTCAAAAAAGTTCTCCGCATATTTTCGGATCTGGTATTCGCAAATAAACATTAAATTCAGTAATGGTTCAAGATAAAAAAATTTTTCCATTAAACAAACGCTTTAACAGCTATTCTGGATATATCCGGCAGAAATATGGTGAGCGGGTTCAAAAGGTTACCGTTGATGCCGGATTCACCTGTCCGAATCGTGACGGAACAGTTGCTGTCGGCGGATGCACCTACTGCAATAATGAATCATTCAATCCCGGATACAACACAGCGAGTAAAAGTATCCGCGTGCAAATTGAGGAAGGCCAGGAGTTTCTGAAAAGAAGGTACGGCGTCGGCAAATTCATTGTTTATTTTCAGCCTTACAGCAACACCTATGCCCCGGCGGATGTTTTGAAAAAATATTATGAAGAAGCTCTTTCCGTACCCGGTGTCATCGGTCTGACCATCGGTACCCGCCCGGACTGCATTGATGAACAAAAGCTGGATTACCTGGACCTTCTGGCGCAGGAATATGATATAACCCTTGAATTCGGGCTCGAATCCATTTCCGATGAAACCCTGAAAAAGATCAACCGGGGCCATGATTATAAAAGCTACCTAGATGCCCTGGCCATGAGCCGGGGACGTAATTTTAAAATATGCACACATATCATTATCGGTTTTCCCTGGGAAAACAAACAGCACTGGTTGGCGACGGCAGATGAACTTTCAAATCTTTCATTCGATTTTCTGAAAATTCATCAGCTGCATATTGTGAAGGATACCGTCATGGCCAGGCAGCATGCCGTCAAACCATTTCGTCTGCTGGGTTACGAAGAATACCTGGATGTCATCGTTTCATTTCTTGAGCGGCTCAATCCGCAGATCGTCGTCCAACGGCTGTTCGGGGAAGCGCCGCCGCAGATTCTGATTGCCCCCCGCTGGTACAAGCGCAATTCGGAAATTCTGCAGGGTATCGAGGCTGAGTTCATAAAACGGGATACCTGGCAGGGCAAATTCTTCAATTCCGACGGCAATATTTCAGGGAGTGAGCGGATCGATACCGAACGGGCTGCCGTATGAGACCATTTGTTTTATGCTTTTCAGGCTATTCCGGCAGTGGAAAAACAACACTGCTGGAAAAACTGATTCCTTTATTAAAAAAGGAAGGGATCCGTGTCGGAGTCATCAAGCACGATGTGCACGGCATCTTCACTGATGAGCCGGGAAAGGATTCGTACAGGTTAAAGCAGGCGGGAGCCGATACGGTGTGTGTGCTCGGCCCGGACCAGGTGTTCCTGAACGGCGAACACATCCGGGAGGAGAGTGTCGCACGATTGGCGGAAACATGGTTTTCAGATTGCCGGTTGCTTTTGCTGGAGGGATTTAAAAAATCACCGTGGCCTAAAATTGAAGTATATCGCAAAGCAAACGGAAAACCCGAGCTGGGCGGAGACAGCCCTTCCGTTCTGGCCGTGGTCAGCGATGACCGAACGGAAAAAGAAGTCCCGCATTTCAGTTTTAATCAGCTTTTCGAGTTAGTATCTTTTATAAAAAAACTTATGATGCAGGAAAACGAAACGGATCAGAAAGTAAGATTGGTTGTCGATGGTGAAGAAATACGGCTCAAACCGTTCATCGATACGATGTTCCTGGAAAGCATACTCGGCATGCTGAAGGCGCTGAAAGGGTGCGAACAGGCCGGACATGTTTCGATAGAATTCACCCGGCCGGAAAACTGATTATCGGCAAACCCTGACGATCATCTCAAACGCAGCATTCGGCTGATCAGCCAGGAATAATTTTTGCAAATAATCCAGGGTTTCGGCTAACCGGCTGTCCGCTACTTCGGGCGGGGTGAAGAACAGGGCAAGGCATTGTTTTGTTTCGGAAGTGATTCGGGTTCGTTTCGAATCGGCCGTCGGGTTTCCGAAAATGCCGTCATCGTCTCTCAGGATCAGTTTGCCGGCCGCGTGTATAACCGGCTTTGTTATCCCCTCATAAACTTCATTTTCCCTGCCGACATCAAAAATGATCGTTCCGTTAATTTTCGCGGAATCGTATAATCCCATCGGCAGATAAAAGCGAATTGAAACAATATTTGCGAGGTCCACAATATTATTGATCCGATACAACCCCTTATTTTTGATTATTCGCCGGATCATCGCCTCGGACGAAGGGCGGTATCGCGTCGGCTCCCAGCCGATGCGCCGGTACATTCGCCGCACGGCACCGACTACTTCATCTTCCGCCGGGGGCGCTTCGGCAAATTTTCGTGAAATAAACATGTGCACTTCTTCAAATGCCCGGTCAGCAACAGGTGAATCTTTGGTGACGTTTATGTTTTTAGTGAGGAGCAAGCCCAATTTAAGACCGGGAATTTTATTGCGAATTGCTTCTGAAAAATCTGTTTCAGGCAGATTCACTGTTCTCCCCCGGTACGGAATTTCTTTGCCTTACCTGCAGCAGAATATCTTTATTTACCTGTAACAGCCGGTGTAACATCGAAAAGGACCAGGCCAGCATGATCCAGGCTGAAAAGGAAAAAATGGAATGCATCCAGCCGGGTGAAATGCCGGCATTGACAGCACCGCCATAAATTCCCGATGTAACGATTAAAACGGCGGAGAGAAAAATGGGCGGAAACAAATATTTTTTTATTTGTCGGGTCTGCTGATACAGGTTGGCATCCAGATTTTTTGACTGTACCTCTTCTTTTATCATTGCGCCGGTAGTGATAAAATAAAACATGGTCAGGATTACCGTACCGATAAACAGGATAGCATATAAAAAACCCAGAACCGGATGCAGTTCGTGGTGGTAATATCCGGTAAGGATCAGGACAAGACCGGCAAGCAGTACGGACAGGTTCAGGTAGCGCAGGAAGGTATTCACCGGGAGAGTTTCCTTCCCAGTGTTTTTTCCACTTTATCAATTTTACGGTTCATCCTTTTTTCTTTACCCCGCCGGTAATCAATTTTTATACTGACGCTGATCCGCTTACAGTCCTTTTCAAGTTCAAGAAAGCAATCGCGGACAATTTTCATCACCTCATCCCATTCGCCTTCAAGCACCGTACCCATGGGATTCAGACGATAATCGATACCGCTTTCATCAATGATTTTCAGAATACGAGATACATACGGACTCAGGCTTTCTCCTTTGTCCAGCGGGCTCATACTGAATTCAAGCAGAACCATGGTCAGTCACCGGTTTCTTCCTGAAAACGGATGCGGAATAAAATACCCACAGCTCTGAATAAAAGAACGAAATAGATCAGCATGAGAATCATGAAAATTGAAAAACGAATGTTCAGGGCAACCAGTTTATACCAGTGCAGAATACCGTTGCCGATAATCAGGATGAAAAACAATGTCAACAATCCCT
Organism: Calditrichota bacterium; assembly: GCA_024277055.1. Classification (GTDB taxonomy): domain Bacteria; phylum Calditrichota; class Calditrichia; order JAJRVZ01; family JAJRVZ01; genus JAJRVZ01. Next base: position 7,687 of record JAJRVZ010000153.1, read on the forward strand.
GATACAGATTGAATGTTTTAAACTGCGGGTGCTCACCCTTTTTTTCTTTTAACTGTGCCGCCTGTACGCCGACCGCCAGTAAAGAAACCAGAGTTGCTAAAATAAGATTCGTGGCATTTTCCATTCCAAATGCTTCAAATAGGAAGGTCAGGGCAATAAAAATAGTGATCGGGAAATAGGCGATCAGTTTTTCGTTTCGTTGTTCATCCTGCATGAATTAATCCGCAATTTATTTGATTGGATTTTCTGTTATCAAGTACCAAATCGGCTGTAATATTTCCTGTTATTCACGATTAACGGTTTTATTCAATTTATCCAGGGTGTCATCCGATACATGCAATGTCCGTTGGGGAAAAGGAATATCGATACCGGCTTCAACGAGATTGTTATAAATGGCCGTGCGCAATTCTTCAGAAACCCGCCACTGATCGGTATAACTTTCCACCCGGCCGACAACCATGAAATCGAGGGAAGAGTCACCCATATTGATGAAATATGCTTTCGGTTCCGGGTCTTCCAGAATCTCCGCATGATTACGGTATGTCCCGATTAAAATTTCTTTTACCTGTTGAATATCTGTTCCGTAGGCCACCCCGACATTGATCTTGACGCGGATTTTTGCATCCGGGTACGAATAGTTAATGACCTTACGGTTGGCGATTTCCTTGTTGGGAATAATATGAATGGTATTTTCGAAATCGATGATTTTGATACTGCGCAAACCGATATCGTAAACATCGCCCACTTCGCCGCTTTCCAGTTTTATACGGTCACCTTTGCGAAACGGCCGGTCGATCATAATTACAAAACCGGCGATCATGTTGGCCAGCGTATCCTGTGCGGCAAAGGCCAGGGCCAGAGAGCCGACACCGAGCGAGACGATGATGCCTTTCACGTCAATGGCGAAATGGTCGAATAATATCGTCAACCCGACCAGCAGCACCAGTGCTTTGATCAGTCGCTGAATCAGAGGGCCGAATTCCTGAAAAACTTTTGAATCGGAACGTTTGGCCAGTATTTCCAGGTACCAGTTTACCAGAACATCCGACACGAAAAAAATGAGAGAAAAAACAACCAGAAAAAGAATTACATAAAACACGCCATCCAGAATACCGAGAATCTCGGGAGAAAAAAACTCGGTATTTACCTGAAGTATAAAATACAGGCCGAGAAAAAAAAGAATTTTTTTGGAATTCTTGCCTATGGTTTCCAGTATTTTGTCGTCAACATCCGTTTCTGTTTTCGAAGTCAGGCGTTTTTTAGTCTGGTAAATTATCCAGCGCAATAATATTTGCAGGATAAAAGCCAGTAAAACGACAGCGAGGGAATAGATAAAATTTCCCCATAACGGATGCTGCATTATTTCCTGAAGAATCATATTGTTTCTCAGACCAGGTTAAATTTTCTAATACCGTTTATCAGTTCACTGGAGGTCACTTTTAAAATTCCGGCAGTAGGAACCGCCAATAACATACCGAGAATACCGAAAAACTGTCCGCCGATCAACACGGCAAATACGATAATCAGCGGGTGAAGATTTACGCTTCGGGACATAACCATCGGTTGGAGAACGATATTGTCGATCAATTGAACGATGGCAAAGGCAATCAAAATGTACAGTAATTCAGTGGTGCCGCCGCCGTCAATGATGGTGACCAGCAGGGCGGGTATTGCTCCGGCAACCGGTCCGATATAGGGAATCAGGTTGGCCAGGCCGGCAAACAGTCCGATTACGGTAAAATATCGTACGTCGAGTATCCACAGGGCGGTAACGGAAAGCATCCCGACGACGAAAGCCTCGGTGAACTGACCGCGTAGATATCCGCCCAGCTGATTGTCGATTTTGTGCAGGACGTTCAGAGCCATTTCAAAGTAACGGTTGGGCAAAAAACTGATAAATGATTTTTTCATCGACCGCCCGTCCTTTAACAAGAAGAAAACGGCAAAAGGAACGATGACAACAAAAGTCAGGGTCGAAAGTAAATTGGCTGCGATGGCAAACAGTTGCTCCGCCAGATTAGCGAACATATCGTTCAGTTTGGTTGAAAGATCCAATTGCCTGGTATCAATAAAACCGACGTGCTCCTGAATAAACGATTCAATGGCTGCAACGTAATCAGTATTGCCGCCATCACCGATCTCGGTTTGCAGATTGTTGATTTCACTGAAGAAAACCGGCGAAAGAAACCAGAAAGCCAGTCCGACAATGATAAAAAAGCAAAGAAAAATGATAACCGTTGCGGTCATGCGGCTGAGACCGCGTGCTTCGAGATAGCTGGCAACCGGATCAAGAATATAAGCAATCAGGGCAGAGATAATCAGTACGGTAATAATCCTGCTCAGGGTGTAAACGAGCCAGCCCGCCAGAAATATGATAAAAAGGCCGACAATAAGCCGTAAAAATCTTCCGATTGTAAGTTCCATTATTTACCCTTTTTTGCTTCCAGTTGGGCTTCCAGCTGATTCAGTTTGGCTTTCAGTTGCTGGTTCTCAATGGTTGAAAAGCGCAGTCGCTCGGAAACCATTTGGGCGATTCTGTAAAGAATATGGTTGCCCATACGGGGGTTGGTTTCCATTAATCCGAACAAGTCCGACTGGAAAAACCCCAGTATTTTGGACGGAACGGCGGCGGTTACCGTTGCCGTGCGCGGTGATTCCGAAAGCAGGGCAATTTCACCGAAAAATTCACCGTTCGATAAAACGGCCAGTAATTTCTTTTCTTTGCCAAGGGTAATATTCACCCGCCCCTCTTCGATGATGTACATTCCGACCCCCGGATCGCCTTCTGAAAAAAGTACCTCGCCCTCCTTGTAATAGCGCCGGTGCAATATGCGTTCAATGGCCCGTAGCTGTTTTTTGTTCAAATCCTGAAAAACCGGTATCCGGTGCAAAACCGTATATATAGATTCAACTTCTTTGGCCTGTTTTTTAAAAACATTGCCCCACATGGTGTCTTCTTGCATCTGCCTCTCCTGCTGTCATGGAGGCACCAATTTAAACCATTCGAAATAATCAGGCAAGGACAATATCCCTGTATATTTAATAGTTTAATTTCCGGTCGTATTTCGTATATTTGTCTTTTGATGGGAATATTGGTTTCGCGTCATCAATTAAAAATAAAAATTTAACGAAATAATAAGGAAGAGTGTAATATGCATAAGGTGTATGAAAACATTCTACAGGCGATTAGTGACACACCAATCATTAGACTGAACAAAATGGCGGCGGGTTTACCGGGAAATGTGTTCGCCAAACTGGAATTTCTGAATCCCGGTGCAAGTATCAAAGATCGTATCGCCCTGCACATCATCGAAAAAGCCGAGCGGGAAGGCAAATTGAAACCGGGCGGTACGATAGTTGAAAATACGAGCGGCAATACCGGCGCCGGTCTGGCCATTGTGGCCGCAGTGAAAGGATACAAAGCGATCTTTACCATTCCCGATAAAATGAGTTCGGAGAAAATAAATTTCCTGAAGGCTTTCGGGGCGAAGGTGGTCGTGACTCCGACCAATGTTCCCGCTGATTCTCCACAAAGCTATTATGAAACGGCCAAACGCATCGCCAAAAATACACCGAGCTCTTTTTATGTGAACCAATATCATAACCCGGACAATCCGGAGGCGCATTACCTGAGTACGGGTCCGGAGATCTGGAGACAAATGGATGGTAAAATCGACTATCTTGTCGCCGGAATCGGTACGGGTGGTACGCTGAGCGGTGCGGCAAAATACCTGAAAGAACAGAACCCGGAAATCAAGGTGGTGGCCGTTGATCCTGTCGGATCGGTTTTCTACGATTATTTCAAAACCGGTAAATTACCGGAGCCGCATGTATATAAACTGGAAGGCATCGGCGAGGATATGATGGTTGAGGCAATGGATTTTGACCTGGTCGATGAGATGTACCAGGTGGATGACAAACAGGGGTTTCTGAACGCACGCAGATTGGCACGGGATGAAGGTGTCTTTGCCGGAGGCTCGTCGGGTGCGGCTGTATACGGGGCATTGAAAGTAGCGGAAACGGCGCCGAAAGGGGCCAATATCGTTACCATTTTGCCGGATACCGGTTTTCGCTATCTCAGTAAATTCTATCGTGACGAGTGGATGCGCGATAACGCCTTTTTTGAAAGCGACGGTGAGGGGACCGTTAAAGAAATTCTGGCGGATAAAAAGCAGCACGATGTCTATTCGGTGTCGAGCCATGATTCAATTAAAGACGTAATTGCCGTTATGAAACAATACAATATATCGCAGCTGGCTGTCATCGACGAAGGGGCAGTCACGGGTCTGATCAGCGAGTCGGATATTCTGCAGAGTTTATTCAGCCATGAAAAATCCGTGAACGACAGCATTGGCGATCTGGTGGACACCCATGTATCTATTGTAAATGAAGATACACCGGTTGAAGAGATAGCCGGACAATTGCGGAAAAAAAACGCCGTGCTGGTGCACAATGGCAATCGGGTGGAGATCATAACCCGAATCGATCTGATTGACTTTTTAAGCCGCTAGCGAAAGTCAAAGTTATATCGGCTTGAAAACCGGCGGAGGTTTTCAGTCGGATGACGGGAAGTATTCTCGCGTATAAAATATTTTTATTAAAAGGTAGTATGTTTCGGGTGAATGGGAAACAAAGCGACGGCTGTTTCCGCCGCCCGGGGAAATGCACGGGATTTTAGATTTCAAAGAGAAATAGCAAACAAACCTGTTCGGACTGCGTTTGTCCTCTATTTCTTTTTTATCACTACCAGGGTGAAGTCGTCATCCAGCGGACGGGAACCGATGTGATCGTGAACTTTTGCAATGATCGATTTCTCAATTTCCGGAGCATTTTTTCCGGAGCTTTTTTTAATTTCATCAATTAACCGTCTTTCTCCGAAATCCTGATCCCTCTTATTCATTGCTTCCACCAGTCCATCCGTATACAGGACCAGCAATTCCCCGCGCCGGAGAATGCCCGTACCGATCTCGAAGTCGGTTTCAATATAGCCGAGAAACAAACCACCGCTGCGCAGTTCCTCAATCGTTTCATTCTGTTTCAACAGCAAAGGCGGATTATGCCCGGCATTGATATAGGTAAACCGTCCGGAGCGAAGGTCCAGTATCATCATGAAAAAGGTAATAAAACGATCTTTTGCTGTTCGCTGTATCAGGTTTCGGTTGAGCCGGGTAACAATTTCCAGCACATCGGACGACGATTCCAGATAAGCCTGAAGACTGGCCTGCATGGTTGCCACCAGCATTGCCGAGGGAACGCCCTTCCCCGCTACGTCGGCTACGACACAGGCGACGGAATTTTCATCGAGTTTGATAATATCGTAGAAATCTCCACTGACTTCCCGGCAGGGAATGTAACATGCGCTCACATCCAGACCGTGCAGTTTCGGCAATTCGGCCGGCAGAAGCATTTGCTGGATTTCTGCGGCCGTTTGCAATTCCTTATCCATGCGTTCCTTTTCCAGTACCGCCTGCAACAGGCGCACATTCTCAATGGAAAGCGCCGCCTGGGATGCGTAGATCAGCAATAACATCTGATCATCCTCGGTAAAACTCTTTCCCTCCAGCGGGTTGAGTACATTCATTACACCGATGGTTTTCGATTCATGTACCATTGGTACACACAGGATCGAGCGCGTAACAAAACCGCTTCGCTTGTCGAAAGAAGAATCAAATCGATCGTCTTTGTAAGCATCGGGTATTAGCAGGGGCTGGCCGGTTTTGGCAACCCAGCCGGTAATACCTTTGCCAATGGGCAGACGAAAGGGCTTGACTTCCTGTGCTTTGGGACCCAGTACAATTTTGAATTCCAGTTCCTGTGCCTTTTCATCGACAAGCATCAGCGATGCGGCTTCGGCATTTATTAATTCCATACAGCGCTGCATAATATATTCCAGCAGGGAATCGAGATTGGCACGCGATTCGATTGTTCGGCTCATTTCATGCAGACGGCTTAGCTCGGACAGCATTCGGTGCAGTTTCTCTGAATAGGTCTGTCCACCCGATAATTCATTGGCGGCCAGCAGCATGGGAACCAGCGGCGCCGACAGCTGGCGCAGTCTTTCAGCTTCCGGGTCCGACACCTGATTGTTACTGTTTACCAGGCACAGGTATGCCAGTGGGACGCCATCCATAAGGACGGGTTGAATCAAACGAATTTTGAAATGGCTGCAGATGCGTTGCCAGCTTTTCTCTTTCAGTTGATCGGGCCGGACCGGCTTATACACCAGGGGAATTGCCGATTGAATTGCCAGCCCATTCGTGTTAACGGACGATGAGGTTTTGCAAAGGGGAACTAGTTCATCTTTGCAGGCAACCGGCAGCAGCAGTAACCGGCTTCCGGAAAAATATTTCCCGACTTTTTTCAGCCAGGATTCAATAGCACTGTAAATGGAATCAAGTTTGTCGGTCATGGGATCAATTGATAAAATTCTTTAGGAAATATAGAAAAAAAGCATCAATGATAGAAGAAAAATTAAATCAAGCTTCAAATTCAATATCATTAATTGTAAATTCCCGGGCTTAAATACTGAGGCCCAATTTGAATCGAACAAAACATCTTCCCCTGCTGGTCTTCCTGTTGCTTAGCCTGATCTGGAGTTCCACATGGATTGCCATAAAAGTCGGCTTGCAAACCCTGCCTCCTTTCCTCGCCGCCGGCTGGCGCTTTCTGATCGCATCGGTAATATTGTTTGTTTACATGAAAATCCGGCGTATACCGTTTTCGCGCCGGTTAAAGGATCATTTATTTTTCATCGCCTTCGGATTGGTTCTGTTCACCGGGGGATATGCGTTTGTTTACTGGGGTCAGCAATATGTGGCCTCGGGAATGGCCAGTGTGCTCTTTTCGGTCATGCCCTTCTATGTGCTGATGCTCAGTTTGTGGTTACTGCCGCAGGAAAAGATCAACTGGCTGAAAGTGTTGGGTGTACTGCTGGGATTCGCAGGCATCGTGGTGATTTTCCGGGAGCAGCTGAATTTTGAAGCGGTAAACGAATTCCGCATTATCGGTATGATCAGCATTCTGACCGGTCCGTTTTTCTCCGCCCTGGGAACGATTATGGGTAAAAAAGCGGGCCGGCGTTATCATCCCATCGTGCTGAATGTTTTACCGATGTTTTACGCCGCGCTGAGTTTTTTTCTGTTAAGCTGTTTACTGGAACAGGGAATGCCCGCGGTTTTTGATTTCCCTGCCGTTGTGTCCATTACTTATCTGGCGTTTTTTGGAACGGCGGTGGCCTTCGTTCTGTATTTCTGGATGATAGCACGGCAATCGGTAATTCTGATGTCGATGATCACCTTTGTAACACCGCCCATAGCCCTGATCCTCGGCTGGCTGTTTCTTGGTGAAGGAATTACGCCCCATCTTATTGTGGGCCTGATCATGATTCTGAGCGGCATTTTCCTGACTCGAAAATGAGATGAATCAATCACTGCGAAGACGCAAAAACTTCGAGCAAAAGCAAACACATTTTATTTAAATTTGAATAATATCCGTTTGAATTATTAGAAGTTCTTCAAGTTTTTAATGCCGAACGGTATTAATTCTACAATTGAAATTGTTTGCTATTTGAATTTTGTTTATTTTTACCAACTTGGATTAATTACCGCTTGCAACAGGCGTAAAACTGACTGTATTTGGGAGACGTTGCATGAAATATATCGTATCGCTGCTGGTTCTGATGAGCAGCGTGATGGCACAGGACCATCTGCTGATTTCTGAAATTCAAACCAATCCGAAAGATCATTCATTCATTGAAATTTACAATCCGACCGGCCAGACGGTTAGTTTGGATAATTATTATCTTGCGGATTACAATACTTACTACCGCTTGGTTGCGAATTCCTATACCAGTGACAGCCGTGATTTTATCGTTCGCTTTCCGGCGGGAGCGAATATTACCGACGGGCAGGTGCTGGTGGTTGCCGTGAAAGGCGGAACCTTTGAGACGCAATACGGCTTTGCTCCCGATTTTGAGATCATTGCCGGGTCGACCGCCTCCGACATGGAGATTCTGGCATTCGGTGCCCAGGGCGAGATTTCCCGAACTTCGGAAATGCTGATACTATTCGAATGGGATGGCGTTTCGGATCTGGTTCGGGATGTCGACTATTTTATATGGGGAACCGGCACATCGACATTCACCGACAAAAGCGGCGTCAGTATTGATGGTCCCGATTCCGATACCAATATGTCTTCTTTCCTGAATGATACGCCGGTGGACAGTCAAAATGCCCCGACGGCGCCGGCATTTGGAAAATCGCTGGAACGGGCCGGTATCACGGAATCAGCCGAAACGGCTGCCGGCGGCAACGGCATTTCGGGCCATGATGAAACCAGCGAAGATATCACGACCTCGTTTATCATCAACGATACGCCGACACCCGGACAGTTTTCGCCCCTGGGGCCGCCGCCGCTGATCAGCAATTTGCAGTTCGACCCGGCGTTGCCGACCGCTTCGGATCGGGTTACCGTTTCGGCGGAGGTTACCGATAATGGCACCTTGCAACGCGTTCAATTGTTCGTATCGTTAAACAACACTTCGTTTGACAGCAGTGATATGCAACCGGTAAGCGGAAATGTTTACGAAGCGATCATTGATTCACAGTCAGCCGGAACCAACGTTCGTTTTTTCGTGCTGGCAGAAGATGACGCCGCCCAGATCACCCGCTCGGATACGCTCAGTTACGCGGTCAGTTCGGGTCAGCCGGGCGAACCGCATTTGTTGATCACCGAATTGTCGGTTACGCCGAATGATGGTGAGTTTGTTGAAATTTATAACAACACCGGCCAGACCATTGACCTGTCGGATTATTATTTAACCGACGCCACTTTTTCCGGCGGCGGCGAGTTTTATTACAACATCGTATTGGGTACCAATGCGGCAGGGGGCAGCAATTCCTTTGATTTTCATGTTCGGTTTCCGGCCGGCGCAAGTATAGCGCCTGGGGAATTTCAAACCGTCGCCATGCACGGCAGCGGATTTGTGACGACTTTCGGGGTACAGCCGAACTACGAACTGACCGACTCGGACCCCGGCATTGCCGATATGCGGGAAGCACTGCCCGGATTGATCGGGGGACAGTACAGCCTTTCCAATTCAGGGGAAGTAATTATCCTGTACGAATGGGACGGTCAGAGTGACCTGGTTCAGGATGTGGAGTATATTGTCTGGGGCGATAAAGCCGAAGCGGTGGATAAAAGTGGCGTTTCCATCGATGGTCCGGATGCAGACAGCACTCCCTCCGTTTATTTGAATGATACACCGGTTGCAAACCAGATCGCCCTGCCGGAAAATCCGCATACAGTGGGAGAATCCGTGCAGCGCGTAATCCTACTGGAAGCATCGGAAACCGCCATCGGCGGTAACGGGCTTACAGGACACAATGAAACCAGTGAGGACCTGGTTTCCGCCTTCGTCGTAGGTACGCCCAACCCGGGCAGCGGCCCCGCGCCGGTCGAAGCGCCGCAGATTACAAATGTTACCCGTACCCCGCTTACACCTGCAACATCGGACGAAGTTACGGTCAGTGCCGACGTGACGGATAACGGTACGGTCGTGTTGGTGCAATTGTTTGTTTCGCTGGATTCCGCACCGTTCGACAGTTCTGCAATGGTACTGCAAAATGGCAATACCTATCAGGCTGTTATCGATTCACAACAGGCGGGCACCCTGGTACAGTATTATGTAAAAGCCGAAGATGACAGCGGCCTTACCAGCAGCAGCAGTGTTTTCCAGTACACCGTTTTATCCTGAGGCGATTTTATTCCCATCGCCGACATTCAGAACAATCCCGGGTTTGTCGGACAAACCGTGACCATTCAGGGAGTAGTGACGCTGGGGGCGGGTAAAACCATTGATACGCGCACCGATGCCTATGTACAGGATAATTCGGGCCGGGGTATCAATATTTTTCAATTTGACACAGTGGATACAACCCTGGTACGCGGCAATCTGGTACGAATTACGGGAACCGTTGAGGAATTCAACGGAATAACGGAAATTACCAATTACACCTCTGAAGTTGTTGAAAAGGCACAACCGCTTCCGACAGCATTAAAACTTTCAACATCGGATGCTACGGATACACAATACGAAGGGACGTTAATCCAAACCAGCGGCGTCATCAGCGATTTGTTTGCCGCAGGCGGTGGAACCAATATCATCATTAACGACGGAAGCGGTGAGGTTACACTGCGTGTCTGGGATACTACCGGCCTGAACGTCTCACCGTTCGCTGTCGGCGATACCATCCGGTGCGTGGCCGTTATGGATATTTTCAACAATGCAGGTCAGCTCACTCCGGCCTACAATGGAGACATTTTCTTTACAAGCATCGAACAGGCGGCCGACGGTTCGGGCATTGTTTCGGTTCTGCCGGACCAGGTAAATAAAAGTGAAGCGGCCACCCTGTCGTTTACTTTCACCGGCAACAGCGCGGATACGGTTTCACAGATCAGCATAAATGTTCCGAATGAATGGAGTTTTACTTCCAACCCGAATGACGTCGGTTTGAGCGGTTCCGTGTTCGGTTCGGCGCAGGTCGGCATTAACGGTCGTCAGGTTCTGATCACGGATGCGGTAATCGAAGACCGGACACAGGGTGAAATTCAGATCGGCGGACTGACCGCACCGGCTGTTGATACGGTGTCGGTATTTACCGTGCAGTCGGCGGGTACCGGGGGTAGTCTGACGGAAGTTGCCATTTCCCCAACGGTAATGGTCGGCAAAGGAACCGCCGTACAAACCGTGCCGATGGATTCGATCCAGAAGAATATCGATTTCTGGAACGGCAAACAGGTGGCGATTCAGGGCGTGGTCACCATCGGCGCCGGCGTTTTGATAACAAGCCGTACTTCCGCCTATGTGAATGACTCAACCGCTTTCGGGTTGCAGGTATTCAGCTTCGACCCGCCCGACCCGGCCATCGAACGGGGCAATCTGGTACTGATCCGCGGGACGATTGAAGAGTTTAATGCGATCACCGAAATTACCGATTACACCGTGCGGGTATTACGGAGAAACGTCGATCTGCCGACCCCGCTGCAGATAACAACCAAACAGGCAACGGGGCTGGGACTGGAAGGTTCATGGGTACGGCTCAGCGGTACAATTGTTGATAAATACAGCGCTGGCGGGGGAACCAATATCATAGTTGATGACGGCAGCGGTGAAGTCACCATCAGGGTGTGGGATACGGCCGGTCTGGACCTGACCGACTTCACTGCCGGTGACGGTATCGTGGCAAAGGGGATCATCGGCGAATTCAGCGATACGGGGCAGCTGCTTGTCGGTTATCAGGAAGATATCGGTTTCGTTGTTTTGCCGAAAGCGCCGATCGGCCTGAAGGTACCCAACAAGCCCTTCGTACCCGACCGGGGAGAATTGTTCGATATTACCTTCAGTGCGGGAAGCGAAAACACTCAGGTGACCATACGTATTTATGACCTGGCCGGCCGACTGATTACAACACTGCTGGATGACCAGGGGCGTTCATTTGAACAAACCTTGCGCTGGAACGGGCGGGATCAGCTGAATGAACTGGTGCCGCTTGGCGCTTACATTTTGCACCTTGAGGTTGTAGATGAAAGCACAGGGAAAACAACGCAGAAAACCGCACCAATCGTTGTTGGTACGATCTTAAAATAAGAAATACTGAAAGCAATTTTGCAAATGGGATGCCAGATGAAAATTAGAATTATATTATTGTTTACCATCTTTTATGGTTCCGTTCAGGCCGGATTGTTTGACGATCGTTTCCCCTCGGCAAGGGCCTCGGCGATGAGCGGTTCTTTTGTTGCCGTTTCCAACGATGTCTGGGCGGGATACTATAATCCGGCGGGATTGGCGCGGGTCGGCAACAACCAATTCGGGGCTTCCTACCAGATACCCTTCAATCTGAATTTTTTCCGCAGTTTTTTTGTCAGCGGCGTCATGCCGCTACCGGAAAATTTCGGAACCGCGGGCGTGTCGTTTCAGGATTTCGGCGTGGACTTTATGGGTAACAGTTTGTCCAGCGAATACACTTTCGCCTTTTCACACGGTTTTTACCTCATGAAAGACATTCACTCCGCGTTGACCGTCGGGTATAATCTGAAATACTATTACTGGGACCTGGGTGAATCCGTCGGCGGGCTTAATCTGGGTTCGGCCGGCACCTTCGGAATGGATGTTGGATTCCAGGCGTCGCTTTACCAGCGCACTTGGGTCGGCGTCTATTTTCTGAACCTGAATGCACCGCAAATCGGTGAATTCACGAAGCACGATTTGCCGCAGCGTATTGTAATCGGCGCCGCCTATATGCCGCAGAACGGCGTAACGACCAGTATTTCAATGAATAAAACGATCGGATTGCAAACCCAGATCGAAGGTGGATTTGAATTGGATGTTATGGAGTACGTGAGCATTCGACTCGGGGTCAGTACCGAACCGAACCGATTTTCCGGTGGTATTGGAATTCATTATGAAGGATTCAATTTTGATTATGCCCTTCGAACGCACCCGGTATTGTCTGAAACCCACCAGTTCGCTTTGCAGTACAGCATTGATAATTGACGTGGATAGAGAAAATGATAAACCCAAAATTTAACTAAAATGAATTCCGGAAGATGAAACTCAGTGCACATATCCTTTTAATCGGACTGATAATTGTTGCAACCCTGTCGGGTGTATTGGCGGGGCAGGAATATACCCGTTATAACCAGTTGGATATCAATAATGCCGGTTTTGAAGAAATTCAGAAATTACCGGTTTCAACGGATATTGCCCGGCGTTTGTACGAGCGGGTATTATACAAGGGCTTTTTTAAAAGTATTTACGAACTGCGGGAAGTAAAAGGAATTGATCAGCAATTACTGAACCGGCTGAAACCGCTGATCCGCATTGAACCTTTCCGCCCCAGGACCAGCTGGGAAGAAAAAGTGGAGCAGATTTACTATCAGCTGGACCGCTGGAGCGGCAATGAGGGCATTAACGATACGTTTATCGACCTGTGGATCGAAAAAGCGCTGGATCCGCTGAACGTGAACAATATTCGCTATGATGAACTGATCAACCTGCAAAATGTGTCGCCGGTAGACGCGGTGGCTATCCTGAATTACCGCAGGGAGATCAGCGACATTCGCAATGCGCGCGACCTGCGCGGTATCCCCGGTCTTTCCTATTACGGCTACCGCAATGCCCGCCGTTTCCTGGATTATAAGGAACCGCCCGCTGCGGAAACGCAGGGCTTGCACGGTTATGTTACGATACGACTGGACAATACCCCGTTTTTTTCCGATGAAGATGCGGCGGCGACGGAAGCAGGGGTGACAACCCTGGAAAATCAGCTGGATTTCGGCGCCAACACTTTGCCCAATATTTATTATAAGATGCGTTTCAGCTGGAACCGCAATTATAAATTCGGTTATTCCTATGTCCGCAATCTTAATGAACCGGACCTGTATTTCAACGACGGTTCCTTTAAACTGCCGAGGGGTAAATTTTACGTCGGTGTTGAAAATCAGCAGCTGGGTAAATTGCAGCTGCGCAAACTGCACGCGGGAAACTATGCCGTGTCATTCGGTCATGGTGTTATCATGGATAATACCGATTTTTTTGTACCGCGTAAAAGCGGCTACGGATTCCGCAAGCGCTTTAACGGGCTGTCCGGTGATAATTCCCGAACTCGTGAATATGCCTTAAAAGGCCTGGCTGCCGAAATTGGTTATGATAATTTCAGTGCGGTTCTGTTCGGCTCTTTCAATTCCCGCGATGCCATCCTGAATACACAGATTTATGACAGCACCCGCGGCCGTGGTTTTAACCAGCTGGTTGTTCTCGATCAGCGCTTTGCCTTCGCTCCGGACGATTCCCGTCGTCTCCCGGACGACCTGAACCTGTCCTGGCGCAACTCTGTGCGGGAACTGACCTACGGGGCTCATGTACAATACGATTTTTTCCCGGGTACCTATCTCGGTTTTACCTTTTATGAAAGCGCCTACGACCGTCCCATCGAGCCGGTAATCAATGAGGTGGTTGCCCCGGAAAATATGGGGCGGCTGGTTACAGCCGACAATGAGATCCGTCAGGCATACGGCTTCGACGTGTCGAAGGGAGACAATCCGTTCTGGAGTAAGGCCGTTTCGTTTCGCCGGATTTTCGGTTTTGATTTTCAAACCGTCATTAATAACGTCGCCATACAGGGGGAATTCGGCGAACTGGATAAAGGCGGCAGTGTGTTTAAACTGGGTGATGATCCCAGGGCGATGGTGTTATCCGCTTACACACAATACAATAATCTGAATATACTGGCGTTGTATCGTAATTACGATCTGGGATATGACAATCCGTACCAGCGGTCTTTTTCCAATTACCGGCGATTTAAGGGTACGATCTACGAAGATTATTATTACCTGCAGTCTTCCCTGTACGGTCAGCTGTACGGCAATGCACCGCAGCCGCAGTCGGAGGAAGGATATTATCTGAGCAGCTATTATCAGATCAACCGCAACCTGACTACGCAGGTGGAATACGACAACTGGACGCGCAAGGCCGACCAGGCGGCACAATACCGGCTGGTGGGTACGCTCAATTACCGTCCGGTTTTTCCGGTGCGCATCCAGTTGCGGCAGAAGTGGCAGGCTCGGGATGAGCAGAATAATGTGACGCTGCGCTTTTTCAAAAACCTTGAATTTCGCGGTCGGATCGATTTTCGCCTTTCGGGATTCGATAATCTGAGCCTGCTGTATGTGAACAGTAAAACCATCGTTCACCCCCGTCCGCGGGTGTTCGGAGACATGGTGCTGGATGCCGAAGCCATCGGTACGATAATCACACACAATTTCAACCGCAACCTGAAACTGAGCGGCATGCTGGCCTATTACCAGGGGTTCTTCTGGAATTTCGAAGATACGCAATTTGTCGTGCTGGAGTCCCAGCGCGGTGCACTGCGCACCTGGTGGTCGCTTTACGCGCGTCTGAACAACAATTTTTCCGCCCGGCTGAAGTTTACGCTGGATCAGCAGAAACCGCTGACCAACATCGCCTTCAATGATGTCCGCGATCCGGTGGCCGGTCGGGCCAATGAAACGGATATTTTGCGCAAAACCAACAGTTATTTTTATCTGGAATTCAACTATAATTTTTGAACGGGGATGTGAATGAAATACTATTGGACACCCATCCTGCTTATACTCTGCACCGCTTCATTGTCGGCGCAGACCGGGAATCTGAATTTTTCAAAAATGACATACGGTCAACAGGCTGTTTTTTTTAACGCACGGTCCATGGCGCTGGGCGGATCAGGCATAGCCGGGGCAAAGGCTGTTCACGGAGCCGCCCTTAATCCGGCATTACTGACGCGGTCGGAAAAGGATGTGCAGTTTTCTGTCAGCGGCCTGATGCATAAACTGGAAGAGGATCGCTCTTTTCCCTATTACGATAATTTCGGCGGTTTTGTCGATTACGGCTCGTTTGCATTCAACGATAACTGGTATGGTGATTTTCAGTTTAGTGCCATTGCACGCATTCCCAACGAAACGATCGGCAACCTGGTTGTAGGGCTTTCGCTGAATAATATATCCGATTTCAATTATGAGTACGTGGAAGAAGTGCGTACCACCGGTTTTTCCGACGCCATTCTGGCCTATAACCGCATTGAATCGGACGGCGTGTTCCGAAATTTCCTGCTGAGTGTCGCCCTGCAACCCGTGGAGAATATTTCTGTTGGAATCAGCCTGGGGCTGATCAGCGGCGAAGTGGACCAGGCGGCAGCCATCGATTCCGTTGATGACAGTATGCAAAATATCCGTATGCTGGAAAGAAATAACCTGACTATCGACAACACGGCCATTCAAGCATCTTTTGGAGCCACGATGCAGGTCAACCCATTCCTGAAACTGGGCGCTACGGTTACTTTGCCGGTAACGCTTTCGCTGAAAAACAGCTATCGCTGGGATACACAAAATACAACATTGCCGCGCATAATCGGATTTAACAACCCGATACAGCTGTCTTTTTCAGAGGGTACCTCCGGGTTTGATTCGGTTGCAACTGCGAAATTCACCAGAGAGATCAAATGGCCGCTGCAACTGGGTTTTGGCGGAGAGTACCGGTTTACTAACGTACTACAGGCGCTGATCAGTTTCGATTTCCGCTATACGTTCTGGTCTGATTTTGAAGACGACCTGGTAGACAAAACCGGGTTTGAAGACAGCTGGCGGGTGAGCAGCGGCATCGAACATATCTTTTTTGACAACATGCCCTTCCGGGTCGGATTCAGTCACGGTACGCTGCGCGAGGGACGCGAATTTACGCGCACCGTTTTCACGGTTGGTACCGGCATGCAATTTGATAAATTTACGATCGATATTTCAGGCGCCTATTCGGAACTCACTTACAACCAGCGGGACATGTTCGATAACAGCATCTATCCTCCGCTGGTAACAAGGACGGACATTCTCGACCGGGTTAAAAGCAATGATGTCTATGTAATGCTTGAAGCCCGTTACTATCTGGATTGGATTGAATGATGACAAAAACGCAATTCAATAAATGCTTTATCTATCCGCTGCTGATTCTTTTCTTCGGTAGCGTCCCGGCGACGGCGCAGGATGATATGCAGCGTCTCATCATTTTTTACACCAATGATGTTCACGGCGGTATCACCGAACAGGAAGCCGATTTTTTGAATCCGGATTTTCCACCGATCCTGGGCGGCGGCGCGGCGGCGGCGAATATTATTTTTCGGGCACGCAAAGAAGCGGAAAAACGGGGTGACATTGTGCTGGTGCTGGATGCCGGCGATATTTTTCAGGGAACGCCGCTGGGCACTAAAACCGAAGGGCAGGCGATAATCGAATATATGAACCGTGTCGGTTACGACGCGGCAACAGCCGGAAATCATGATTTTGATCTTGGCAAGGAAGTATTCATTAATCTGACCAAAACCGCAAAATTTCCCGTCCTCTCTGCAAATCTGCTGGACCGGGAAACCAGGAAAGTTTTTTCTGCGGTAAAACCCTACACCATTATCGAACGGGGCGGATTGAAAATCGGTATTTTCGGACTGTCCACCGAGGCGACGGAAAATATGAGTTTCCCCGATAATATTGCCGGACTCGATTTTTCCGCGGAAGCACCGGCCGCGCAGAAGGCCGTCGACGCCCTGCGTGAAAAGGGCGTTGATCTGGTTATCGGCCTGGTGCACATGGGATTGCCCTATGATGTCCAGGAAGGGTACGCCGACCTGAAAGAAGCACAAAAGCAGAATATTGTCAAGGCTTCCTATTTGAACGCCATGGAACTGGCCTCGATGATAACCGGAATCGATATCCTTTTCGGAGGACATATTCACCGCGGGTATCAGGAACCGTGGGAAGATCCGGAAAATCATACCCTCTGTTTTCAGAATTACGGAAACGGCGGTAACCTGGGCATGACAATAATAAAAATCGACAAAGAAACAAAATCAATCGCCGGATACGAATTACCGGGACGCGACGGCAGTCTGCTGTTACTGACCGAAGATGAATTCTGGCCCGATCCTGAAATCGCTGCCGATATTAAACGCAAACAGGCCGAGGTGGAAAAAGGGTATGACGAAGTTATCGGATTTGCCGAGTTCAATATAACCCGTTCCGGGGAGGGAACGTCGCCGATGAGCATGCTGCTTTGTGATGCCATGCTCGAAGCAACACAGGCAGACTTTGCCATGACCAATTTCGGCGGTATCCGCGCAGAAATAAAGGCGGGGCCGATCACCCCGCGCGATCTGTTTAAAGTGATGCCCTTCGGCAATTCACTGGTGGTCATGCAGATGACCGGTGAATTTTTAAAGCAGGTTGTTGAAAGTCGCGTAGCCGGCCGGCATCGCGGTGTGGCCATCGGCGGCGGAAGGGTGGAATATGATACCTCCCGCCCGGACGGTAATCGCATCACCTCGTTTATGGTCGGCGATTATCCGCTCTATCCGAAAAAAGTGTACCGTGTTACCGTAACCGATTACCTGGCCGAAGGTAATTCCGGCATGGACCTGCTGTTACAGGTAAATGAAGCCAATATCGCCCGGACGGGGATTTTATTGCGCGAGGCCGTGAGCCAGTATATTCAGAACCATTCACCGCTGCGAATCAAAAACGACGGCCGCTGGATCAAGCACTGACAGGCCGGAGAGAAACCGAAAAATATTTTCAATTAAATAACCCTGTCCGGAATAATGTATTTACAGCAGGGTTGGAATAAAATTAACAGATAAAACCCTTCAGGGATTTTACATTTGCCGAAAAACACCAACCGGGAATAAGGGATTGGAATTATGGCAAATATCTGCGTAAGAATTCACTTTAAATTTGTATTCGCCGTTCCAGGCCGGGAAAGTATAACTGTACATGACTGCAAAAATCAAATATTCAGTTACCTAACGAGTTCCAATCAATACAACCCGATAATTTTCAATCGCAACAATTAACAGGTTTCAGGAATATCAATCCCGTTCGGTAATAAAACAGATTTTATTTTGAGGAGGGAGCATGAGCACGTCTTTTTCAATCAGTCCGGCCGGAGAGAAATTCACATTACCCACTGCGGAAGAGCATAAAAAAGAGTTTGAGCGCATTCGTGAGCGGGTGGCGGAGCAACGTAAAACGGGCCGTGAGATCGTCGTTGTTATGGGGGTGGGTTTTGTAGGTGCGGTAATGGCGGCCATCGTTGCCGACACTACCGATGAAAAAGGAAAACCCTCAAAATTTGTAATAGGCATGCAGCGTCCCAGTGTACGAAGTTTCTGGAAAATTCCCCTGCTCAACCGGGGCGTCTCTCCGGTCAAGGCGGAAGACCCCGAGGTAGACCCGATGATCCGGCGGTGTGTGCTGGAGAAAAAAACGTTGATGGCCACCTACACCTACGATGTGTTGTCGCTGGCGGATGTGGTGGTGGTGGATGTTCAATGCGACTATCTGAAAGAAGAGTTGGGCAATGTTCGCAGCGGCAGCACCGATATGGCCGCACTGGAAAACTCCATTGCCGTTATCGCCGGGCACATTCCTGCCGATGCGCTGGTCCTGATTGAAACGACTGTTGCGCCGGGAACAACCGAACAGGTCGCCTATCCGATCATGAAAAAGATATTCCGAAAGCGGGGCATTGAGAGCGATCCCCTGCTGGCCCACAGCTACGAGCGTGTCATGCCGGGACGAAATTACGTGGCCAGTATCCGGGATTTCTGGCGGGTATGCAGCGGCATCAATGAACAGGCGAAACAGAGGGTGGTGAAATTCCTGAATGAAGTTCTGAACACAAAGGAGTACCCGTTGACGGTAATGGACCGGCCGATAGAATCGGAGACTGCAAAAATCGTGGAAAACAGCTATCGGGCAACCATTCTGGCCTTTCTAGATGAATGGAGTCTCTACGCCGAACGCAACGGCGTGGATCTGATTAAAGTAATCAAGGCCATAAAAATGAGGCCCACGCACAACAATATTATTTTCCCCGGACCGGGTATCGGCGGTTACTGTCTGCCTAAAGATGGCGGGCTGGGTGTCTGGGCCTACAAACATATTCTTGGTTTTGAAGATGATATTTTCAAAATCACCCCGCAGGCTATTGATATCAATGATACCCGCGGATTACATGTGGCCCAGCTGACACGCGACGCCCTGCGCAACATGGGGCAACCGATCGCTGCGGCTGATATTCTCGTACTGGGCGCCGCCTACCGGGAAGACGTGGGCGATACCCGGTACAGCGGCTCGGAGATCGTCATCCGAAAACTGGCGGAAATGGGCGCTGAAATAAAAGTGCACGATCCCTATGTGGAACACTGGTGGGAATTTGAACAGCAGGATACTTATCCCGGAGAGGGACACAGTAAAGCCCGCTTTTTCCGCAACCAGGAGAAACTGAAAGAATTGCGCATTGAACAGGATTTGAAAACAGCATTGAATGATGCCGAGGCGGTTATTTTCGCTGTTCGGCATGAAGCTTACCTGAATCTTGATCCCGATGAAGTGGTACAAAATATCGGACACCCGGCGGCGATCATTGATTGTTTCGGCATTTTATCGGATGAACTGATCCGCCGTTATTTTGAACTGGGTTGTGAAGTGAAGGGCCTGGGTCGCGGACATATTCAGCGCCTTAAGGAAGAAGTGCGCAGTAAATAACAGAAAAGGAAAAACAATATGAAACCGGTGGATATACCGATCAGGAATTTTACGGCACGGATAAACATGCTGTGGGACGAACAGTGGTTTCTGCTCAGCAGTGGCGATTTTAAAAATGATGATTATAACACGATGACCGTGTCATGGGGATTTTTCGGAATTCTCTGGCACCGGCCCTGTGCTATTGTGGCCGTTCGTCCGCAACGCTACACCTTTGAATTTATCGAAAAGAACGACGATTTTACTTTATGTGCTTTTCCTGAAAACTATCACGACGATCTGAATATCCTTGGCAGTCGCTCGGGCAGGGATGAAGACAAAATCGGCTTAACCGACCTGCACCCGTGTGCGGCAAAGGTGGTTTCATCACCGGCCTTCAGCGAAGCGGAACTGGTCGTTGAGTGCAAAAAGATTTACAGCGATGATTTCGATCCGGCGCATTTTATCGATCCGACGATTGAGGAAAATTATCCCCAGAAGGACTACCATCGATTTTATATCGGTGAAGTTGTAAAGATCAGCGGAATTGAAAAATATCGTTCAGCTTAACCGCCGCGGCCGGATTTCGGGGTAACGGTGTCATCCGAAGGTTAATGCCGGAATTGATGCACGCGGTACAGCAGGAAAAGTTCGCCGCCCTTTGCCTGAGTGTGGACCGGGTCGATTTTGTCCGATACGTTATGAATCGCAGGGTTTGGCAAAGCCGGGGAATCCGGAACCTCCCGGACGATGCGAAAACAACTTTGAATCCCGGCTGAACTGTTTTGCATTTTCGAGTGGTTTACCATCAAACTTCGGCGAAATCGAGGGCATGACGCTGGTTGAAATCGCCGATGGCGTCTTCAATTTTTGCGCAGATATTCTGCTTTGACGAATTGGCAGCCACGTGAATGGCGTTGGCGATGGCTTTGGCGTTGGAACGGCCGTGGGCTTTAATGGCCAGTTTGCGAAAACCGAGAATCGGAGCACCGCCGTATTCAGTGTAGTCGGTGCGTCGTTTCAATTTTTTAATGCCCGGCGCCAGTAACGCCAGTCCGATCTTCCAGGCAAATTTTTTCTTGAAGGCATACTTGCCGGTCTGTTTAACTACGTCGGCCACACCTTCCATCATTTTGAGTACGACGTTGCCCATAAATCCTTCGGTAACGACCACATCGGCCTCACCCTTCGGAATGTCTTTACCTTCGATATTGCCGATGAAATTCAATTCCGGAGTATTGCGCAGCAGCTGGTAAGTTTGTTTGAGAACGTCGCCGCCTTTGGTTTCTTCTTCTCCGATGTTCAGCAAGCCGATGCGCGGTTGTTCGACGCCGAGAATATCGGCAACATAAAAATTACCCATAAATGCAAAATGGACCAATTGTTTGGCGGTACATTTCAGGGTTGCGCCGACATCAAGCATCAGGGCAAAACCGCGTCTGTTGTGGTTGAATTTGGCGGTAGGGTAAACGGTGGCGAGAGCGGTGCGTTCAATTCCTTCGATAACCGGTATGTTTTTTGCGGCCGATAAAATGGTGGCGCCGGTATTTCCGGCACTGACAAGCGCATCCACTTTTCCGTCATTAACCAGTCGCGAGCAGATATTGATGCTGGCATCGGTTTTTTCCTTTACTCCGACTTTGGGATCTTCATCCATTTCAACCCAGGAATCGGTATGAATAATTTCAAAGGAAGCACCGGAACCGGCTTTTTGCAATTCTTCCTCTATCTGTTTCTGATCACCGACCAGCGTGATTTCCAGATCACTGTCCTGCTCGGCTGCCCTAATGGCACCGCGGATGATTTCTCCCGGTGCGTGATCGCCACCCATGGCGTCCAGAGCGATGCGCTGCGCCATTTTTCCTCCCTGTTTTTAGGAAATTGAACATTCTAAAAATACTAAACTTAGCGGGTAAATTGCAAGCTGAGCCAAATAATTCAGCCGTTGCATTTAATAATCCTGTTTTGCAATTTAATCTCTTTAATCAAAGGTCCTGTGAATGGGAAGAAAGGTATTGATTACGCAAAATATTCCGCAGGCAGGAATCGATCTGCTCCGGGAAAAAGGATTTACAGTAACAATCGGCCGAACCGGAGCTGCATTTTCCGGTGGCGACCTGAAGGAATACGAAGCCCTGCTGCCGTTGTTGACCGACAAAATAGATGAAAAGATATTGCAAAAGATGCCCCGTCTGAAAATTATCGCCAATTATGCCGTTGGATACAATAACATCGACCTGGAGGCTGCCACAAAAAGGAACATAGCGGTAACCAATACTCCGGGCGTATTGACGGAAGCTACCGCCGACCTGACATGGGCCTTACTGATGGCGTTGGCACGGCTCATCCCTCAGGGTGATCGACTGATGCGTGAAGGAAAATACGGCGGGTGGGATCCGATGCTGTTGCTGGGAGCGGAAGTATACGGCAAAACGTTGGGAATTATCGGGCCCGGGCGTATCGGCAGTGCGGTGGCAAAACGCGCGGTTGGATTTGATATGCGTATCCTTTACTACGGCCGCACCGTAAACACCGTACTGGAACAGGAGACCGGCGCAGAAAGAGTTGATTTTGATGCGTTGCTCGAGCAGGCGGATTTTATATCCCTGCATGTACCCTTGACCGGTGATACACGATACCTGATCGACCGTCCTCAGCTGCTGAAGATGAAAAACAGTGCTTTTCTCATCAACACTTCCCGCGGGGCGGTAATAAATGAACGGGCGCTTGTGGAAGCATTGAAAAATGGATTCATCGCCGGCGCCGGACTGGATGTATTCGAACGGGAACCGCTGCTTGCGCCCGGTCTGGCTGATCTGGAAAACGTTGTGCTGTTACCGCATATCGGCTCGGCAACCGTCACGGCGCGCACCCGAATGGCGGAAACTGCCGCAGGAAATATCATTGATTTTTTTGAGGGACGGAGACCACGAAATCTCGTTAATCAACTCGACCTTTCCGACTAACATCGCAGGACAGTGAAAAGCCGGTAATTTGTCGTTTGTTACGGTCCTGGCTGCAACTGAAAATATCCTGCGGCACAGCTGACAAGTATTTTAAAACGAAATTAAGCCGATGCCTGTTTTTCAATAAAATTTATTTTCGTAATTTATACGGCCCGGAGGAAAACAAAAGAAGGTATAATGCGTAAGGACAGGAATCTTCCCGCAAAATAATTATTGGAGGTTTCAATGAAATTTTTTCGTCCGATTTCCGTTAGAAAACCATTGTTTTTAACATTGATTGTTTTACTAATGACAGGAATCAGTATGCAGGCAGCGGAACCCAAAAAGAATCAGTCGCGCGACAGTATCGCCGACAAGTACAAATGGAATATTGCCGATTTGTTTGCTTCAAATGACGAATGGAAGCAGAAGAAGAATGAAGTTGATGGGCAGTTTGAAAAGATAGCATCCTATAAGGGTTTGCTGGGGCAGTCGGCGGCAAGGCTGTACGAAGCCCTTGAATTCTACCATAATGTGGAAAAGGAATTTGCCCGCTTAATGATCTATGCCAATTTGCAAAGTGACCAGGATACGCGCGTGTCGGAAAATCTGGCCATGAAACAGGAAATGGGGCAAATGGGCACCAGGCTTGAAAAAACCGCCGCATTCATGGAACCCGAAATTCTGGCCATTCCCGATGCGGCCATCGAACAATTTTTCAAGACCGAACCGAAACTGGAAAAATATCGCATGTATATCGATGATATTCAGCGGCGCAAGGCACATACGCTGAGCGAACCGGAGGAGAAGATTGTTGCCGAAGCCGGGCGCATGTCCGGTACCGCGCAGGAGATTTATTCCATTCTCAGTAACGCCGATCTGCCTTATCCGACGATCAAACTTTCGGACGGGCGTGAAGTACGACTGGACGCCCAGGGGTATTCCGGCAGCCGGGCCAGCAATGTTCGTGAAGACCGCATTAATGTTTTCAATTCGTTTTTCGGAGCACTGGACGGCTATCGCCGTACCTTCGGTACCGAACTGAATGCGGAAGTGCAGAAAAATATTTTTTACAAAAATGTTCGTAATTACGAGTCATGTCTGCAGCGGGCGCTGGATAAAAACAATATCCCGGTATCCGTTTACCATAAATTGATCGAAAACGTAAACAAGAATCTGCCGACCCTGCACCGTTATCTGAAACTGCGCAAACGCATGCTGGGCGTTGAAGAGTTGCACTATTACGATATGTACCCCTCGCTGGTACCGAACGTTGATTTGAAAGTCAGCTGGGACGAAGCCACCGAAGAAATCAAAAAAGCATTGGCCGTTCTCGGGGAACAATACGTGGCAACCCTGGACAAGGCATTCAACAGTCGCTGGATCGATGCTTTTCCGAATCCCGGCAAGCGTTCCGGCGCCTATTCCAGCGGCGGCGCCTACGACGTGCATCCGTACATCCTGATGAATTACAACGGGCAGTATGACGATATGAGCACCCTGGCGCACGAACTGGGTCACACGATGCACAGCTATTTTTCAAATAAAAACCAGCCCTATGTAAACGCCAGCTACCCGATTTTTCTTGCGGAAGTGGCATCGACGGCCAATGAGGCCCTGCTGATGGATTACAGTCTGAAAAAAATAAAAGACCAGGATAAGCGCCTTTCGTTGCTGGGCAATTATCTCGAGGATTTCCGTACCACGCTGTTCCGGCAGACCCAGTTTGCAGAATTTGAGCTGAAAATCCATGAACTGGCGGAAAAGGGTGAAGCGCTGACCGGCGACAAGTTCACGGAAATATATCTGGATATTCTGAAACGGTATTACGGGCATAATGAGGGTGTGACGGTTATCGACGATCTGTATGGTATCGAATGGGCTTATATCCCCCATTTTTATTACAACTTTTATGTTTTCCAGTACAGCACTTCCTTCACCGCTTCGCAGGCGCTGGCGGAAAAAATGATACACGGCGGACCGGAGATGGTGAAGAAGTATCTGAACTTCCTTTCCAGCGGCCGCAGCGATTACGCCATTCCGACGCTCAAAAAAGTCGGGGTGGATATGACGACCGACGAGCCGTTCAACCTGGCGATGAAAAAAATGAATGCTGTAATGGATGAAATTGAGCATATTCTGGACGCAAAAGGAAAATAGTACTGCGAAAATAAACCCCTTGAAATACAACAGGGCCCGTCTGCTTGCAGGCGGGCTTTTTTATTGAATTTTACCGCAGAATAACGAATGAAACGATGTTGAATCAAAATGGAAAAAACCGCAAATTCAAATCATGTTGCAGCTTAAAAAAATAGGTTACCGGATCGCGGACAAATGGCTGTTCCGGGAAATAGACTGGGTGATCAATCCGGGTCGGCGGCTGGCGTTGATCGGTCCGAACGGGGCGGGAAAAACGACCCTGTTGCGCATAATCAACGGCGAACTTCCGCCGGAGTGCGGAACAATGATCAAACCGCGCGGCTACCGGATCGGGTATTTACCGCAGGAAGAGATCGCCGTCGGAAAGGGACCGATCCTGTTGCAGGTGCTGGAAGGAAACCGGGAAGTACTGGAAATTGAAGCGGAGATGGCCGAACTGCACACCCGGCTGGAAGGGACGGAAAACAGGCGGCAGGAGAAATTGCTGATACAACTCGGGGATCTGGAACACCGTTTTCAGGTGCTGGGCGGTTACGAACTGGAGTCGCAGGCAAAAAAGATATTGACCGGGCTGGGTTTCACGGAACGGGATTTTCAACGACCGGTAAGCGAATTCAGCGGCGGCTGGCGCATGAGGGTTTACCTGGCCCGCCTGCTGCTGCAGCAACCGGATTTGTTATTGCTGGACGAGCCGACCAACCATCTGGACCTGCCGTCGCTCGAGTGGCTGGAAGATTATCTGCAGGATTTCCCGGGCAGTATGATCGTAGTATCGCACGACCGGTTTTTTATAGACCGCCTGGCGCAGGAGATCGCCGAGCTGGAAAATAAAAAACTGGTTCATTATTCGGGCAATTATCATTTCTACGAAAAACAAAAGGTCCTGCTTGAAGAACAATTACTGAAACGGTGGGAAGAAATCCGTGAAGAAAAAGAAAAGCTGCAGCGTTTCATAGATCGTTTCAGGTATAAGGCCAGCAAGGCGCCGCAGGTGCAGAGCCGTATAAAACGGCTGGAGAAACTGGAAGAGATAGAACTGCCGAAGCAGACGACACAGATGCGTTTTCGCATTCAAACGCCGGTGCAAAGTTACCAACAGGTCTGTCTTTGCGAAAACCTGGTGTTCGCCTACGACGGCAATCCCGTATTGAAGGAACTCGATTTTAAAATACAGCGCGGGGAACGCATTGCGCTGGTCGGCCCGAACGGTGTCGGTAAAACCACGCTGACGCGGTTGATTGCCGGCGAGCTGCAACCGCAGCAGGGAAAGATAGTATTAGGACAACGGGTTCGATACGGCTATTATGCGCAGCACCAGGCCGACCGGCTGAACGGTGACGCGAAGATAATTGATGAAGTCAGTGAAACCGCCGCCCCTGCTTTGAGAAGCGATGTCCGCAACGTACTGGGCATGTTCCGTTTCAGCGGCGAGGATACGGAAAAGAAAATCGGTGTGCTGAGTGGCGGGGAAAAGGCAAGGGTGTCGCTGGCGAAAATCCTGCTTTCGCCGGTAAATTTTCTGATCATGGATGAACCGACCAATCATCTCGATGCGGCGTCGAAGGAGGCGCTGGAACAGGCCCTGGCCGATTACGACGGCACACTGTTGCTGATATCCCACGACCGCTATTTTCTGGATAAGCTGGTGCGTCGGGTGTTTGAACTGCAGGAAGGTAGGTTACAAATTTTCGAGGGTAACTACAGCGACTATCTGCGGCGAAGGGCAGGTATGAATGCCCAATCGAAATCGGGGGAACGGCCGGAAAATGAAAAAGCCGGCGCTGTTGCGCGTAACAAGAAAGAACGCAAGAGACAGGAAGCACAGCTGCGGCAGTCGATCAGCGGGAAACGGCGTAAACTGGAGCAGTCGATTGCAGCCCTCGAACAGCAGATTGATGTAATGGAGCAGGAAAAGCAGCAGCTGGAAGCCGAAATGGCGGAGCCGGATTTCTTCGCTGATGAGCAGGCAGCCGCCGAAAAGGTTCGGCGATATAAGCAATTACAGGAAAAATTACCTGTGAAATTACTGCAATGGGAAAACGAACAGCATGAGCTGGATGAACTGCTTAATACCATATGAAGCACAAATAAAAAATAACCGGTAGAGAGTTATTTGCAGTATATTTTGAATTAATTTCATTCCTTGTTAAAATTAGTCAATTCAAACTAAGATATATTGAGTCGGAGCGGTAAAATGAAAATTTTAAAACTCTTAAGCATTGCTATGATTTTTGCCGGTATCATTTCTTGTACCGGAGCAGTAAATCAGCCGGTTGCATCCTTCGGTCTGGTCATCCACGGCGGGGCGGGGACGATCACGAAGGAGAACACTTCCCCGGAAAAAGAAAAACTGTACTCGGAAAAACTGAAGGAAGTGCTGCAAACCGGTTACAAAATTCTGAATAAAGGCGGCAGTGCGCTGGATGCGGTAGAGAAGTGCATCAATATGATGGAAGACTCTCCCCTGTTCAATTCCGGCAAAGGGGCGGTATTTGCGGCCAACGGTAAAAACGAACTGGATGCTTCGATTATGGAGGGCAAAACGCTGAATGCCGGAGCAGTGGCCGGTGTAACCCATATAAAAAACCCGATCAGCCTGGCCCGGCTGGTGATGGAAAAATCACCCCATGTATTGCTGGCACGCGAAGGCGCCGAGGCTTTTGCACAGGAACAGGGGATAGAACTCGTCGACGAAAAATACTTTTTTACTGAATCGCGCTGGGACCGATTGCAGAAGGCGAAACAGCGTGAAACAGATCGGAAATCACAATCATCCCTGGATATTCATCCCGATGAAAAATACGGAACCGTCGGTGCCGCTGCGCTGGACAAAAACGGTAATCTCGCCGCCGGCACATCCACCGGGGGCATGACGAACAAACACTGGGGAAGGATCGGCGATTCGCCGATCATCGGAGCAGGAACCTACGCCAACAATAAAACCTGTGCGATTTCGGCTACTGGTCACGGCGAATATTTTATACGCGGTGTGATCACGCACGATATTTCCGCCATGATGGAATATGCGGGAAAAACGCTGCAGCAGGCCGCACGGGAGGTTATTCAGAGAAAACTGAAAGCCATGGGAGGCAGCGGCGGGATTATCGCCATCGATCATCTGGGTAATGTGGTGATGGAATTTAATACCGCCGGCATGTTTCGCGGAGTCGTAACGGATAACAGTCAGCCGGTCGTTCTCATGTTCGGGGAAGAACAGAAATAAACCGGCCGACGGATTTCGTTCGATAATCCACACTTATTTTCGGGGAGTTCAACATGCAAAAATCAGGAAAACGCTTACTGCCGGTTTTACTGTTAATCGGTTCGGCTCTGGTTGCACAGGACCTGCAACAGACGGTTGAAAAAGTCTGGCAGCATATCGGAGGCAAACAGACCTATGAAAAAGCCAGATACCTTGAATTTACTTTCCAGGTGGAACGCGAAGGGAAAGTACTGGCCACACGGCATCACCTGTTGGACCGGTACACCGGCAACCATGTACTGGATGTAACCGAACCGAAAACCGGGGACCAGGTCCGGGTTTACTCGAATATTAACACCAAAAAAGGCGTGACCTACAAAAACAGCAAACAGCTGAAAGGTGTTGATAATACCGACTGGGTGAATCAGGCCTACGGTCTTTTCGTCAACGACAGCTACTGGCTGCTGATGCCGGCTAAACTGGAAGACCCCGGCGTAAAGATCAAAATTGATAAAGCCCTCAGCCAATCGTCCGGCAAAACGGTACTGGACCTGACTTTCGAGAATGTCGGCAATACACCGGGCGATCACTACTCGGTATTCGTGAACGGGGACGGAAGCATTGCACGCTGGAAATTTAAATTGCAGGGAGGCCGGGAAGGGGATTTCACCTGGCTGGATGAAAAGCATGTGGGCATGGGCGTGAAACTGTCTACAAGGAAAGTCAGCGCCGACGGCAAAGTGACCATCTCTTTCCCGCAGGTTGAGTTTACCTCCCTGCAGGATATCGTACGCTTCGAACCACCGCAGATCGTAAAATGAGATTCCTTTACTGCTTCACCCTGTCAATACTGTTGCTGTGGGCCGCCTGTTCCACACAGCAGTATGATATTATTATCCGTAACGGTACGGTGATCGACGGCAGCGGCAAAAAGGGTTTTAATGCCGATGTGGCCATCCGGGACGGCAGGATTGCGAAAATTGCAAAAGATATTCCGGGTAAAGCGAAACAGATCATTGACGCTGAAGGATCGGTTGTCAGTCCCGGTTTTATTGACATGCTGTCCTGGGCCTGCGGACCGATCTGGTACGACGGCACCGTTCCCAGCGTGGTTCGGCAGGGCATCACCACCGCCGTATTAGGCGAAGGTTGGTCGATGGGGCCGGTGAATGAAAACGTGAAAAAGGAAATGGCCGGCTGGTGGCAGGAATATGAAATTCCCTATGACTGGCAAACGCTGGATGATTATCTGCGCCTTATCGAGCAGCGCGGGACCTCGGTTAATATCGCTTCCTGTGTCGGGGCGACCACCCTGCGCATGTATGTGATTGGTTTTGAAGACCGCAGGGCGACGCCGGCGGAGTTGCAGCAAATGAAGGACCTGTTGCGCAGGGAAATGGAAGCCGGTGCCCTGGGGCTGGCCAGCAGTCTGGTCTATACCCCTGCTTTTTATGCCGATACCCATGAACTGATCGATCTGGCAAAAGTTGCCGCCGAATATGACGGTGTGTATGCCTCTCATATCCGCGGGGAAGGCAGCGATCTGCTGAAAGCGCTGGACGAGTTTATCACCATTTGCGAGCAGGCAAATATACGCGGGGAAATCTACCATCTGAAGGCGGCGGGCAAGGAAAACTGGCCCTTGCTGGAAAAGGCCATTGCCAAAATAGAAGCGGCTCGGCAACGCGGCCTACGGATTTACGCCGATATTTATCCTTACACCGCCGGCGCCACGGGGCTGGATGCGACTCTGCCGCCCTGGGCCAAGGAAGGCGGTGACGAGGCGCTGGTGAAACGGTTACAAAACAAAAAATTGCGCGGCAGCATTAAAAAGGAGATACTGACCAGTTTCGAAGGTTGGGAAAATTTTTACCGGATGGCCGGCGGCGGAAAAGGCATCCTGATCAGTTATCTTTCCGAGAAGAACCAGGAGCTGCAGGGAAAGTACCTGTCGGAGGCGGCGACGCAACGCGGCTACAGCGATGAGCTGGAGTTCCTGTTTGATTTGCTGATTGAAGAAAACGGCGGCGGCGGGGGCATCTATTTTCTGATGCCGGAAGAAAATGTGGTGCGTAAAATACAACTGCCGTGGGTCAGCTTTGATACCGATGAAGACGCCTACCGGCCGACGGGGCCGATGAGCAAACGGCATCCGCATCCCCGGGCGTACGGTACGTTTCCAAGAATACTGGGAAAATATGTGCGTGAGGAAAAGGTGATTCCGCTGGAAGAGGCCATTCGAAAAATGACTTCGCTGGCGGCGAAGGTGGCGAGACTGTCCGATCGCGGGTTGCTTCAGCCGGGTAAAGCGGCGGATGTCGTCGTTTTCAATCCGAAGACTGTGACCGACCACGCCACCTATACCGAGCCGCACCGTTTTGCAACCGGAATAGAATATGTGCTGGTTAACGGGCGCATCGTTGTTGAGAAGGAGCAACATACGGGGGCAAAGCCCGGCCGTGTTCTGAGAAAAACACCATAAAAAAACCTCCGGACGATTACGACCGAAGGTTTTGATGATTGAATACTTTGTTAATACCTGTTCTTCCGGTATTCTTTTCATATAAACCTGTTACATGGCCGGTCCGGCGTCGCGGGTTTTGCTGCGTTCAATCGACTGCAGCGCCAGGTAACTGTCACCGAACTTGGCCAGATTGTCCAGCTCGGTATCGTATTGATCAAAGTGCTTTTCCTCATCCAATACCAGGCTCTCGAAAAGTTGTTTTGAAATGGCGTCGGCATTGTTCGAGCATTCATTGGCCCAGATATTATAATCCCTTGCGCTTTCCTCTTCCATTTTCGCCGCCAGTTTCAGCATTTCCTTCACGTCACGGATCGGTTGCGCTTCGACGCCCGCTTTCATTTCAACATCCCCCTTGAGGAACAGAATGCGTTCGGCCAGCTTTTCAACATGGATCATTTCCTCGATGGCCGTGCGTTTGAACAGGCCGGCCAGCAGATCGAAGCCCATATCGTCAAGGTAAAAATGGAACAACATATACTGGTGCACCGCGGCCATTTCATCGGCGAGCGCCTTGTTCAGCAGTTCGATACTTTTTTCATGCATGTTTTTATTCTCCTTTCATCGTATTCATTTGCCGTTTTAATTTAGCATTGAAACGAATTTAAAGAAAATAAAAATCCTGATGCATGATGAGTGAAAGGTGACGATGCGCTGTGACGGGTGACGGTTCGTTGAAGTAACGGTACTGAAGCAGAACACATATCTCTGGTAAAGCATAGAATTTAATTAGTCGTTACTGATTAAATCCCCAAATTGTCTTGTTTATACCATTTGAATCTTGATCAGTTTGTTCTTATTTAAAATAGTCTGTGAAAGTGAAGCTGTATCCTAATGTTTTCTATTTGATTGTCCAAATTTTAGATTTAGGAGAGATAGGTTTTTTTCAGCTAAAGTTTATATTTTTTTATATCTCTCTTCGACTTCAGCAAATTGTCCAGGTAATAATTCAACATTCTGCTCTTTTAATGACAGAATATTATTAGAAATTGATATTATGTATTCAGATGTTTCATAGTATTGTTCATTACCATTCGTAATTGTAAAGGTAATTATTAGCTTATTGTTTGTTAATTCCCATTCAATCTTTTCTTCATTATAGTATGTTCCTGGTCCGTCTTCATCAAAATAAGCTACTCCATTAGATCTGAAACTGTAAGTAGGTGCATTGGGGTCCGTCTCCCAATCTTTGTTTTCATAAATGATATTTCCATTTGATTTTGCGACTTCATAATACAATTGCCATGTTCCAAGAATGGCTCTTTCAGTCGGGGCTGTAGATGCCTCTTTGCTGCAATTGTTAAAAAGCAAAATAGCAAACAGCATTAAAAAAATGCGATACATGTAAACCTCCTTTAAATTGTTAATTGGAGTTCCTATATAAAACTGGAATGTTTTGATCAGATTTTTTGGTTTAATTCGTAGTATTTTTTTGAGACGGATTAATAATTCATCGGGAATCTTTAAACTTAGAACAGATTTGTATATTGCGACTGATCGTTCTAAATCACTAAGTTTATCAACTACATCATTTGTTCTACTTCATTGAATATTGGCAATTGACCATTGGAAATTGGATATTTCTTAAAGCTCCGCCCCGTCAATTACATGTTCGAAAAAAAACATGCAGAAAAAAGGCACAACATTGTACGGTATCTATTTTGCCTACTTCATGCAGTAAATGGTTTCTTCCCGAGGATTAAATTCGAATAGTAAGTGTTTTCTTAAAAGTAATAAAAAAGAGGGGGGGATGCAAGTTTTTTAAGTGATGCATGAAGCGTGATACGTAACAGGTGATGTGTAACGAGTGACTATAAGTAAAAGTAACTGTTCTTTGTAGCGGTTGTTGCCGGTGCGGGTTACGGTTCGTTGAAGTAATCATGCTGAAGCACTAACCGGAGGTGGGGAGGTTAAGAGTGATACGTAAAGTGTTTCGGAGGGACCACACCTCACTTCTGATTACTGTAAAATGATTCGTAGGTGAAAAGGGGGATTGCAGTTTCCGATTAACGGTTTATTTGCCAATAATTTCAATTACAATTCCTATTACAAATAGGGGTAAAACAGTCGCATGAACC
>JAJRVZ010000154.1 GCA_024277055.1 Calditrichota bacterium
CGGACCCTGTGCCAACAATGGAAAAGAAATAATCACCCAGAGCAGAGCAATCCGGGTGCTTTTATTTGTCATCGGTTTTGTCCGGTAAAAGAATATCCCGTGGGGTAAAGCCGGCTTCATCCACTTTTTCTCTGATCACTGCGGGATCGATTACCACATTCTCTTTCAAAACCAATTCTACTTTTCCGGAATTAACATCGATATTCAGTTTTTCAACACCTTCAATATCCAGCAGTTTCTTTTCCAGACCGTATGCGCAGAAGGGGCAGGAAAGTCCGTCAACCTGAATGGTGATGATTTTCTGTTCCCGACCCTCGTCGGCGGTAACCGAACCCGAGAACATGAAAACCGTCAATACGGTAAAAAGTACGGCAGAACTTATTTTTTTCATTTTTATCACCCTGTTTAATTACTGTTTTTTTTAATGCCAAATCCCCAATTCCTATTTCCTAATGGATTTCAAACTTCTGTACCCGCTTATTTCCCCAGTCGGCTATGTAAATATATCCTTCGTCGCCGACTGCAACATCGGTCGGTAGTTCAAATTGTCCGTTGCCGTTTCCCTGCGAGCCGAACTGTAAAAGGAATTTACCCTCATTGTCAAAAATCTGTATACGGTGGTTTTCAAAATCAACGACAAAAACGCGATCCCGTTCATCAATTTCAACCGCATTGGCTACATTGAAATCGCCCGGTGCCGAACCCTGCCTGCCCCAGCTGTGCAACCAGGTCCCGTCCGAATCGAATTTCTGAATTCGATGGTTGTAGGCGTCCGCCACAAAAATATCTCCGCTGCCGCTTACCGCCACATCGGTGGGGTAATTAAATTGTCCGGCTTCATGGCCTTTCTTTCCCCATTTTCCGGAATAATTTCCGCCTGCATCGAAAATCTGAACGGCATGGTTGTAAAAATCAGCGATAAACATACGGCCGTCGCGGCCGACGGCAATTCCCGCGGGGGCGTCAAATAAATGATCTGATTTATCTCCCGAACTTAGCATGAAACGAAATTCACCGGCGGGGTTGAAAACCTGAATGCGGTCATTTAAATATTCCGGTACGTAAATCAGATTATCCTCAGCGGCGAATAAATGCATCGGACGTCTGAGCGAGCCTTGTTCGTCTCCGTCTTTACCCCATTGCAGCAGGAAGCTACCTTCGGCGTTGAATTTCTGGATGCGATTGTTGCGGGCGTCGGAAACATATACATTGTTTTCATGATCCACGGTAATGCCGATGGGTTCGTTAAACTCACCGGGTGCGTTGCCCGGCTTCCCCCATGATTTCACAAATCTCACGGAAAGGGGTTCTTCCTTTTGTTCGCAACCGGCCATAATACCTGTCAAGAAAATAATTACCGTCATGGCGGAATAAAATTGATTCAAAGCAGTATCCCTTCATTACTGTCGGACAAGCGATAAGTCTCAGAATTACAAATGAAATTCAAAACCGAGCACCAGTTCCGGTTCAGGCGAATTCTGATTTCCGTTCAGGTTTACCGAAACCGGAAACTTAACTCCGCCTTTGAACATGATATTGCGATAACTGAGCAAAAAACCGGGCGCCACAGCCAGAATATTTCCGCCGCTGCTGTCAAGTTCCCGACCGTCGACCTCGGTTTTATTAATTAATGTTCCGTTCAACTCAATCAAGATCACGAGGTCCGGTTGGAGATAAGAGGTTTGTACCGGACGTACCCCCAGGCCAAATCGTATTTAAAAACATTACCGCGTTTCATGTTACCGTTTTTTGTGTTCGCGCGGTAGCGTATATCACCAAAGTAATACCAGCGGCGCGATTCCCTGGCGACGGTCAGGCCTGTGAGAATATCCGTTGAGCCGCTGCCCAGCGCGGCTGATTTATTGCCGGTCGGCAGTTTAACGCCAAACGCCAGCGCAGCCTGATTTGACGCCCCGGGTTCATCCTTGCGATAAAAACGGTATTTGGTGCGCAGCAAAACATCGCCCAGACCGGAAATGCCGGTCAGGTTCAGCTGCGGGATTTCCGCGGTAACCGTCCAGTCCGCCGTAAGGCCGTAGGCCAGTTCCCATTGCAGACTGCTGTTACTGCCTTCGCGCGCCAGTTCCGATTCTATGGCGAATCCATATTTGTACAACGTATGCGGTCCAATGCCGAACAGCGGTTCATGGGCGTTGCCAACGCCTGATAATAGTACGATTGCAGAAATAATAATGACAAATCTTTGTTTCATGTTTAAGTCCGAATTATTAAAAGATGGTGATCGGTTCTTTCACTTTAGTGAATCGCTTTTTTTTACGGTTCAGTCAGTTCCGGAGTTTATGGGACTCTTAATTATTTCTCTCGAAGGTGCAATTTTGATTTGTACCCAAGACCGTCGATTGCTCCGGTAATTTGCGCCGGTTTTACTTTTTGCGGATCGAATCGTACCTGCGCTGAACCGCTCTGAAAATTCGCTGTCACCTGTTGCACCCCATCCAGTTTTTTGACCGCTGTTTCCACGGCAACATTGCACGATTCACAGGTCATCCCCTCTATAGAGACGGTAATGGACCTCAATTCCGTCGACGAAAGCCCACCGGCCACAGCCTGGTCGCTGCTCCAGTTAATATAGGGGAAGGCGACAAAGAAAATGACCAGTACGGTCACAAACCACAGGGAAATTTTGCTCCACTTGCCGGCGCCGCGTACTTCGCAGCTGCCGTCGGCACAAACTACTTCCCGTTTGCGATAGGTAAAATAGAAGCCGGCAGCCAGAAAAATCACCGTCGCCGTCAGAAAATAGGGTCGATAGGCTTCCAGACCGGTGGCCAGACCGACGCCGCCAAGACCGAGCGCGGCCAGTACAATCGGTCCGATGCAGCACACTGAGGCCAGAAATGCCGTGAGTACACTGCCGATATTTACTAAATTTTCTTTCATAATGATTCCTTGAATTCACTCTCTAAAATGTTTAACGCCCCGTACTATGGTACAATGTTCCCGTTAGTTTGGTATTTTTATTACGGAAACGGAGTTATCGCCGTAATTGGAAATGAACAGTTTCCGCATCCGATTTGCTTCGACAATACCGATCGGTCTGTTGCCGGTCGAATAAACTGCGTCCAATTTTTTAAAAGAGACCGGATCATAGCTGAAAACCCGTTTCGAATTAAAATTGACAACGTACAGAATCGTCTCCTGCTCATTCAGAACCGCTTCTTCCGGTCCGTTTAACCCGGTAATTTCATGAATTATTTCGTCTTTGCGGGTGTCAATGATATGCACGGCATTGTTTTTGAAATTGCTGATAAACAGCCGGCTGCGATCATGACTGGAATGGATCAGTTCCGGTTTGCCGCCGGGTTTCAGCAGGCGCGAACTTTTGTCATTTACATTGATGATTGAAATCGTACCGACTTCGGTGTTGGTCACATACAATTTGCTGTCGTCAAATGAAATGCCGATGCCATCCGGACCGTTGCCGGTGGAAAAGATATCCACGATCTCCAGCGATTTGGCGTCGAGTTTCCAGGCCTGTTTTTTAGAAATGGCGATCACGAACAGGAACTTTCCGTCACGGCTGGAGGTGATGCCGCCCAGGTTCGAATCGAAACGCCTGCCGCGCACAATGGCGTGTGTTGTAAAATCGATAATGTCAATACCCTTATCGTAACCACTGACGGCAACCAGGTTCGTTTCGCCCAGCCGGGTAAAGCCCCAGGGATAATCAGCTGCGTCGATGGTTTGTACAACTTTTTCGGTACGTGTATCAATAACCGACAGCATGCTGTCTTCGACATTGGCGACATACAAAAAATTCTGGTCAGGCGTCAGAAACAGCGCATCGGGACCCTTGCCGACGGGAATGGTCTGCTGTGCTTTTCCTTGTTTCTCAGTAGGTTTCGCGCAACCGGTAACAAAAACGGCAATCAATAAAAAAAGTAGTTTTTTCATCAATCAATCAACTTTTACTTATTATTCGGTTTATTTTCAATTCTGCTGATTTTGTAGCCGGTCGATTTCAAAGCCGCTTCGATTTCTTGTTCATCGGTTTTTGCCGGGTCATATTTTATTTCAGCTTTTCCCTCTTTAAGGCTGACTTGCTTTTCCGTAATGCCGTCAACTTTGTCCGGGGAACTTTCCACATGCGCCACACAGCCCCGGCAGGTCATCCCTTCCACTTTGAAACCGGTTGTTTTTATTTTGGAATTATTTCCCTTGTCCTGTGTTTGACCCCGAACAATTGAAAAAGCCAAAATAATAAACATACTGAATAATATTCTCTTCATGATAATCTCCTTATTGATTTGTGACTAAAGCCCTGAGTGATAAATACGAGCATTTAATCTCGCCGATAGTATCATAGTAAAATGTTTCCTGAACAAAACTTTCATTTTTTGTAAAGCCAACTTTTACTTTCTTGCTGTATTTCTGAATTATTTTATTCGTGAACAATGCATATTCATTAATTGATAAACTGTTTTTTAATAATCTGTGGGCAATGATTATGTCAAGACCATATAATTTGCAATAATTTTTAATCATTATTGTTCCAATCTTACCAATGTGAATAATGAACTTAAGATCCAGATTGGCCAAAGAGGAACAGGCGCCACATTGGCAATTTTTATTTGATACTAATTTCCGGAGTACATCATAAAACATATTTGACATTTTTTTTATTTGATTGAGGATATCGTAGAAAGAGGAATCATCATCAAATTAAAAAAAGAATATCGCATCTCCTTTAATTTCCGATACTGATAAATCCAACTCATTGGCATCAATTATTACCTCTGACAATTTTGCGACATTCTTTTGACTGTGCTCAACATCAGTTGCATTGATATAATCAGTAAACCCGCTAATATCAGCAAGAATGATTAAACCTGAATCTATTCGTGGATTATAATTGTTACATAAATTCATAACGTTATTTTTCATTTCGTTTCTCGATACCGGATATTCATTTTCCGCACAAAATATATGTCAGCCCGCCACGGAGTGGTTCCTTCGGAAAAGGAATCTTTATGACTAAACGCGAACCGGAACAAAATTGACAAAGATTCCTGCTGAATGACATCCGTCTGTTTTACTTCTCACGTTTGACCGTTCACGTCTGGCGTTTCACATCTGCTCTCAGTTGTCTTACTTTTCATACTTTTATCTTATTCCTACGTTGCGCAGCAACTGAGTTCTTTCACGTCTTTGTCAAAGGCGATTGCCGCCAGTTTAATCCCTTCGGACAGGGTCAGATAGGGATACAACATGTCGCGCAAATCGGATACTTTAATATTGAAGCGAATGGCCGTGGCAATTTGCATCAGCAGTTCGGAACCTTCGGCCGCCAGTATTCGTGCGCCGATCAATCCGTCGTTGCTTTTGTTACGGATCAGTTTGATGAATCCGCGGGTATCGCGGGCGGCCAGCGAGCGGGGAATATATTCCAGCGGAAGGATGGCAGTATCAAAATCTATACCAGCATCCTGCGCCTGCTGCTCGTCCATGCCCACTCCGGCAACCTGCGGATCGGTGAAAACCACCCAGGGCAGGGCGGTATAATTCCGTTTTCGTGATTCAGCCTGTAGCGCGTTCTCAGCGGCCAGTTTTCCTTCATAGGCGGCGGTGTATACGAACATATTTTCGCCCAATACATCGCCGGCGCCATAAATACCGGGCACGGATGTTTGCAGATGCTCATCCGCCAGCAGGAATCCGCGATCGTTCAGTTTCACGCCTGTTTCCTCCAAACCCATATTTTTTGTGTTGGGTTTACGGCCGGTTGCAACCAGTACTTTTTCCGCTTCGAATCGTTTTTCTTCGCCGTTAATCGATGCGATTACACGGATTTTACCGTTACTCTGTTCTACCGCTTGCAATTTAACGCCGGTAATAATTTCCATACCTTCCTCTCGCAGGAAGCCGCTGAGTGTATCCGTCAGTTCGGCCGTTTCCGTGGGCAGGATACGTGCCGATCGCTGCAATACGGTAACCTTGCTGCCAAAGCGGTTGAACAGTTGCGCCAGTTCCAGCGCCACGTAACGGCCGCCCAAAACAATTAGTGATTCCGGCAGTTTTTCCAGTTCGAAAGCGCTTTCGTTGGTCAGGTAATCGACGTCCTCTAGTCCGGGTACATCGGGCAGAGCGGGTGCGGCGCCGGTGGCGATCAGAATTTTATCCGCGGGAATTTTTCGACCATTCACTTCCACCGTGTCCCGTGTAAGCAGGCGGGCGCGTCCGTTGATGATCTCGATATTGTGCAGGTCTTTTACGATATCCACATATTTGGCCTGGCGCAGGTCCAGAACCAGATCCTGTTTCTGTTGCATCAGCGCTTTGAAATCAGTGATCCGGCTGGTTGACTGAATACCGGAGAAAGGATGGTGGGCCGCTTTGTGATAGGCTTCCGCGGCGCGTAACAGCGTTTTGGAGGGTACACAGCCGACATTGACGCAGGTACCGCCGATGGGCAGGCCGTCGTTAATTATCTTTACCGATGCGCCCAGTTCGTTTGCTTTAATCGCCGCGGCAAAAGCCGCCGATCCGCCGCCGAGAATTACAAATTGTTGTTTGTTGGTACTGTTTGTCGCATTTAACTCCGGATTATCATTGATGATTTCAGCCCGATAACCGGCTCCGGCAATCGCATCGACCAGTTTCCCTGCATCAATCCCATTGGCGAAAACGACTTCCGTATTTCCATCCTGCCAGCTGTCGATTTGCACAGACTCAACGGATGGCACTTTTTCGAGTTTTTGTTTAGCATGACGCACACAGCTGTCGCAGGTCATACCGCTGATTTTCATTTTGTATAGATTTGGTTGTGCCATAATTTTCCTCGTTCCTCGTTTCTCGATACTGGATGTTTTCAGTTTGTTTCTGTATAATCCTCGCAAATCAACAATCGTTAATTTATTGAATCCCTACAGGATTACAATTTAGTTCGCGTTTAGGCTTTAGCTACAAATATTCAATCCCTACGGGATTGCAATAGATATCTTATTTCAAAAATTCTTGTTCCTTGTTCAATATTCATTGCCACATATCACGCATCGTTCTTCTGCCATTCCTTATTTCCGTATTGCCCTATTACCCTATTTCTCATTCACCCCTCCAGTGCATCCAGAATCGGGCATTCACTCGTAGGGCCTATTCCACTGCACTGAGCCGCAAGTTTTTCCAATCCCAGTTTCATACGCTGCAGGTCGGCAATTTTCCGTTCGATGTCCGTTATCTTGTGTACAGCCCGCTCATGCACTTCGTTACAGGTGGTATCCGGATCCACACGCAGGGAAAGCAGCTCATCAACTTCCTTCAGTGTAAATCCCAGCTGTTGCGCTCTTTTAATAAAATGCAGTTTATCCACCGCCTGCTTCCCGTATTCCCGATACCCCGATTCCAGCCGTCGGTCCGGATGCAGCAACCCGATACGTTCATAATACCGTACCGTTTGAATGTTGACCCCGATTTGTCTTGCCAGTTCGCCGATTTTCATGCTGTTTCCTTTCGCTTCGTTAATATAAACCCTGTACATAAGTATAGAGTCAAGCGTAATAAAGAAATAATAGAAAAAAAAATTCCTCGGAAATTAGCATTGCAGGATTCTTTTTGTTTTGATATTTTCGACCGAAGCTTTAAAAGGCAGGGAATATGGTGAAAGAAACCGAGCGAAAATTTCTGGTCAGCGGTGATTCCTGGCGCAATCAGGATGAGGGAATTCTGTACCGGCAGGGATATATAAGAACCAAAGGCAAAGTCACAGTACGGGTACGAATTGCCGGGGACTCCGGTTACCTGACGATCAAAGGACCGACAACGGGGATTTCCCGCTCTGAATTTGAATACAGAATTCCGCTGGCGGATGCTCGGAAAATGCTGGACTCGATCTGCGACAAACCGTTGATTGAAAAAAAACGTCATCGTTTAGAATACAAAGGCATGATCTGGGAGGTTGACGAATTTTTCGGTGATAATGCCGGACTTGTTCTGGCAGAGATTGAATTGTCCGATGAGAAGCAGCAATTTGAAAAACCGGATTGGGTCGGTGCGGAAGTTAGCAACGATAATCGTTATTATAATGCCAGTCTTGCCGAAAACCCTTTCAAGCGTTGGAAAAATAATCAATAGGTACCAGCATGGCCATTTTATTCAAAACGACAA
The DNA here is from genome assembly GCA_024277055.1 of Calditrichota bacterium. Classification (GTDB taxonomy): domain Bacteria; phylum Calditrichota; class Calditrichia; order JAJRVZ01; family JAJRVZ01; genus JAJRVZ01. The sequence goes on from JAJRVZ010000154.1 coordinate 8,122, forward strand.
AAGAACTGGAAGCACAAATCGATCAGTTTCTTGATTCGATCAGTCAGGGAGGGATGGTATTCAAGGCAGCTGTCGGCAATTTTCTCGATGATGATTGGGCGGATTTCGGGCAACGTCGATCGCAGCTGGACGAACTGGAAGAAAAAGCGGATGATCTGCGTCGTATTGTTGAAACCAAACTGTACACGCAGACCCTGATTCCCGAACATCGCGGCGATGTACTCGGCCTGCTGGAAAGCACCGATAATGTCATCGACGCCATGAAAGACACACTCAATCAGTTCGACGTTGAAAAACCGTATATCCCGGAAGAATTAAAAAAAGCTTTTATTGAATTGACGGAAGTTTCAGTTCAGGCTGCGGAAGTGCTTGTTTCGGCCATTCGGGCGTTTTTCACCGATTTGCCGGCGGTAAAGGACCATCTTCACAAAGTGTATTTTTTCGAAAATGAAGCCGACCGCGTGGGAGACAACCTGCGCAGACAGGCTTTTGCCATGAAAATGGAACTGAGCCAGAAATTTCATCTGCGCTATTTTTCCATGCACATCCAGAATGTATCGGACGAGGCGGAAGATGTGGCGGATCGTCTGGCGATTTATTCGATCAAGCGGACCATTTAAACGGTAAAAAAGTTTTATGCACATTTCAAACCTTGAAGCGAATTTTTTTTTATGACACATAAACTTTTTCCATGAATAACCTTCATATCGTGATAAGAATGGCAAAACGAACTTCGAACGAAAAAGGGCAATAGCATGTTGCTGATTTTTCTTTCCAGCGGATTGTTACTGGGCTGGTCACTGGGCGCCAACGATGCGGCGAATGTCTTCGGTACCGCCGTCGGCACGCGCATGCTGCGCTTCAAAACAGCGGCGGCCATTGCCTCCGTTTTTGTTATTATCGGCGCGGTTAGCAGCGGTGCCGGTGCAACCCATACTTTAGGCAAACTGGGCGCTGTGTCGGCGCTGGGAGGTTCGTTTGTTGTCGCCCTGTCGGCCGGATTAACGGTTTTCTGGATGACCCGTGCCCGACTGCCGGTATCAACTTCACAGGCGATTGTCGGCGCGATTGTCGGCTGGAATCTGTTTTCCGGTTCGCCGACTGATCTGGAGGTATTTCGTAAAATTGTACTCACCTGGGTTTTATGTCCGGTACTGGCCGCCGTGTTTGCCGCTGTGCTCTTCGGACTGTTTCGCCTGTTTTTTAACCGGGTGCGACTGCATCTGCTTAAACTGGATGTGATAACGCGGGTAGCGCTGATAACCGTCGGTGCATTCGGTTCGTACAGTCTGGGCGCCAACAATATTGCCAATGTTATGGGCGTATTTGTACCGGCCCAACCTTTTTCGGACCTGGTTGTATTCGACAATATATCCGTTTCCGGTACCCAGCAGCTTTTCCTGATCGGTGGTATGGCCATCGCCGTGGGCATTTTTACCTATTCGAAAAAGGTAATGGAAACCGTAGGGGGCAGTTTAATGAAACTCAATCCCCAGGCGGCTTTGGTGGTGGTTCTTTCTCAAGCAATGGTGTTGTTTTTGTTTGCCTCCAAAGGTCTTGAAACCTGGCTGCACGGTCATGGATTGCCGGCTTTCCCGCTGGTTCCGGTTTCCAGTTCACAGGCGGTTGTCGGTGCTGTGATCGGTATCGGACTTCTGCGCGGCTGGCGGGCCTTAAAATTTCGGGTTTTGGGGGAAATCGCCGTCGGCTGGATATCAACCCCGCTGGCTGCCGGCCTGTTGACCTTTATCGCTTTGTTCGTTGCCCAGAATGTTTTTTCAATCCCGGTGAAATAGGGGATTGGTGGGGGAGCTTTTGTAGTTTAAGAGTTGAAGGGTTGAGGGAGTTAACCTTCAGGGGAGGGGACCCGCTTTCAGGGTGAATGGCATGGTGACCGGAGTTTTGCAGGTCGAACTGCCGTCAAATTTTAAATAATTCGTCGATAGCAGTACCCGTGATAACCGGGGATTACTTGTTGGTTATTCAACGGATCAAAAAAAATCTGAAATTGATAATTAAACTTGACCTCAAATAAAATGTACCTAAAAATTAACGCATCACGAAAGTAAACCATGTTACGCATAATACTATTTTTCCTGCTGCCGGTACTGCTTAAGGCACAGCCCGGCCGAATTGAACTGGTCAGTATTTCCAGCCCTGAACTGGGCATAACCAAACAATTCAATATTTATCTGCCGGCAGGATACGATTCAAGCGATGTATCCTATCCGGTATTGTACCTGTTTCGCGGCCACGAGAACGAATGGGCTGATCCTTTCGAAGACGGCAGCCGCGGAGGCCGCAACGCCAAAACGCTTGCCGACCGGCTGATCGAAACCAGGGAAATGGGACCGATGATCCTGGTAATGCCCGGTATGAGTTCCGCGGACAATTCACAACCGGCACTGGCGGTGGATTTTCTGCAACCGGAACTGGTTGGAGGATTGGCGGGTATCGGCAGCGGACGGTTCGAACGCTATCTGATGAATGATCTCATTCCGTTTGTCGACAGCACGTTCCGTACCCTTCCCGCCCGCCATCTGCGGGGGGTGGACGGTTTTTCACTGGGCGGTATTACTTCGATGATGATTGCCGGCAGGCATCCGGAAGATTTTATTTCGGCCGGCGCCTATGATGGAACGCTGATGTGGCTCGATTTTGATGATCCGGCTATTCCCGGTACCAACGACGATTTCTGGCTGTACTGGACTGCCGCCCATCCGTTGTTCGGCTGGCCGCGGGATTTAAATTATATTTTGGAATATAATCCCGCCAATCTAATCATGTATGCCGATTCTTCGGAGCGGATTTTGTTTAATTCCATGCAATTTCTGCTGCATTCCGTCGGCAGCCCGACACTGGGGAATTATCCGCAGACACAGCAGCTGGTAAACATCCTCGGGCAAACGGGAAACCACAACAATTTGAACAGCATTGCACTGAATCCGGATGCCGAACATAACTGGTGGTGGGCCGACGAACACATGCTGATTACCATGCCCCTGCACTGGCAGCGGTTCATGCAGCAGGATACTTCCGATAATACCACATCGCTGGTGCTTAACAACCCGTCTGCCGGAAATACCTATGCCGGGGTAATTTCCGTGGAATGGCAGAGCGGGGCGAATACGGATTCGGCTTCGGTTCTGCTTGCCTGGACGAAAGACGACGGTTTCAGCTGGCACAAAATCGCAAAAGTTCCGGCCCTGCAATCATCATTCAACTGGAGCACACTGAACATTGCCGACGGAACCCGTTACCGCCTCAGGTTGTGGCTCGACGGTCAGGGACAATCGGCGGTGACCGGAAGCGGGGCATTCACGATTAATAACCCCGGTAATGGAAAACCGGATATTGTTCTCCAAACGCCGGCAGCCGGCGAAACGGTAGACGGTAACTATTTGCTGCGCTGGCAGGCCGCGGACGCCGATGGCGATTCTCTGGTATATTCTGCACAGATTTCTTCAGACGAGGGCCAGACCTGGCAGGTATTGTTTACTGACGTACAAGATGTTCGCAGTTACCTTTGGCAGACGGCGGATTTTGCCAACGGCGACAGTTATCGCATCAAAGTTTTTGCAAATGACGGGTTGTCGATCAGCAGCGACAGCAGCGGAATCTTTTCCGTTTTTAACCGGCGTATTGCTGTGGCCGACTCCCTGCTGACACACATCAGCGGAATCAGCACGGCCCGTATTTCACTCAACATAGTCGACGTTACCGCACTGACCGGTGATTATTACCGGATGACCGTAGATGACAGTTCAACGCAACAGAAATCCTACAGCGTTGAAAATATGACCCGCGGCACTACGGTTGTAAACGAATCAACCCGGCTCGACGGTGTAACAGAAGGTCCGCAATTTGACGGATTGCGGCTGGTTGTCGGGGATTTTGTTTCACCGCAGGTAAACACCCTGCAAACCGGCTGGCGGTACGGCAGTCCGGAAGTGGAAGTATCCGTTTATTTGCCGGACATCGATCTCGGCCCGGACACACTGGTCGGCATTGCCTGGCCGGCGGATTACCGTATCACCATTACCGGCGGGATTTCCGATACGTCTGAAAATGAATTCGGAGTACCCGCCATACCGACATTTTTTAAAATCGAAAACCTTACGGAAGCAAAACCGGCGCCGTTTATTTTCAGTGACTTTGACGGTGATCAGCACCTGAGTTTGTTTGATGACCTGTTTTTGCTGGAATACGATGACCGGCAGCTACCGTTCCTGGTCTGGGCTTTGCATGCGGGGGGAGAATCCGGCGCTGCCGATCCACAGCCCGGTGATGTCTTTGAACTGCATATTGATAAGCCGCTGACATCCGCTGATGTGTACGAATTCGGCGGGATTACCGGTTTGAAAACGGATAATCACACCCCGAAAAGTTTAACCCTGGAACAGAATTTCCCCAATCCCTTCAATCCGCTCACCACGATTCGGTTTTTTATTGATAAACGGCAAAATCTGAAACTTGAGATATTTGATGTTACCGGTAGAAAAATTCGCAGCCTGATCGATAAAGTTGTTCCGGCGGGAAGCGGTACGATTCAGTGGAACGGGAAAAATGATTCCGGAAAATCGGTCAGCAGTGGAATTTACCTCTACCGGCTCACCGCCGGCGGACGATCCCTGGCTGGAAAAATGATTTTGCTGCGTTAAGTCGGAAAGCAGTGAGCCGATTGTGAAAAGCGGATAAATCAGGGGAATTGAATTGCCACTTGTTTTTTCTGTAAACGGAAATATTCTGAGTCTGACTTCTATCGGAGATTATCCGCTGGAGAATGCCTTCGAAGTGATGGAGGAAGCATTCCACCACCCCGAATTGAAACAGCCGGTGGATATACTGCTGGACCTGAGTCCCTCGATGGAAAAAAGGTCGGCGAAAGAAATCTATCGTTTCGTTGATTATTTTTCCGGAAAAAAATCCATTCTCAGTAAACGGTTTGCCATTGTAACGGACCAGGCGCTACATTTCGGGCTGGCAAGAATGTTCGGTACCCTGGTCGAACGTTTCGGTTTGCATGCGGAAGTTTTCAGGAATTATGATGAAGCGGTACATTGGCTAAATTCCAAAAATGAAATTCAGACAAATTAAAATTTATTTGAAAAAGTTTGAACTGTAACGATTAAAGCCGGGCGCAGTTTTCCGTTATACAATTCTCCTAATCTTTTCAGAATTTCATAAAAATCCACAGCAATCATATAAGCGAAAGGAATGGCGTATGCCAGAAAAACAAGGGTAAGAATCGTTTCTTTCATTTCATTCTCCGTTTCATTTAACAGCAAATACGGAAAATTGAGTAAAAGGTTACAACGGGAATAAAAACCGGTTTTATTTAATTAAGAAACAGTTTGTCATGAATGGCTGAGCATCTTTTTTTTAGCTGAAATTTATTGTAAACTGCTCAACGTTATATATTGAATTCGACGATTCTGGAGGTAATAGACTTATGACCGATCTGAATATGCAAAAAATCCAATCGGAGATCAGTCCTTATAATGATTTTGATACGGATGAAACAAGCGAATGGCTGGAGGCGCTCGACGGCGTCGTTCAGGCGCGGGGCACGCAACGGGCGCGATTTCTTCTGTATCGTCTGATTCAGCGCGCATACCAACAGGGCGTGCAGGTACCTTTCACCGCCAATACGGCTTATATCAATACCATTCCCCTGGAACAACAGCCTCCCTATCCCGGCGACCGGCAGCTGGAACGACGCATCAAAAGCCTGATCCGCTGGAATGCCATGGCGATGGTGGTGCGTGCCAATAAAAAATTTCCCGGAATCGGCGGGCATATTTCAACCTACGCTTCGGCGGCCACCCTTTATGAGGTCGGTTTCAATCATTTTTTCAAAGGCAAAGGTGAGGGCTTTGACGGCGATCTGGTCTATTTTCAGGGTCATGCCTCCCCGGGTATTTATTCCCGGGCTTTTCTCGAAGGCCGGCTGAGCGAAAAGAAGCTGAAAAACTTTCGCCGTGAACTGGAAGAAGGCGGCGGTCTGTCGTCCTATCCTCATCCCTGGTTGATGCCGGATTTCTGGGAATTTCCAACTGTCTCAATGGGGCTGGGACCGATAAGCGCCATCTACCAGGCCCGTTTTAACCGCTACCTGCAGGATCGCGGTCTGAAAAATACGGAGAATCAGAAAGTATGGGCTTTTCTCGGTGACGGTGAAACCGATGAACCGGAGGCCCTGGGCGCCATTTCGCTGGCAGCCCGCGAAAAACTGGATAACCTGATTTTCGTAATAAACTGTAATCTGCAGCGACTGGACGGACCGGTGCGCGGCAACGGCAAGATTGTCCAGGAACTGGAACGAATCTTCCGCGGCGCAGGCTGGCATGTGTTGAAAGTGCTGTGGGGCAGTGACTGGGATCCGCTTCTGCAAAAGGACGATACAGGGTTGCTGGTTCAGCGCATGAATGAATATGTTGATGGTGAATCGCAAAAATACATTGTGGAGTCCGGTGCGTATGTGCGCAAATCCTTTTTCGGCAAGTATCCGCAGTTGCTCAAACTCGTTGAACACCTGTCCGATGAGCAGGTGTGGAAGCTACGTCTCGGTGGACATGATCCGGAAAAAGTACATGCTGCGTACAAGGCGGCCGTGGAGCACAAAGGCTCACCGGTGGTGATTCTGGCGCGAACTATAAAAGGATACGGGTTGGGTGAAGCCGGTGAAGGAAGAAATGTAACGCATCAGGTTAAAAAACTGAACGAGGCGGAACTGGCCGAATTCCGCGACCGGTTCGACATCCCGATTCCCGACAAAAAACTGCACGAAGCACCGTTTTATCGTCCCGATAAAAAAAGCCCGGAAATGGAATACCTGATGGAAATGAGAAAAAGGCTTGGCGGTTTTGTACCTTCGCGAAAGGTGTATTCGACACCGCAAACAGTACCATCGGTAAATATATTCAATGAATTCATGCAGGGCAGCGACCGTGAAGTTTCAACAACCATGGCCTTCGTGCGCATGTTAACCATACTTATGAAAGACCCCGTTATCGGCCGGCGTATCGTACCGATCGTACCCGATGAGGCGCGAACGTTCGGCATGGATTCCCTGTTTCGCCAGTTCGGAATCTATTCCCATGTCGGGCAGCTTTACGAACCGGTCGATTCCAACAATTTTCTTTATTACCGTGAAGCCACCGACGGACAGATACTGGAAGAGGGGATTACCGAAGCCGGTTCAATGGCATCATTCACGGCGGCGGGCACGGCCTATGCCACGCACGGCACGGACATGATCCCTTTCTTTGTGTTTTATTCCATGTTCGGTTTCCAGCGGATCGGCGATCAGGCCTGGGCCTTCGGTGATTTGCGCGGGCGCGGATTCCTGATCGGTGCCACGGCCGGTCGAACCACTCTCGCCGGTGAAGGTCTGCAACATGCGGATGGGCACAGTCATTTGCTTGCCGGCACGATACCGAACCTGGTTACCTACGATCCGGCTTTTGCCTATGAAATTGCCGTGATCGTTCAGGACGGTATCCGGCGCATGTTTAAAAACCGTGAGGATATCTTTTATTACATCACGGTTGGCAACGAAAATTATCCGCAGGCGGCCAAGCCGAAGGGCAGCACCAAAGGCATTTTGAAAGGGCTGTACAAATTCCGGCCCGGCCAAAAGAAGACGGGTCTCAAAGCGCATATTTTCGGCAGCGGCTCAATTTTGCGTGAAGCCATGCGGGCCGCGGAAATTCTTGAAACAAAATTCAAAGTGACGACCGATGTGTGGAGCGCGACCAGCTACAAAGAATTGCGCCGTGATGCCCTCGAAGCGGAACGGCAGAACATGTTGCACCCGACGGCGAAAACGAAACAGAAACCGTATGTCACCGAATTGCTGGAAAATGAGGAGGGGGTATTTGTCGCGGTTTCCGATTACATCAAAACCGTGCCGGACCAGATATCACGTTGGGTTCCGGGCGGACTGTTTACACTGGGAACGGATGGATTCGGCCGAAGTGATACCCGCGAAGCCACACGCCGTTTTTTCGAAATCGATGCCGAAACGGTTGTTGTTGCCGTACTTAGCCGCCTGGCGGATCAGGGTAAAATAAAAGCAGCCGTGGTCAGCAAAGCGATAAAGGATTTCGGACTGGATCCGGAGAAAGCCAACCCGCTTGAAGTCTGATTTACCGGTTCCATTGCTTACGGTGATGGAACCGATTTTTTATTATTTATTCCGAAGTTTTGTATACCGCTGAATTCATACTGGTCCGAAAAACTTCAATTGCTTAATTGAGATTTTTCCGCTCGTGTGCGATCAGCCGGATTGGAGAACCTAATCCGTAAAAATATATCCTGCACTGCGTACACTTTTAATATAAACGGGTTTTTCCGGGTTCGGCTCGAAGTATTTCCTGAGGCGGACGATGAAATTGTCGACGGTACGCGTTTCAATATCCGAATCGATCTGCCAGACGGCGGTAAGCAATTCCTTGCGTGTTACAATCTTTCCTTTATGATCTATCAGATATTTTAACAATCTGGCTTCATGGGTTGTCAGCTGAATCTCTTTTTCACCGGCATAACAAACCATGTTTTCAAAATTAATATCATTATTTCCGAAATGATAATGCGAAAGGGGGGCGGACTCGGACCGGTACCAGTTTTTTCGTTTCAACATTCCCTTGACACGCAGCAATAATTCCTCCAGATGAAACGGTTTCGGAAGATAATCGTCGGCGCCGATTTCCAGACCCCTGATTCGGTCCTTCACGGTTGTGCGCGCGGTGAGCATTAAGATGGGTAACTGCGGAAACAGGCTGCGTACTTTTTTCGCCACGTCAAATCCATCCACATAGGGCAGCATGATATCAAGAATAATTAAATCAAACGGTTTTTTTTTGATGACTTCCAAAGCCATTTTGCCATCCCTGACCCATTCGACGTTATATCCTTCCTCAGAGAGATTGTACTCGAGGCCGATGGCAAGCGTTTCTTCGTCTTCTACCAGTAATATTTTGTGGTTTTTATTTTTCGAATTCTTTTTCGCGGTCATTCGCAATGATTCCGTTTTTATGACTGATTTTCAATAAATTTTTAATATACCTTTTTCTGGTTGCCTGATAAACCGGCATAAAGATGGAGAAAGTTGTTCCCCTGTTTTTACCTTCACTGCTGACGGAAATCGTACCGCCGTGATATTTTATGATTTGTCTGACCCAGTACAGTCCCAAACCGCTTCCCTTTACGCTGGGACTTTCATTGTTGTCAATGCGCTGAAATTTATTGAATATTTTCTTATGGTCTTTTCCCTGAATACCGATGCCGTTATCCCTGAAGGCAATAACGACAAATTTTTCAGAGCTGGAAATGCCGATTTCAATTTGAACGGGATTGCGTGAATACTTGATGGCGTTATCAAACAGATTATGAAAAACTATTTCGAACCACCGACGGTCAATAACACATTTTTTATTCGCAGTTCCGGATAACGAAACCGAATTTTCAGGCAGATTGAATTGCTCCCTGGCGGCGTTTATTAATTCCGGTAGAATATAATCCGCATCGTATACCTGATAATGATGCGGATATTTCCGGACCGTTTTTTTCTGATCCAGACCGGACAGGTGCAGGATCGAATTGATCAGGCTGTGAAGACGACCGGTATCTTTCAACATCATCGAAATGAATTCTTTTTTCTTTTCCGGGGGTACGTCCCGGGCGTTCATCGTTTCCAGGTACAATTGAATGGATGACAACGGGGATTTCAATTCATGGGTAACCGCAGCAATAAAATTGTCATATAACCGGGTCAGGTTCATTTGCCGGTTCAGATATACGAAAATAAGCGACATCCCGATTGAAATGAATACCAGTAAAACAATGCCGCTTACCAGAGCGAATACATTGTTGCTGTCGGATAGGATCTGCGGCGGTACATTTTCACCGACATTTTTAAATATGATATAGTTGGATACATACCAGTAAATCCACAGACCCAGCAATGAAAACCAGGCTATCTGGGCTATAACGAAAATCAGAATATAGTAAAATAACGGACTGAGTCTTTTCATGTGTCGGGACCGCCCACTTGTAATTGATTTAAACCTAATTTAATAAAAAACAATTACCGGAACTAAACACTTTTCCGGAAGGAGTGATATTAATAGTTTTACATTTTTTTTACAGTAGTCCTTGTTTCCTGTTAATAAAATAGGTTGTTATCGTTCCTTTAATAATATTAAACAGTATTCGGGGATCGCAATGAATATTTTACTGGTATATCCTGAAACGCCGCCGACTTTCTGGAGTTTTCGCACGGCCCTTAAATTTATTTCAAAAAAGTCATCGGAACCGCCGCTGGGGCTGCTGACGATTGCCGCCCTATTACCCGCGAACTGGAATAAAAAACTGATAGATATGAATGTTGCCCCGCTGAAGGATGAGCACCTGCACTGGGCGGATTATGTCTTTTTGAGTGGCATGAATGTTCATGCCGCTTCGATGAGAAAGATAATCTCCAGGTGTAATCAAACGGAAGTGAAAGTAGTGCTCGGCGGGCCGCTGGCAACCACAAACCACGAGCAATTTTTGGGTGTCGAGCATTTTATTCTGAATGAAGCGGAAATAACGTTACCCCTGTTTTTACAGGATTTGCAATTTCAACGTCCTAAAAAATTGTATTCGTCAGCGGAATACCCGGAAATTGCCGCAACCCCCATTCCGATGTGGGAATTGCTGGATATGAAAAAATATGCCAATATGAGTGTACAGTATTCCCGGGGATGTCCCTACAACTGCGAATTTTGCGGGGTAACGATGCTGAACGGCCGCCGGCCGCGCACAAAAGATAAGGATCAGTTTCTGGCGGAACTGGAATCCCTGTACCGGCATGGGTGGAGAGGCGGTGTGTTCGTAGTAGATGACAATTTTATCGGGAATAGAAAGAAACTGAAATCCGAACTGCTGCCGGCGCTGATTCAGTGGTCGGAAGATCATCACTTTCCCTTTTCCTTCGGAACCGAGGCGTCGATAAACCTCGCGGACGATGACGAGTTGGTGCATCTCATGGTTCGGGCGGGTTTTGATCATGCCTTCATCGGCATCGAAACGCCGAACAGTGAAAGCCTGCTCGAGTGCGGCAAATCCCAAAACCTGAAACGTGATCTGATCGTGTCGGTAAAAAAACTTCAGCGTCTGGGTCTGATCGTCTCGGCAGGATTCATCGTCGGATTCGACAATGACACGCAAAACATCTTCAGGCAGCAAATAAATTTTATTCAGAACAGCGGTATCGTCACGGCCATGGTCGGGCTTTTAAACGCCCCGTCCGGAACAGCCCTGTTCAATCGCATGAAATCCGAAAAACGCCTGTTGAATATCATGAGCGGAGACAATATGGACGGCTCCATGAATTTTATACCTAAAATGAATTATCAGAAACTGATAAAAGGGTATAAGGAAATTCTGGAATCTATTTACTCACCCAACGCATTTTACGAACGCGTAAAAACATTCCTGATGGAATATGAACGCCCCGTAAAAATACCACGGAAAATCAGATGGCAGGATATTAAGGCACTGTTTAAATCGATGTGGGTGCTGGGAGTTCTGGACCGGGGCAAGCGCTACTACTGGAAATTATTCATGTTCGGCCTGTTTCGGCAACCGGAAAAATTTCCGCTGGCGATTACCATGGCCATTTACGGGTATCATTTCCGTCAGGTTACGGCAAAGGTATGAAGGATTGGGCCATTTGATAAAAGTAAAACAGGTTTTGAAAACCGGGATTCGGTAATATTCAATAATCCAAAAAACAGCTGCTGTTTTCCCCGACAGACGTTTTAATACTTTTGATCTGTTCCGGCGGGTTTTCCGCGGATGAATACCCGTTAATCGGGATTTCCATAAAAATCTTTGCAGGGAATTTACCTGCTGATTAGATTTCGTGTCAGCAAGTCCAAATAATTGAGGCCTCCATGAAAACAATCATCGAACCGTTCCGAATAAAAGTTGTCGAACCGATCCGAATGACCACACGCGAAGAGCGGACGCACTGTATTCGGGAAACGCACTACAATCTTTTCGGGCTGAACGCCCGTGATGTGTTAATCGATCTGCTGACGGACAGCGGTACCAGCGCCATGAGTTCCGGGCAGTGGGCCGGCATTATGCGGGGTGACGAAAGCTATGCGGGCAGCGAAAGCTATTATCGTTTTTACGATGCGGTGGTCGATATCATGCCGTTTAAACATATCATTCCGACCCACCAGGGGCGGGCTGCGGAAAAGATTCTCTTTTCGGTAATCGGCGGTGAAGGCAAAAAAATACCGAATAACACCCACTTCGATACCACGCGGGCTAATGTCGAATTTACCGGTGCAGAGGCGGTGGACCTGGTGATTGAAGAGGGTAAAAATCCGCAGACTGTTCATCCCTTTAAGGGCAATATGGATGTGGCCGGGCTGCGGGAATTTATAAAGGAAACAGGCGCGGAGAATATTCCTTGTGTAATGCTCACGCTGACGAACAATTCCGGAGGCGGGCAGCCGGTTTCCATGCAGAACATCCGCGAAGTGCGCAGCCTGTGTGACGAGTATGAATTGCCGTTGATTATCGACGCCTGCCGGTTTGCTGAAAACGCCTATTTTATTAAACTGCGTGAAGAAGGATATGCCGGTAAATCGGTGAAAGAAATTGCACGCGAGATATTTGCATTGGCCGATGGTTGTACTATGAGCGCAAAGAAAGACGCGCTGGTTAACATCGGTGGTTTCCTGTGTCTGAACAATGACGACTGGGCGATGTCGGCCCGCAATCTGCTGATCCTGACCGAAGGTTTCCCGACCTACGGCGGACTGGCCGGAAGGGACCTGGAGGCGATCGCCATCGGACTGGAAGAGGTACTGCATGAGGATTATCTGCAATACCGTTTGCGTTCTACGGAGTATTTGGGAGAGAAAATCAGCGCAGCAGGAGTGCCGATCGTACGGCCGGTCGGCGGACATGCCGTTTATATTGATGCTGCCGCCTTCCTGCCGCATATTCCGAAAGCACAATTTCCGGGCCAGTCTCTGGCGGTGGAGTTGTATGTTGAAGGCGGAATACGCGGCGTGGAAATCGGTTCTGTAATGTTCGCCGGAGCGGCGAAAATGGAACTGGTACGACTGGCAATTCCACGGCGGGTTTACACTCAAAGTCATATCGATTATGTAATTGAAGTGATCCTGGAAGTAAACCGGCGGAAGGATAAATTACGCGGTATGAAAATTACATGGGAACCGCCGGTATTGCGGCATTTCACGGCACATTTCGATTATGTTTAATCTGAATCCGAATAAAGTAAAGGAGAAAAACTTTATGGCAGCTATGAGTTTAAAAACCCGGAGAATGATCAACTGGATAATCATGGTGGGTGTTTTTATTTTTGTAGTCATACAGGCCATACCGGTTGAACGCACCAATCCGCCGGTAACCCACGAAATCCAGTGGGACTCCCCTGAAACCCAGGAATATTTCAACCGCGCCTGCGCCGACTGCCACAGTCACAAAACGAAATGGCCGGTTTACGCCTATATCGCACCGATTTCCTGGTTTGTCGCCGATCATGTCAATCACGGCCGGGAAGAATTCAATATTTCCACCGGTCATTTAAAGGAAGCCCATGAAGCCGCAGAAATGGTTGAAAAAGGAAAAATGCCGCTGTCCAGTTATCTGCCGTTACATCCGGAAGCCCGGCTGAACGAACAGGAAAAGGAAGAATTTATTCGCGGATTGAAAGCCACTTTTGTAAAAAGTGAAAATGAGGGGAAAGATAAGTCCGGAATGGAAGCGGAAGAAAAGGAAGAGCACGATCATTAAATAATCGCCCGGAACCTTTCCGGCTTGAAAGTATAGGCAGGGATGTCTATATTTCATGACCTATCCTGCGAATTGTTGAAGGATCAACGCTTAATCTTTTATCCAAAGTGCCGAACATGAATTAGGCTGAACCCGTTCGGTTTTCAGATATTGGAAGGGATCCGTTTATGCTCGACCGCAAGCAGAAATTACAACGTATTATCCAGCTCGGCCTGGAAATATCCCAAATAAAAGATCTTGATGTAATGCTGGAAAAGGTACTGACCGAGGCCCGGCAATTGTCCCGTGCCGATGCCGGTTCCATTTACATTAAAGAAGGCGACCTGCTGAAATTCAGCTATGCGCAGAACGAAACCCTGCGCCGAAAAATCGGCGAGGGGAAAAAACTGATCTATACTACTTTCACCATGCCCATTTCCAATAAATCGATTGCCGGATTCGTTGCCAATAACGGCGTTCTGCTGAATATTCCCGACGCCTATAATATTTCTAAAAACATGCCGTTTTCCTTTGACAGCAGTTTTGACAAAAAGGTCGGTTATGAAACCCATTCCATGTTCACCGTGCCGCTTAAAAACAGCCGCGGTGGATGTATCGGCGTGTTGCAATTGATCAATGCCCAGGATGAAAATGAACAGATCATTCCTTTTGCGGAAGAAGATGAGCCGCTGATCCAGCATTTTGCCAATTATGCCGCCGTTGCCATCGAACGGGCGCAAATGACACGGACTACCATTATGCGCATGATCAGTATGGCCGAATTGCGCGACCCGAAAGAAACCGGTCCCCATGTCAACCGTGTGGCGGCCTATTCACTGGAGATCTATGAAAACTGGGCGGCGAAAAAAGGCATTCCGCAGGATGAGGTGGATAAACAACGCGATTCCCTCCGCCTGGCTGCCATGCTGCACGATGTAGGTAAAGTGGCCATATCGGATATGATTTTGAAAAAACCGGGTCGTTTCAGCGACGAGGAGTATGAAATCATGAAACAGCATACCTGGCTGGGTGCAAGGTTATTCCGGGACGCCCGCTCGGATTTCGATGAAATAGCCGCTGAAGTTGCGCTGAATCATCACGAGCGCTGGGACGGCAAAGGCTATCCGGGGTATATCGATGTGAACAACGGCGAAGCGCAGCCGGGTAAAATTGACGAACATGGCCGGGCCATCGGTAAAAAGGGTGAAGATATTCCGTTATACGGACGCATCGTAGCCCTGGCGGATGTTTATGATGCTCTGTGTTCGAAACGGGTATACAAGGAAGCCTGGGAAGAGGGCAAGGTTCTGGAAGTGATCCGTGAAGAGCGGGGCAAGCAATTTGACCCGGATGTAGTGGACGCCTTTTTCGAGCAGTTGGACGTGATTCGTTCCATTGCTCAGCGCTACCCGGATGATTAAAAAAATATTTTCCTCAAAATTCCCTCCCTGAATTTTTGTTCAAGAATACTTGCAATCGAAAGATAATGTCATTAATTTAAACCGACCGAACAGTCGGTCATAAAAAGAAAGGATAGAAATGGCGCCGAAGATTGTGGATAAGGAAGCGAAAAAGCAGGAAATACTCAATGCTGCCATGCAGGTGTTTGCACAGAAAGGGGTGGCCAATACGCGCATGACCGATATCGCCGTTGCGGCGGGTATCGGCAAGGGAACGATCTATGAATATTTCCGCAGCAAAGACGAAATATTCGGCGCGGCCTTTGAGTATTTCATGCAGAATGTAGATGAGAAGCTGGTCGCTGCGCTGAAAACCGAGCGCGATCCGGTGCAGCAGCTGCGTATTCTGATCGATGTGTCA
This sequence comes from Calditrichota bacterium, assembly GCA_024277055.1. Classification (GTDB taxonomy): domain Bacteria; phylum Calditrichota; class Calditrichia; order JAJRVZ01; family JAJRVZ01; genus JAJRVZ01. The sequence continues at coordinate 23,746 of JAJRVZ010000154.1, forward strand.
ATAAAATCCTTTCTTGAAGAGGACGAAGATTTTATCGCTATCATGATGGATTTCTGGGCTGAAGGTATACGCTCGGATAAAGAGGAAATCATGCGCGTGTTTAATCTGGAGGAATTTTATGACCGGTTTCGGGCCATTATTGCCGGAATCATCGACGCCGGAATCAGCGAGGGCAGTTTTCGTCCGGTTGATTCATTTACGCTTTCATCGCTGATCATTGGTGCCATGGATGGTATTATGTTGCAATGGATACTGAACAAAGACAATTTCGATATGCAACGGGTTGCAGATACATTATTTGAAATTTTGTTGGATGGACTGGCTGCCTGATCTTTTTTATTGAATTATAGCCGACCGAACAGACGGTCATTTAAAGGGGTAATAAAATGCGGGATAAACTGCTGAAAGGAATTGCAGCCGGGGCCGACAAAAAACCGGTGATCATTTTACTGGTTGCGCTGGTAATCACTGCCATTATGGGGGTGATGAGCGAACAGTTGAGACTGGATATGCATTTCAAAAACCTGATGCCGCAAAACCACCCGATGGTGAATGAATTTAACCGTATCGTCGAAGATTACACCTCTGCGTCGATGATCATCGTGGCGGCAACCGGCGAAGAAAAGCAACTGAAATCCTTCGCAGAAGAACTGGCGCCGCAGATCAGATCCATGAAAAATGTCATTCGGCCTGTCGATGTTACAATGGACACGTCTTTTATCAACCGGCATGGTTTCATGCTGCAGAAGGCTAAAAACCTGAAAAACAATGCTGATATTTTTCAAGACCTGAATCTGATTCCCTTTCTTACCCACTTGAATGATTCATTTGAAAAAACCTATGTGCAGGATGAAGAAAGTATTTCCACCAAAGAAAAGGAAAACAATGCCGTCGCTTTTCTGGACGGAATTCAAACCTGGTTGACAACGCTGGATGCATATATTACCGGCAACGGCGGGCTGCAAAAAGCGCAGGTCGCGACAGATCGATTCCTCGGCGGCGAAACTTATATGATTTCGCAGGACAAGGATATGCTGTTGATGATGGTTCAGCCGAATTTCACCATCAACGATCTGGATAAAGTTCTGGTTACGGTAGATTCTATCGACGCGTTGATCGCCGAAGTAGTGAAAAACTATTCCGGACTGGAAGCCGGCACCACCGGTACCATGGCCTTGTCGAGGGATGAAACCGTTGCGGCCAGTGAAGATATGTATATTACTTCGATTATCGCCATGCTGCTGATCATCGCTCTGTTCATCGTTTCTTTCCGCATGTGGGTGGCACCGGTGCTGGCCGGCATAACACTGATTGTCGGGGTGACATGGACTGCCGGTTTTGCTGCGGTAACGTTGGGCAGTCTGAACATCATGACCTCCATGTTCGCCGTTATTCTCATCGGACTGGGGGTAGACTTCTCGATACACGTCATCTCCATTTTTACAGAAAGTCGTGCAGCGGGACAGGCCACCGGTAAAGCGCTGGAGAGCGCCCTGCTTAAATCGGGACAGGGAATCATCACCGGGGCATTCACCACGGCAGCCGCTTTTTACACGTTGACGATCTCCGAAACAGCCGGTATGGCGGAATTCGGTCTGCTGGCGGGCAGCGGCGTTCTGTTTTGCATGCTGGCCACACTGGTCGTGTTACCCGCCATGCTTTCATTGCGCGACCGGATGCTATTGAGAATGCACAGAGAGGCCGGTACCGCCCGGACAACCGAATTCGGTTTCCTCGGCAAAACAGCCGGTATCATTGCCGGTAAACGTACATCCTTTCTGATCGGTCTGGTGATCGCAACGGCGCTCATGTTCTGGTTTGCCCGGCAAATCACCTTCGATTACAATTATTTGAACATGGAGCCGGAAGGGCTGAAATCGATCAAACTGCAGCATCTGATGGAAGACGAATTTGAAGCCACGCCGGATTTTGCCATGATCACTGCGCAAAGCATTGAAGAATCCAGACGAATTGCAGAAAAAGCCAAAGATATGAAAATGGTCGGTATGGTTACCAGCATATCCGAATACATTCCTTCAAAGAAAGAACAGCGGAAAAGAGCCCCGTATATTGAGAAGATAAGGATGTACCTGAAAAACCAGCCGCTGCTCAGGGGGGTCAGACCGGCACAGCTGGAAAAATTCCTGGAGCAGGTTTGTCGCCTGCAGGACAATATAATCGAACTGGCGCAGCTGGCCTATCTCGGCGGACAGGACAAAGTGGACGCCAAATGCAAGATGCTGGCCGGCGACCCGGAGAACCCGGAGGACAGCGGTCTTTTCGGCAAACTTTACAAGGATGTCAAAACCGATACGAGGCTCGCATTGCAGGGGGTGAATCGTTTTCAGCAGGATATCGCGCCGCTGATGCAACACAAAGCGCTGCGTATGGCCAATGCTGATGAAATCACTCTTGCGGAATTGCCGGCTACCATTGCGGATCAGTTCCTGAGTAAAAAAGGGGATAAATTTCTGATAACCATTTACCCGAAGGAATCGGTGTGGAATTTCGAGTTTCTGGAACGTTTCACCGATCGCATGCAAAATCTCGACCCCCGGGTAACCGGCATGCCGCTGGTGTTTTACGTGTTGATTCAGAAAATCGCCGTTGACGGGCGCAATGCGGCAATGCTGACCCTGGTGGTTGTTTTTCTCCTTTTACTGTGGGATTTCCGCCGCGTCAGCTTCGTGCTGATGGCCATGGTGCCGCTGATCGTCGGTGCCTTCTGGATGGTGGGTGCCATGTATCTTTCCGGCCTGCAGCTGACCATGGTTAACCTGATGGGCTTACCGTTGATCCTCGGCATCGGAATCGATGACGGCGTACATTTGCTGCATCGCTTTCGTTATGAAGGCGGTGGAAATATCAGTTCGGTTTTCAAAAGCACCGGCAAAGCGGTTTTGCTGACCTCACTGACAACCATGCTGGCTTTCGGCTCGCTGGTGTTTGCAACCTACCGCGGACTGGGTAGTCTGGGCATCGCGCTGTTCATCGGCGTGGCGGCCTGTTTTCTGACGTCAGTACTGTTTTTGCCGGCTCTGCTTACATTTGTAAAAACAGACAAAGGAAATAAATGATGAAAGCATTAATAGTTCTGTTGATCGTTTTCTGGACGGGAAGTGTTTCAGCACAGGAATTAAGTGTCCTGGAAATCATTCGTAAAATCGACGCCACCGAACGGGTTGCATCCAGTAAAAGCCAGGGCAAACAGATCATCACCACTTCCGGCGGCAAAAAACGCACGCTGGAAATGATCGCCTTTTCAAAAAACAGGAACGAGAAACAACTGATGGTCTACACAGCCCCCAAACGAATCAAGGGTGATAAAATCCTGATGCTCAACGAAGGGGACGATATCTGGTTTTACACGCCCAAAACGGATCGGGTGCGTCATCTGGCCAGTCACGCCAAACGGCAGAAGGTGCAGGGCAGCGATTTCAACTACGAGGACATGGCCGGCGGAAAAATTGAAGAGGACTACACCTGCAAATTACTGGGTAGCGAAGAAATCGATGGTCGAAAAAGTTATAAGCTGGAACTGATTCCGACCGAATCGGGACCGCATTATTCCAAACTGATCCTGTGGGCGGATGCGGAACGTTTCATTACGCTGCGAATAGATTATTACGAAGACGGTGAGTTGTTGAAACGGCTGCTGTGCAAAGATATTCGCAATATTCAGGGCCACTGGTACGCCATGAAACTGATCATGACGAATCTGCTGGAGGGCGGCGAAACCGTATTCGAAACGGAGGAAATTGAATTCGATCTGGAACTGGATGACACTATTTTCACGACTAAATATCTGAAACGCCGCTGATGGGGCCGTTCATGAAAATAAAAAATTTCACCATTGTATTAATTCTTTTTACAGTCACAAGAATATCGGCTCAGGAGCTGCAATTTTCAGGTTATTATGAAAACCAGTTTTTCCCGCAGCGGATAAACGACTCAATATTTCTGCAGGATTACAACAAACTACGTTTGGATCTGGATTCCGATGTTGCCGAAAACCTGAATTTCAGCGCGGATTTTATTTACCAGATCTATCATGGAAAGCGTGACTTCAACGCCCTGGATTTCATTCCGGATAAATTTGACGAATACTTTATTCCGGCGATGCAGGCCACCATCAAGCAATTGGAACCGCTGTTCAAAATTGATCAACGGGACAGAAATTTTCTGGATAATGCCTATGCAACACTATACCTTGACCAGCTGACACTGCGCATCGGCAAGCAGCAAATTCCGTGGGGCACCGGTTACGCCTGGAATCCTACTGACGTCTTTAATGAAAAAAATCTGCTGGACCCGACCTATGAAAAGGAAGGGGTGAACGCCTTCAAGGCGGATATTTCCTTTTCGGAAGAAGGCAGTATTTCATTTATCTGGGGAATTAAAGACACCTATAAAAAATCGACAAAGGCGGTAAAAATTAAGAATCATTTCGCAGGCTTTGACGTTTCCGCAGCCCTGGTTGAACTGACGGAGGAGAGTTTCGGTTACGGTTTGTTTGTTCCCCGGGAAGAGCATCGGCGAATGTGGGGGCTCGATTTTGCCGGTCAGCTGCTGGGGCTGGGCCTGTGGGGAGAAGCCGCCTTCAACCGGATGGCACACGGTTCCGACTATTCTCAGATTCTTGCCGGCAGCGATTACACCTTCTAAAGCGGACTGTACCTGATGGCGGAATATTACCGTAACGGGCTGGGGAAATCGAATCGTTTTACCTATGAATTCGGCGACTGGATGCGCTTGCTGAGCAGCGCCGGTGAAAACCTGGGGCAGGATTACCTGTACATCGGCGAAATGTATCCCATTGCCGAGCTGTGGAACTGGTCGAATTATGTGATCCTGAACCTGAGCGACGGCAGCGGCATGGTTTTACCTTGGCTCGATTACAGTTTCAATGACGACACGGAAATCCTGCTGATCGGATATGTACCGTTCGGCAGATCTCTGAGTGAATTCGGTGAATTCGGCAGCGGCGGGATTTTACGGTTAAGGGTGTATTTTTAAGTGATGGGTTTTGAGTGATGAGTGATGGAGTATTGATGCAATTCTGCGTGTGCTTTGCCGAGCGCCGATGAAACAGTTCATGGCAGTGAAACGCCAAATCAATAGCTTGCATAATTCAAAGTCCCCGACTACGGTTTTATGCAAATCTCTGCCTCCATATAGCGCAAATTCTTTTTGATTTGCGTTCCATGAATTTGCTGATTTCTCGTCACCCGGATTTTATGATGCTGGTAACCGTTTCTTTTACCGGCCGGTCACTTCATCTCCTATCACTCTTCACCTATTACGCTTCATTTTACCGCCAGGGTCTGCTGCATGCGTTCCAGAAACTGATCCGCTGCTTCAAAACCGGCCAGGCGAAGAGATTCCAGTTCGTTGCCGTCCGGGGCCAGAAATACGATCGTCGGCACTCCTTTGATATTGTATTTTTCCCGCAAGAGCTGTGTGACATCCGAATCGAAGGTGGTCAGGTCGGCTTTCAGAGTGACGAAATTTTTGGCGCGCTCAATTACCTGTGCATCGGTAAAGGTGAATTTATCCAGTTCCTTGCAGGGCAGGCACCAGTCGGCGTAAAAATCGATCATTACCGGTTTGCCCTGTGCTGTCGCCTGCTGCAGAGCCTGTTCGGAATAGGGCTGCCACGGAATACCTTCGCCTGCTTCACTTTCCGCAGGCCAGGCCAGAAAAATGCCGAGCGCGATCAGGGCTACGCCAACCACATTCCGGGCGATCATGAATCCTTTCTGACCAGCATTTTTATCCAGCCAGCACATGTAAACTCCGCCGGTAACGGAAACCAGTCCCAGTAAAACAAAGTAAACGGTCTCATTTCCGAACAGCGGTTCGAGGAAATATACGGCCATCCCGATCAGAATAAATCCGAACAGGTTACGCACCCACACCATCCACGCGCCGGAGCGTGGCAGCTTATTCATTGCACCGGAGAAAATACCGAGAAACAGGAACGGCGTTCCCAGACCCATGGCCAGTACAAAAAACATCCAGAAACCGAGAACGGGATCGCCGATATCGCCCACGTAGGTCAACAATCCGAGTACAAACGGACCGATGCAGGGCGCGGCGATCAGCCCGACCGTGAGCCCCATGAACAGGGTACCGAAATACCCGCTGCGGCTTTTGCCGCCGATCAGCGCCAGCGATTGCGGAACGCGGATTTCGTACAGGCCGAACATGCTCAGCGCCAACACGACCAGCACCAGCGCGATAAAAATCAGTACCAGCGGATTTTGCAGGGCGGCGCCGAGAATACCGCCGGTCAACGCGGCTGCGACGCCCAGAATGGAATAGGTTACGGACATGCCCAGCACGTATACAATAGCCCGCAAAACCAGGCCGCCCCGGGTTCCTTCCGCCTGCCCGCCGAAATAGCTGATGGTAATCGGGATCAGCGGGTAAACGCAGGGGGTAAGGTTCAGGGCCAGCCCGCCGAGGAAAATAAAGATAAAAGCATAAACCATGCCTTCTTCGGTTACGACTTCACCCAGTGATTTTTCTTTTTCCGGCATTTCGGCAGATTGAAACTGCGGCAGCACCGAATCAAATATTTCTTTATTGGTTTCGATAACAGTCTCGCCCGCCTGTGCCAGGGCTGCCTTTTTTTGTACATCAATTTCATTCGGTGCCAGGCAGCTCTGGTCGTTGCAGGCCTGGTAGTAAATATTGGCGTTCAGGTTTACCGAATCGGATTGGATTCCGGGCTGAACGGTCAGGGTGGTCAGGGCGTAAACCGTGCCTTCGTAAACGGCCATGCGTGTATCGGAAAAAGAAAATTTTTTCAGTTCCGGTCGTGGGTATTCCACTTTACCGAAAGTGATGCCCGTGTCTCCCTTTGCGGTAATTTCAGTTGGAATCAGAAAATCTTCCAGCGGCCGGTTTGAGTTGATATGCCAGCCGTGACCGATCGTCATTTCGATCAGCACACGGTAGCTGTTCTGCGGCTGCAGTTTTTCAACCGGCAGCAGGATGCGTCCGGTCAATATTTCATTCTGTGCCGACAGCGGCAATGCGAACAGTAAAACTGTTGTCAGAGTGAAGAGATTTTTCAGGGATCGTTTCATTTTTGTCCTCAAATTATTCTGTGCCGAAAACCAAGCTTACATATTTTTGAAATGAAAATAAATAAGGAAAGTTACATTTTTTACTCACGGACACGGAAAACGCTTACCGGAATTATCCGTAGACGATTCCCGGATAGATCAGGTTGATTACAAACAGGTGCGTGGGACTGAACAGGTAGTCAAACAAATTCCAGGCGACGAAGATGCTGAAAAACATATAGCGTGGATTGTGAATCGTGTCAAATACTTTCGGCGCGTGCCGCTCATTTATAAAAAGCAGGATCAGGTTCGACCCGTCGAAAACCGGCAGCGGCAGCAGGTTGAAAATCAGCAACAGCAGGTTCAACGACAACATGACGCTAAGAATGGTGGAAACCGCTTCGAAAACACCCGGAATTGTCGCCTCGGTGATTCTTGAAAAATTGACCGCATCCGGAGGATAGAAAATGTCCAGAGCATAGCCCACACGGATCAGGAGGAACGCCAGCAGGAACAGGGCAAGATTGGCCGCCGGTCCGGCCAGTGACATCAAAGCGCTTTTTTTTATATTTTCTTTTGCCCATTTTACATCGAACGGGGTGCTGGCCCACCCGATCATCCAGCCGCCCAGGAAATAGGAGACGATCGGAACAATTACCGTACCGAATACTTCTCTCCTGATGTGCGGCACCGGATTCAGGCTGACCTGCCCCACGCGGAATGCCGTGTCATCTCCCAGCTTGTAGGCGGCCAGGGCGTGGGCGAATTCGTGTAATACGATGGAGGCCAGAAAAATCAGGTACCAGAGAATCCCAAGTTTGAAAAAAGCCGGATCCATGAAATATTCCTTTCAGGGAGAAAAAGACAGTGACAGTAATTTTTTCAATTCAGCGAGAATTCTTTAATGAACGATTCGACCCTGTAACCGCTTTGTTCAGCGGCAGTTTCAATTTTCATGATTTGTCTGGCGAGCTGCTGAATTTTACGCGAAACAGCCGCCGGGGTCTTTCGTTTGGTGGTCAATATTTCCAGAAGATACCGCGCGCCCAGGCCACCCAGCCAGGTACTCAATGCTTCTTTATTGAAATAGGTGATCCCTTCCCAGGTGTTCAGGCCAAGGAATTGTGCGATCGTCTCATTTTTAAATGCATTGCTGAAATTCAGATTATTCATCAGGTCGAACGTATCAGCAGCAACCAGCGCTTTTAGTAAATCAATATTCGGCGGGTTGGCGTCAATTCCGGCGATAAACTGCGAGTATTTGTGCAGCAACAGCAAATCGTCCAACAGGGCAAGGCTCCGCAGAACGGGATGCTTTTCCTGCGGGTCGAGCCGGCCGAGATTTCCGAATAATACCCAGGCCGCCAGCGTGCCGCGGGACGGCTGTCTGTTTTTTAATAGCCCGATTGCCGTTTGCAACGGTTTGGATATTTTTTTCGGCAGATACGATTCGGGATTCCCCGGCTGAAGCAACGCTGCCAACCGGTTCTCGATCGCAACCGAAAATTTGCCCGAGTCTACAACCGTTGTTTTCCGGGTCGCTGCAATCTGTTTGAGGAAGGCATCAATCTTTGGCGGCACAGATTCGAAATCGATCCGGGAATCGATTTTATCAAAAAAATGGTCCCGGAAAAGCGCGGCGGGGATTGCGGAGAGCATATCCTCAAGACTCGTCAGCAACGGCGCCAGTTCCAGTTCCCGTGCAGCCATATACAGATCGGGCACGCCACGGCCATTCAGCCGGTCGTGTATCGTTCTTAATTTATCGCCGGGGTCGTCATACACCGCACGGAAATTCATGAATACATGATATTTGAAGGCGCCCAGTTCCGTATACATTCCCCGCTCGCGGAACAGCTGCGCGTCGCGGATATATTCCAACCCGGCCGTGTGATCACGGAAAAGGATAAAGCGAACAGCCGGGTCATCCAGTTCCATTGCCTGTGCCAGCGTACAGTGCGCGAAACGGTCGCCGTCCTTTTTCCCGGTTGCCAGCGACCGGTTCACCCAGCCGGCGGCTGTTTCGAATTTGTTGTTATAAACCACCAGCGCCCGTTCGTCGCCGGCGCTGTTGGAATAGGCAAACACATTTTCGTTGATCTGTCCGCCGTGACCTTCCAGCCCGTAAAGCACAAAATTATAAACTTCGCTGAACAGGTAGCGCTTTTTCAACAGCGGGAAAATCTCACGTTCGTGGCGACGGACAAGCCATTCATCTTCCTGTTCGTCGTAATAGGCGCGGCGGTATTCCATACCGTATTTTTCCGTAAAACCTTCGATCTGCCCGTGACCGAACATC
>JAJRVZ010000155.1 GCA_024277055.1 Calditrichota bacterium
AGCGGCGCCGCCGATATTAATCTCGATAAATACCTGATTCAGGAATTACAGGTCCAGACAGGGGCCTTCGGCGCGGAATACGGCCAGGCCATGTCCGGTGTCATTAATGTGGTAACCAAAGAAGGTGATATCCGGCGTTATACCGGTAGATTTGAATACGAATCCAATTGGCTGGGAGAATCACCCTATCGCAGGCAGGATTGGATGCTGCATTCCGATCTGGTTGATATTCCTCCCGGACAGGAACAGGAATATCGTGATGCCCAACGCTGGTTTCTGGCCGGATACGATTCACTGGGCAATCCGCTTTATGACACCACTCCCACCGATCTTGATCCGGTCGGCAGGTCACAGTATGAAGTCGAAAAATTTGAATCGATCCCGAAGGTTGAAGAATTGCCGAAACTGTTCGGTCAGCCCCTTTACGGATATTTCTCGGCCAACCTGTCCGGGCCGGTTCCGGGCATCGATCATTTATCCTTTTTTACTTCGGGAAGATATACCAATAATTACAGTCACCTGCCTTTCGGGTACGATTCCCGTCGGGAATTCAACGGCAAACTGACCTATCGAATAGACAATGTAAAGGTCAATGCCAACATTCAGCGTACGCGGCGTTACTACAAACCGTACAGTCATGTATGGAAATACCGGCCGTGGGCTCTGGAAGACCGACAAAGCATTGTCAACCGTGAGAATATTGATATTACGCATACGCTTGGAAGTAAAACATTTTATACGCTGAGACTGTCACGATATTATCACCGTTTTTACCGTCACAATCCGAACAGGAATTTCAAGATCAGCGATTACCCGGAAGAGATCTGGAGCGATGCGGAAAAACTTGACTCGGTTATCGTTGCGGATAATTCCGACTGGGAAAAGGGCGGCACCAATTCGGATGGATTTTATGTTCGCGGAGACCGCGGACGATATGAGGATAATACGACCGAGACATTCACGGCCAAACTGGATTTGCTGTCACAGGTTTCTCAACGTCACGAAATAAAAACCGGTTTCGAATATAAATACCACACGGTGACACGGGATCGGTGGCGGTATCCCTGGCCGGGTACGGCACATTATGTTGAAATATTTGAACATAATCCGGTTGAATTTGCCGCCTACCTGCAAGACAAAATGGAATACGAGCGATTCGTAATCAATGCCGGTCTGCGCTTCGATTATTTTGATCCCAAAAGTACCATGTGGGAAGATATCTATATTCCCGGTCGCCTCGACGAAAACAATGAATGGATTCCCGCAAAAGAAGAACCGGCCGATCCGCAGGTTCATGTAAGTCCGCGACTGGGTATTGCTTACCCGGTTACGGAAAAGATGGTGTTTTACAGTTCCTATGGTCATTTTTACGAAAACCCCAGTTTTTACAATATGTACAAACATCATGATGTAACCGTCGGCGGCATTCCCCTTGTTGGAAATCCGAAAATCAAAAGCCAGAAAACGGTACAGTATGAATTCGGACTGAAAATGCAGCTGGGAGAAGACTGGGCTTTCGATATTAACGCCTATTTCAAGGATATTACCAATCTGGCGGCCAGTACCTATAAATTGATTTTTCCGTACAACTTTACCGTATTCGACAACAGCGATTATGCCAGCGTGAAGGGTATTGACTTTTCACTGGAGCGCAAAGCCGGTAAATTTTTTACCGGAATTTTGAATTATTCTCTTTCCGTGGCCCGGGGCAACGAATCTTCCGCAAGCGATGGTTACAACAATTACCGGGGTGTGGATGTAACGCTGCGACCCAACCGGGAATACTATCTGGATTTTGATCGCAGACACGATATTTCACTGAATGCCATATTCAAAACTCCACGAAACTACGGTCCGCAAATATTTGGTGGAAAATTACTGGTTGGCTGGAATCTTAACCTGCTGATACAGATTGCCAGCGGTTTGCCCTATACGCCGTTTGTGGAAGAACAGGCGGAAAGTGTTTTCATCGAACGCAATACGGGAAGAAAGCCCTGGTTCGCTCAGGTTGACCTGCGGTTGCAAAAAACCTTTAATCTGACAAAAACCGTGGATATAGCCGGATTCCTGGTCATCAGGAATCTTTTTGACAGGCTGAATACCAATTATGTATGGACCCGGACCGGTGAGGCCTGGGATGCCGGCCCGACCAGTTCCCGTTCACAGGATCGCATCCACAATCCGGAAAATGTAGGTATACCCCGTCTGATTTCCACCGGGTTCCGGTTTATTTTCAGAACCCGGTGAGGAATCGGATGTTCGAATTATCATTAAGGAGATGAAATTGTGAAAAGATTTGTAGTTATATTTCTCCTGGCCGGATTTGTTGCATTCTCATTTGCTGGCGATCCACCGGAAAATGATGATGTCATCAACGGCCAGACGAAACCGACCGCTCAGGGACCGGATATCGGTTATGCTTTGCTGCAGAAAGGTGAAATCCTGAATTGTTTCATGAACTTCGGGCAGGTTACCGATTCTTATTTTCAAACCGACTTTTATAATTACATGTGGCCGAAAAGCAAGGGCGCCATCAAAGCCGGCGATAATGCGCTGGATGATTTTTCTTTCATGTTTGCGCGAAAAGGAAATGTAGTGGACGGTTTTACCGCTTACCGGCAGGAAGACTGGGGACCCGTTGACGGCAGCTGGGGTCATTATCACGCATTGAATCAACCGGAAGATTTGAAATACAACGGCTTTCCGCACCTGGCCGTAAGTGATCTGCCGGTTACCTGGCCGGAAGGATATTTTGATGATGCAGGTAATTGGGTCGATAGTCCCGGCGGCGATTATAACAGTTTATCCGCCGCCGACAAAGCACTCGTCGACAGCCTTGGCGCCTGGTACGATCCCGACTACGATTTATGGCGTTTCTGGCCCGGTGATTTTCGGGTGGATATCAACCCGAATTCACCGACCTTCGGTAAACAGGTCCCGGGGGAATTCCCCGCCGACCGGGTGATTTTTGCCGCACTGGATGATGCCGACAACCTGCAAGGTTCCCCGATGGGCGTGCGACTGGATATACAGGCCATGGAATACGGCCGGCCCTACGCAGCCGATTTCCATTTTTATGAAATAATTATTACAAATACCAGTGATACGGTACTGGACAGTTGCTGGTGGGGATACTATTTCGATCTGGATTACGGCGAGTATGAAGACGAAGCCTACTATGTTTATAACAGCGGACTGAACCCCGGTGATTGGGACGTCATGTATCAGCTGGACCCGGAAATTATTGATCCCACTGAATTCGAACGGGGTGTTTTCGGCGTGGCTTTTCTGGAAACTCCCAAGAATATGGGAATTACCGATTCACATTACTACCTTGACACAGGACCTACAACCGACGAAGAACTTTTTCCGATCATGACCAGTGATCCGAACGATCCGAACATTGCCTCCCGTCGGGCGGAATTTTTCCACGGCAGCAATGTCCGGCTCGATGATTATACGCTTACCCAAAATCCGCCCTTCGGCCTGGATTGGGTCACCATGGTGACTACCGGTCCCTTCGATCTGGACCCGGGCGAATCGGTTCGTACGGTGCTGGTGGTTGCGGCAGGCGATAATGTAGAAGATTTCAAAGCCAATGTGGAAATGGCCAAAAGCATGCTGGAAAAAGAATACCAGGGACCCAGTGGTCCGAAGCCGCCCAAACTCTGGGCCGTACCCGGTGATGAGCAGGTTACCCTGTACTGGTCATCGGAACCCGAATCCACTCCCGATCCGTTCAGTAACGAGATTGATTTTGAGGGTTACAAAATCTATCGCAGTGTGGATGACGGAAAAACTTGGGGCCGGGAAATTGTTGACGGGCAGGGAAGTACCAAAGGGTATATTCCCGTGGCTACTTTTGATAAAAAGGATAACATAACCGGCCTGGACCCCCTGAACGCAACCTTTCATCTCGGAGATGATTCCGGGTTGCTTCATACCTGGGTTGATACCGATGTTGAAAACGGAATCGTTTATTCCTACACGATAACCGCCTACGACAAAGGGGATCCGGCAAGCAATGTTCAGGCTTTCGAATCGGCAAAAGGCGCCAGCGAGGCTGAGCGGAACTTTACGAAAGTAATGCCGAAACCCCGCGCAATCGGATATGTACATCCCGATGCCGCCTATGAGCATATTGCCGGCCATGGTAAAGGGTACCTGGATATTGAAGTAATCGATGATTCTCGTACAACCGATCATATTTACCAGATTGTATTTGCCGACAGTCCTGCAACGAATTTCGATGTATACGATGTTACTTCGGCGGAAACGAAACTGTTTGATTTTCCGATCAACACGGATGATATGCCGGTGGTGGACGGGTTTCGCGTGAAGGTGAACGGCGATGAAGAATTCGGCGGGATCAAAGCCGTGCAGGATGAATTCGGTCGTTCCGTGCTCGGTTCGGATAATGCGGATACGACAGGCAGCTGGTACGTGGACCTGAAACCCTGGAGCCGGGGTGATTTTAACGCCCGGACATCGGATTACGAATTGAGATTTACTGCGCAGGGTTCAAACGTCGGTACGAAGATTGCCACCAGTGTTTCCGTTACCGAAACCGTACCCTTTGAAGTTTGGAACACAACTTTTGACCGGCAGGTAACGGCGATTGTTCTGGATAACGGTGACCTTACCTACGAAGAGGGGGAATTGATCTATATTGTCAATGTGCCCTACGACAGCATGGATATAGGTTCATCTTACTCTCTGGATGTGCTGAACGATGTTCCTTATCAGATCGCCATTGAAAACGTCCCCGGCGATACGGTTTTATCACCGATGGAAGGCCAGAAAGTAATGCTGAAAACCAACCGGGGATTTACCCCTTCCGACCTGTTCCAGCTCAGTATCGGTAAATCATCGTTCGGCGGTTATTCCGAGAATGAATTGGCGCAGATCAGGGCTGTTCCAAACCCCTATATAGTCAATGCCGCATGGGAAATCGCGAAAAACGTACGTCGCATGCAATTCATGTATCTGCCGCCGAAGTGCACAATCAAAATTTACACAACACGCGGAGAACTGGTTAAAACCATCGTTCATAATGACGGCAGCGGCAGTTGTGACTGGGCCATGACATCCGATTCAAATCAGGACCTGGCCTACGGAATATATATTTATGTGGTTGAAACCCCGCAGGGTGACAAGCACATGGGCAAATTCGCCCTGATCAAATAGCCTTGGAGGTTAGAAATGAAACGGATCGTACTTTTAGTGATTATCTTCATAGCCTACGGCCTTCAGGCGCGGGATTTTGTAAAAGTGGGAACAACCGCAGCACAATTCCTGAAAGTTGAGGTCGGGGCAAGGGCCCTGGGAATGGCGGGAAGCTATGCTTCCATTGCGAATGACGCCAATGCCCTGTACTGGAATCCGGCGGGAATCGCACAAACCGATCACTACGAAGCCACCTTCACCCATACGGACTGGATTACCGATATTACCCATGGATTTGCCGGCTTTGTGTTACCCCTCGATGATGTGTCATCGGTCGGACTCAGTGCAACCTATCAGACCATGGGTGAAGTTGAACAGACGACTATTGATCAGCCACGGGGAACGGGCATCTTTTTTGACGCAAATGATATCGCCATCGGTCTTACCTATGCCCGTGCCGTGACGGACTATGTGCATGTGGGGGTAACGAGCAAAATGATTTATCAGAGTATCTGGAATGAAGACGCCCTCGGGTTCGCCGTAGATATAGGAATTATGCTCGATACCGGCATCTCAGGTTTCAAACTGGCAATGGTAATGACCAACTTCGGAACGGATATGAAACTGGACGGTCGCGATCTGATCGTCGGTTATGATCAGGATCCGAATTCCTCACTGAACCCGGAAGCGGAATCAAAACTGAGCACCGAAAGCTGGCCGCTTCCCACTAATCTGCGGTTGTCTGTCGGAACCGATCTGATCGGCCCCTCGTCCGAATCGTTCATCCAGATGACGGACAGCCGGCTGACCGGCGTAGTGGATGTGGCACATCCGAATGACAGCCAGGAACATTACAATTTCGGACTGGAATTCGCACAGAACGAGCAGTTCTTTATTCGTGCCGGTTATCGCGGGAATACTGATGAGGAAGGACTAACCCTTGGTGGCGGAATTCACTGGGAATTATTGGATGAAGTGAAATTGATGCTCGATTACGCATACGCTGATTTCGGTATCTTCGAAAATGTTCAGCACATCACGCTGGGCATAAGTTTTTGAACGATCTCCACCGGAATGGGCCGGACGGTCCCGGTACTTCCTGTATCGGGATCCGTCTTTTATTAATTACGGTTAGATACTTTTCACAGGGATGATTATACAGGCAAATCCATGCAGCGTATATTATTGCTTCTGACCTTTTTCCTGCTTTCAAAAATCTGTTTATCCGTTTCGATTGAATTTCAAAAACTGACATTTGATCAAAAACGTAAACTGGATGCTGTTTTACAGATGTTTCTATCCGGCGAGGAATCACCATCGGATTACCTCTTCGGGCCGTGTATGCGGAAAAACGGTGTTGATCTATTTCCGGTTCTGATAAAATCAGGGATAAATCCGCAGACACTGTTAAAATCGATTCATGCAATCTTCGGGTCATCCCACGGCCGGGTTTTTACAGCCTATCTTTCCCGTGCAGACATCTTCGCTCTTCTCCGGTCAGGCGAAGTGGAATACGTCGAGGCGGGATTGAATCTGTACCCTGAGCTGGATACGAGCCTGCCCAGAAACGGGACCCGGTTTGTGCACAATATCCCCCACGGATCATTCAGGGGCAACGAGGTGATAGTCGGAATCACAGATAGCGGCATCGATCTGGACCACCCGGATTTTCAGGACAGTCTGGGGAATACCCGTATTCTGTATCTTTGGGACCAGTACGGCAATGAGGACGGCGGCCCGCCCGGTTTCAACTATGGTTCTGAGTATACGGCTGCGGAAATCGATTTCGGCTTTCGGAACCAAAAAGACATCAGCGGGCACGGAACCATGGTAGCCGGAATTGCTGCGGGGAACGGTAACGCCGGACCGTATATCGGAATGGCGCCCGAGGCAGACCTGATTATTGTGAAGGCGCGCAGCAATATGCTGGGCAATATCATTAACGGTTCCATTAACAGCGTGGGTATCCTCGATGGCTATGCTTATATCCGTATGCGTGCTGATCAGTTGGGTAAACCGTTTGTGATCAATACATCACGGGGGACAACCATAGGACCGCACGACGGAAGTACGCTGCTGAGCGAGGCGGTTAATTATGAAGTAAGTCAGGGCGCTATTATCGTATGTTCTGCGGGGAATTATTCCGACGACGATCTGCATGCCGAGGCTGTGGCTTCGCCGGGAGTGCCGCTGGAGTTTACCGTACAGATCGGCAGCGGAGAATCGCAGATATACTTTGATTTCTGGTCCGAAACCGGCGATATTTTTCAGCTGGAGGTTGCCGCACCCGGCCGGGAATTCCTGCCGCCGGTGTCGGGCGATACGGTAATTACTGTTTATCAGGATTATGCGCGGATTAAATATGTGAGTAAGGTTCATTCACCGTTGAATACGGACAATGAATTTCTTATCCGTCTCAACGGACCCCTGAGCGGTGGAAACCTTCCGGCGGGGAACTGGCAATTTCGCTTTACTTCCATTGGTGGCAACAACCTGCCGGACGGTGGTGAAATTGACGGCTACATCATCCGCGATGTAAATGCCCGGTTCACCAATTTTGTGGATGCGGAAGAATCGATCGGTGAACTGGCGACCAGCGACTCGGTGATTTCCGTCGCATCTTTAAACAACAAAAGTACCCCGGTGGGCGGCATTTCCAGGTTCAGCAGCATCGGCCCGCGTCGCGATGATGTTCAGAAACCGGACATAACGGCAGCAGGGGGTAGTGTTGTAGCGGCGCGTTCACACGATTCGGATTATTCAACCTATAACGGAGATTACTATTATCACATCGGCAGCGGAACCAGTTTTTCCGCACCCCATGTTACCGGTGCCATAGCACTGTTGTTGCATCAACAACCCGGATTGTCCGCCGGAGCCGTCAAAAAAATTTTACAACGGACAGCATGGGTGGATGAAACGACCGGCGCGGTGCCCAATTCCGTATGGGGATACGGCAAGTTGAACAGTATATTACTCCTGGAAAAAGATATTCCCAGGGTGAAAATTCATGGAGTGCTTGCCGACTCGATCGCTGCACGGGTAAATATAACCGCCGTTAATGCGGGTATCGACGTATTGGATAGAATCTATCATCTGGGGGCTGGTCAACGGCAGATCATCGACAGCCTGATGGCAGGAATATATGAATGGCAGTTACAACCGCAGATTCCCTTCCGGTTGTCAGGTGCATCGCTCGAATTACCCGCCGACTGTTCCGCTGTGAATTTTGAAATGGAAACTCAGCCGGCCGATCTTGTGCTGGTAGACGATGAGGCGGATGATTATGAAAGATACTACCGGGAAGCGTTCGATTCGTTGAACGTATCCTATGCCGTGTGGTCGGGTGATTCGACACTCCCGGCTCTGCAAAACTGTATAGTAAAAATGAAAATACCGCTGGTACTCTGGTTTACGGGGGATGAAACCGGTTCGGCCCTGACAACGGCGGAACAGGATACGCTGATTCAATTCCTGCGCGACGGGGGCAATGTGTTGATCAGCGGACAAAACATTCTCGAAAACATCAGCGGCGGTAATTTTGCGGACAGTGTTCTCGGACTGCAATTCGTTGACAATACACAGGATCATCTTTTGAACAGTGACGGCATCCTGGGAACGGATGAATTGATTTACACTTCGGGAATCGATGGCGCCGGCAATCAAAATTCGAGCGATGTGCTTCAAATTACCGGTAACGCGCAGCCGCTTGCCTGGTATGATACTCTCAGCGGAACTGTTGCGGGGGTAAGTATTGATTCCCTGCCCGGCGGAGGCAGAGCGGTATTCCTCGGTTTCGGACTCGAGGCGGTCACCCAGCCACAGGGCAATCCCGCTTTTTACAGTCGTCGTGAATTGCTCACAACGCTGATTAACTGGTTGGCGGACAGCACCATTGTTTCAGGTGTTTCCGGCGATGACG
>JAJRVZ010000156.1 GCA_024277055.1 Calditrichota bacterium
ATTTTGACAATCTGTATATACAATCGCTGGTAAAGGATGATAAGGATCGGATCCTTGTTACGGATGGAAAATCGGTATATCGTATTACCGATAATGAACCGGAACTGTTATATAAAATTTCGGACGGATTTATCGTTAGCCTGGCTGCAAAAGGTAATGCTGTTTATGCCGCAAATCAGGATGGTTACTTCACTATCTGGAATAACGGTCAGCTGGAAACGGTTAAACTGTCGTTTTTCAAAAACTATCTCATCAGAGATATTCTGGTCGACGGGAGGAATACGGTCTGGGTGTGCCAGGAAGGAATGCGGGGTGTTTCGCGGTGGACAGCTGAAAGCGGGTGGCAATTCTATTCGACAGAGGTCGGTATTAATTCAACGATTAATACAATGTTTCTGGATAAAGGAGGAAACGTACTGTTCGGCGGAAATGGCGCAGACAATTATTTGTATGAATTTGATGAAACACACCAGCGATTCAAAAATATCAGTCAGGTCTTCAAAAGCAAGCCCGAAAACTTTGAAATTTATGATATTGACGAAACGCCGGACGGTAATTTAATCCTTGCCGGTAACCGTGGAGCATTTACACAGAATAACGATTCCATAAGCCTTCTGCCTGTCTGGCGGGAGAGACAAGATAACCTGTTCAAAGCAGTCGCTGTTGCAGAGAATGGTGTTATCTGGTTTGGGACGGAATTCGGATTATTGCGTTATGCACAGGGGAAAAGTCAGCTTTTTAACCACAATGCCGGGCTTATTTCCGAAACGATCGGTTACGATGCTTTGCAGATTGACCACGAACAGCAGATATGGGCGGGGACATCGCATGGGGTGATTTTTAATCGATTACCGGTAAGTCGGGTATCTGTTAGTAAAAAACCGGTCATAACAACACTGAAAATAAATGGTCGCAGGAAACTTTTCAGTAGTTTGTCTGAAGAAAAACTACCGTTCAATGCACATATAAATCTGCAATTCAACAATTTTACATTCTGGGGAGATGAGATCAGATACCAGTACCGAATGGCGAATGACCCGGGCATATGGATCGATTTGGGCAGTCGCAATGTTCTGGATTTATATAAATTGGATGCCGGAGAACACGTGGTTCAGGTAAGGGCGAAAGAACCGTCGCATTACTGGAGCGAACCCGAAGAACTTGTGATCCGGGTATCCTCAGCCTGGTATTTATCCTACTTTACTTTCATGCTGTTATTACTGGTGGCCGTCGGTATCGGTTTTGTACTCCTGCAATGGAGAAATGCCACGAGTATTAAACACAATACGGAAAAGGCGTTACTGCACAGTGAAGAGCGGTTCAGGGATATTTCACTTAGTATGGCCGACTGGATTTGGGAGGTAGACAAAAATTTTAAGTATATCTATTCTTCGGAAAGTATAAAAAACCTGCTGGGATATGAGCCCGATGAAATTACAGGCAAAACCCCGTTCGATTTTATGACCCCGGAAGAATCACAAAAAATTAAAAAGGAACTGATAACGATTCTTGATAAACATGAACCGATCCATGATCTTGAGAACTGGAAAATGAAAAAAGACGGCCAGAGTGTATGTTTATTAACCAACGGACTGCCGTTTTTTGATGACTCGGGAAGATTTGCCGGATACCGTGGGGTGGATAAAGATATCACCCAACGCAAACAGGAAGAACAGGAAATGGAAATGATGAACCAGTTCCTGGAAGATGCCTATCTGAAGGCGAATGAAATGGCCAAACAGGCGGAATTTGCCAACCGGGCCAAAAGTGAATTTCTGGCTAATATGAGTCATGAAATCAGAACACCGATGAACGGAATTATCGGTATGACCAATTTACTTTTGGATACAAAGTTGAATCCGGAACAACTGGAATTCGCCAAGATCGTCCGCAGCAGCGCAGAATCACTGTTGAGTATTATCAATGATATTCTTGATTTTTCAAAGATCGAATCAGGTAAAATGGAACTGGAAAACATCGATTTTGATTTACAGGTAATGGTGGAGGAAATGTCCGACCCGCTGGCAATAAAAGCGCAGCAGAAAGGGGTGGAATTCATTTGTCTGATCCAGCCTGAGATTCCGGTGATGCTGAAAGGGGACCCGGGAAGATTGAGGCAGATCCTGACGAATCTTGCAGGTAATGCGTTGAAATTCACCGAACAGGGTCAGATAATCATTAAAGCCGATCTGGAGGAAGAAGCCGAAAATAATATCACGATAAAATTCAGCGTCATCGATTCCGGGATAGGAATTCCGGCTGATCGCATGAACCGGCTTTTCAAATCGTTTTCGCAGGTTGATTCCTCCACTACCCGCAAATATGGTGGAACCGGACTGGGGCTGGCCATAAGTAAGCAATTAGTGGAACTGATGGGCGGGAAAATTGATGTTGAGAGCGAAGAAGGAAAAGGTTCGACGTTCTGGTTCACGGCGGTACTTAATAAACAACCACAAAGCCGCAAAATTCCGCCACCCCCGTTAAGTGACCTGAAAGGTGAGCGCGTATTAATTATTGATGATAATGAGATCAATCGCACGGTTTTACGGGAATATATGAAAAACTGGGATTGCGGGTTTGCGGAAGCAGAAAATGGAGCCAGAGGTCTGGAACTGCTGAAAGAAGCGCATAATCAGAAAAGGCCGTTCAGGTTGGCAATAGTTGACAATCAAATGCCGAAAATGGACGGTGAGCAGTTCGGCAGGCTGGTACGCAAGGACAGGACTTTCGACAGTCTGGGATTGATTATGTATTCTTCGGTAGGGCAGCGCGGTGATGCCAAACGTTTTCAGCGTGCGGGTTATTCTGCTTATCTGACCAAACCGGTGAAGCAGGGGCAACTGTACGATTGTCTGCGCCGCGTGCTGGTGCTGGGCGAAACTATAAATGCGGATGAACAACAAAACAAACCTGATAATATCATAACACGGCACACACTGGCCGAGGAACAGAAAAGAAATGTAAAAATTCTGTTGGCGGAGGATAATCTGATCAACCAGAAAGTGGCATTGCGACTTTTGCAAAAATTCGGTTTCAGTGCCGATGTGGCAAACAATGGTAAAGAGGTCATTGCCGCGCTGGAAAAAACAGATTACAACCTGGTGCTTATGGATGTGCAAATGCCGGAAATGGATGGATTCGAAGCTACCCGAACAATCCGCGATCCTATGTCGTCGGTATTGAATCATGATGTACCGATTATTGCCATGACGGCACATGCAATGAAAGGTGACAGAGAAAAATGTCTGAAAGCAGGTCTCGACGGGTATGTTTCGAAACCGATTCAATTAGACGTACTGCGTAATACGATAGAAGAATTTCTCAAAATTGATGAGTAATGGATTTTTTTCTACGATTAATTTACATTTAATACATGAACAACAATTTACGGCAAAATCTTATCCGTTGTTTTATCGCAGTGGAATTGCCACAATCGATTAAAGAAGAACTCTCTTCTTATATCCTCCGGCTGAAGCAAATCAATAGAAATATAAAATGGGTGAATCCGCACAGCATTCATGTTACTCTGAAATTTTTTGGTGAAATAGAACCTTATGAAGTGGAAAAGGTCGGTGGTGAATTGCAGAACTGCAAAGGCATCGTGAATCCATTTGCATTAAAAATAACCGGAAGTGGGGCTTTCCCCAATGAACGCCGGCCCCGTGTATTCTGGCTGGGCCTGCAACAGGATGAACGGCGTTCGTTGTTCCGGCTTCACGAGTGGATTGATGAGCAGTTAGAACCACTGGGGTTTGAGAAGGAGAAACGGCGTTTTTCACCACATCTTACGCTGGGGCGTGTGAAACACCCGGATGATTTTTCAAACGTATTCGAATATTTGAAAGAACACCCCTTCGAACCTGCAACTTTAACCGTTGAGGAAATTGTGTTTATGCGCAGTGAGTTGAAGCCGACCGGGGCGGAATACACACCGATTCAAAAATTTAGTTTATAAAAAAATGATACTCGGGAAAACTAGATTATTTAAAAATTTTGAGATAATAAAGTAACCCCGGAGCTGTCAAACGCCACCTCCGGGGTCACACCTTTTAAATCATTACTTCATCAAAACCATCTTCATAATTTTCGAATAACCGTCGGTTTGCAAAGTGTAGAAATATATTCCGCTGGCCAGGTTGCCGGCGTCAAATTCCACGACATGATAACCGGCGGTCTGCTCGGCGTCAACCAGTGATGTCAACTGCTGGCCGAGCACATTGTACACGGCAATTTTAACATGTGCTGCCTGAGGCAGGCCGAAACGGATACGCGTAGTCGGATTGAACGGATTGGGGAAATTCTGAAGCAATACCAATTCCTTCGGTATTTGACCGGCAAAAGGTTCATCAATTGCGGAAGGGGCATCCACAATAACCTGTACAGAATCTATTGTTTCTCCACCCTGACCGTCCTGAACTGTAACATATAACAAAGCTTCCGCGGCAGCCCGGGTATTTTTTGCGCAGACCTGCAATACACCGTTGCTCCCGTTAAATGACAAAAGAAGCGTGTCCGGCTCAGCCAGGAAAGTAAATTGCAACAGCGAATCGGCAGTTTCCTGGTCGGAGGCAAAAAACCATAGATCCAGAGAATCGCAATCGTCCGCGGCAAATTGTATTGTGTCCGGCAGAGCAATGACCGGCGCATCGTTTTGCGGCTGTACGTTAATATACACTTGCGCGGTATCGAAAAGTCCTTTGCCGTCGCTGACGATATAAGTAAAGACGTCGTTCCCGTAATATTCCGGTTGCGGCGTGTAGGTTACGGTACTGTCTCCGTTATTAACCACAGTGCCGTGCGCGCCGTCGCCGGCATCGAATACCGTCAGGTGGTCTCCATCCGGATCAAAATCATTCACCAGAACATTCACCGTACCCGGCGTGTCTTCCATTACGGTAAGCGAATCATTCGATGCCTGCGGAGCGTGGTTTACATTCGGGCATGCCGGGGTAACCAGAATACGCAACTTGTCCGTAATATACGGAGAGGAAGCGATCGCCAGACTGTTTGTGGTGCTCATATCAAGAGTAAAAAGGGAGCCGGTAATATCATCCGTAATTGTGAAAGTACCCAGAGCAGAAATTGCCGCATTATCCCATTGCAGAACAATGGCCCCTCCGGTTTCCGCCTGGTATTTCATTACAAATGTTTTCTCCGTAATGGAAGTGTCGCGAATATCGGTAAAATATTGTGTTCCGGACCATTCCAGTAAAGTGCCGAAGGCTCCGGAGGGGGGCAAAGGCGGGGCGGGTACATCCAGCCCGAGATCGAATCCGTCCGTACCGGCGGGGTCAACTCCGATGGTCAGGACCTGGTTGTTGATGCCGTCGGTAACGGTAATGGGGAAATCGAAATCCGGACAAATACCTGTGTCCGATACGATTACATAAAAAGTGTCCGAAACGGTAAATCCGGAATCGCCGGCGCTGACAATTACCTGTGACTGACCGGTAAATCCATTGACGGAGCCCAGTTCCAGGAAATCACTGTTAATATTTACCGTTGTATTTCCATCGGTTGCGGCATTGAAATTCAGAACATCGCCGTCCGGATCATCGAAAACGGTATTCAGATTTGCCACGGTATAAACGGAAAAATTAATGAACTGGTTTTGATCGGGGATCGGGTTGGCGACAAACGGCGGATGATTCGTTACCGCTGCAGGGGTCACCAGGACCCGGAGTTTATCGGTAATATAAGGGGAGGAAGAAATTACCAGGCTGTCGGTGGTGGTCATATCCAGGCTGAAAAGGCCGCCGGTAATATCATCCGCGATCACAAAAGTTCCAAAGGTGGAAAGCGCTGCGCTGTCCCAGTGCAGTACAATTGCTCCGCCGGTTTGCGGTTGATATTTCAGAATGAATGTTTTTTCTAATGTGGAGTTATCACGGATATCCGTGAAATACTGCGAGCCGGACCATTCGAGCAAAGCACCGAATGCGCCGGCCGGGGGTAGCGGGGGAGCCGGAACATCCAGGCCGGGGTCATAGGCGTCGCTGCCAAGCGGATCCACACCGACAGTCAGGACGGTGTTATTGTACCCGTCCGTTACGGAGATAGCAATATCAAAATTCTGTGCGCTCGCCGAAATGAAGCTTAAACACAGAATCAGCAGAAACAGTAAAAAGGTCTTCATAAAAATCTCCGGTTTATGGTTACTTAACTCATATTTTATTCAATAACTGTTCCATCGGAAACTCTGTTTGATATCCGAATTTTACCCGATTGCGGTATGCGAATATCAGCATAAAAAGCAGGTCATCCCCTTTTCGGATACGGGAGATGACCTGCCGTGTTAAAAACAGGTTATTTCAGGAGAATCATCTTTTTCACAGCGTTGTGTTTACCTGCGGTAATCCGGTAATAATAGATTCCGCTGCCGACCCGCTTTCCGGTATCACTGGTTCCGTCCCATTCAACGTTATAGTATCCGGCTTTCTGGTTTTTGGAAAGCAGCTGACGGACCTTCTGTCCGAGGCTGTTATAAACCACGATTTCCACTTTAACATCTTGCGGAATGGCGTAGGCAATATTCGTTACCGGGTTGAACGGATTTGGAAAATTCTGCCTGACGGCAAACGTTCTCGGAACAGCCGTCTCTTTCGTCAGCTTAAATGTTGTACTTTGCGGGTTGGTGATTTCAATCGTCTCACCGTTCAGCAGGCTGTGGCTTGCCACTACCTTATTCCCGTTCATTTCTTTCATAACATAAATGAAATTACCGGAATCATCGCCGACGTTCAGTTTGAAGCGCAAAGGATAATTAGAGGCCTGAACCTGAATGGTTGCCTCGTCGCTGGTAGAGACACGATAGCCACCGGCAAAGCGGGCATCGTACATGCCTCCCGGTGGAGTCGGCGGCAGGCTGAAGTTTTCAATTGATTGCGATTCTTCCAGTTTTACGCCGAGATACAGATTCTGATGATTGCCCGCGGCATCTTCAATGGTGAGTGCTGAAAACTCATTGAGAGCCTGCACTTCCACGATTTTTTTGCTGAGATTTCCGGCGTTTTTCGGGACGGTCGATAAAGTGATATCGCCGGCCGCACTTACTTTCAGCCAGTAACCGACACCGGGAACGAGGGAATCCGACGGTGAATAGGCTCCGTTGAATTCGTACAGCGTTCCGGGAATAATGATGCCGCCGGGATCATTGGCGTCCGCAATCGCTACCGTTGAAGAAGGACCGGCGACCAGATTCCAGCCGTCTGTCAGATGCAGTGTAATCGCAGAAACCGGATAACCTTCAACGCAAACGGTTTCATTAACCGTATTTCGTTCCCAGTACCCGTTTCCTTCATGTACATAATCGCTTGCAACATAACTGCCGTTAAATCCGTACAGCGGTGGAATCATATTGGGAAACAGATTGGCGGCCGTTGTATCCACCGGTATGACAGAAATGCCAATCAGATTCCAGCCGTCGGCGAGATCGGTACAAACATTGGCGGTCAATGAATTAATGATTTTGAAATGCTGGTAATTATTGACGTCAACATAGGAACTGTCCGTGCGCATGTTGATTTTTACCAGGGTGCCTTCGGTAAAGAAATCTACCAGCCAGAACATGGTGCCGTCATTCGGCAGATCTGCAGGATCCCATTGAACGGTTGCCGGTTCACAACCGGATGCGGCAACAAATTCGAGATCCCACTTAACTGTACCGGTATTGGTCGCCCTGAAATCTTTCAGCAAATCATCGGCGGTGATATGAAAACGGGCGTCAAAGGCGCCGGTCGGCGGCGGTGGCGGTGCATACTGATCAAGCCCCGCATCGAAACCGTCTGTTGCCGTTGGAGCCGTACCGAAGACCAGGTTTTGTATGTTACTGCAGTTGTCGAATACGGCCAGTGTGGCACTGAAGTCAACCTGGGGAGCTGTCACGCCGCCGACAGTAATGCCGGAAGGATAAGTTCCCGCTGTAAGGGTCGTAGCCAGTGTATTAGCGGTTAAATCGACAACGGCCAGTTCTGTGGTTGTTCCTTCCGCCGGATTTCCCACATATGCCCATTTGCCGTTCGAAGAAACATCCAGGACATCCACACCAAAATATCCGACACTAGCCGCGGCGTCGGAAACCAGACCGATGCGAATCCCTGTATCGGTTACAGTACCAGGTGCATTAACGGACAGGACAGCAAGTGAGTCGGGGCTGCTGCCGGTTTCAACAACATAGGCGTATTGTCCTGACGGATCAAAGGCAATTGACTGCGGGAATCGAATATTGGGAACGGTTCCGGTGTGGGTTACGGTTGCGGGACCGGTCAATTGCAGAACATCGACGGATTGACCGTATATCGGCGCAACAATCGCCGTTTCACCATCCGGGCTGATGGCAACGTTCAACGGGCCTGAAGTGACAGGAATGCTCACCGCCGGATCGGTTAATTGTCCTGTTGTAAGGTTTAATTGCATTACATAAACCTGATCGTAGACATAATCACAAATAAGTATCGTCCCGTCGGGGGCGATTGCCACCGCGCTTGCAAATTTCGGAGTAATATCCAGGGTTTGAATAAGCGTTGCTGTAGATACATCGACAACGGCAATTGACGTTGAAGAGTTTCCGTCGGCGATCACGGCGAAGGCGCCATCCGGCGTTAAGGCAATGTCTTCCGCATAAAATCCGATAAATACACTGTCGATTACAACCGGGGTATAGGGATTTGAGACATCGACAAAAAATACGGTCTGATCGCTAAAATTGGAGATCAATGCCGTTTGACCGTCCGGAGTAATTACCGGATCTAACAGGTATCCTAGTGTACTGCCTAATTGACCCGCGAGATAGGGACCCGAAATTGTATTGTTCTGTACGTCCACGATATGGATTGAAGCGTCAAAAGTATTTGTAACAACGGCAAATTCGGACGGCGGCGGCCCGGCCGTTGTTACATTCAGTATAACCGGTACCGTTACCAGTGGTGTTACCGGATCGTTACCGGAAATCAGTAAGTTGCAATTATAGGTTCCCGGAGCCAGTCCCGTTGCATCGACAATGAGGTTAACCGGGGTATTGCCGCCGGCCGGAATGGCACCGCTAAGGGGGGATTCCGAAATCCAGGCACAATCTCCGCCCACTCCTCCGGTTGTAAATACCAGCGAATTGGCTAATATCAGTGCGCCATCGGTGGCTGAATTCCATAAATCCGCCCTCGAATCACTGGAAGGAGGAAAGAATCCCAGATCAACGCGGTTGACTCCGTTTATTACTCGTGTTGCAATTAAAGCACGCCCGTCAGTCCAATCCGCAATTCTCGTCGCTGCGGGGTCCACGTTCAGGGATGATTGCCGGTAACTCGATGTACCACCGTCAAAACCGGAAACCCCACTAAGGATCGGATGACCCGGATCGTATATCATTCCCAAATACTCCTGTGAAACGGAGGTCTGTCCGGACGGAGGAATCGCCCAGTAATTCTCAGTATTAAATCTGCCGCCGATGGGAAAGGATGCGTCGGCAAATACGGCACAGACAACACCGCCGCCGGCGTCAACATAATCGGCAAGATTATCGCCCAGTCCCACGGGGTCCAGTATTGGTGGATAATCACTGTAAACCAGAACAGCATCAAATACAAGTAACTCGGCTAATGTCGGTGTCACGCTGGAAATATTGATAATAGCAACACTGGAAAAAAATCCGGTTGCCAGTAGTTTGGCTTGCACTTCATCATTCCAGACCAGGTAACTAGGGTTGCCGAGAATTGCGACATTATAAAGTGTTTTTGCCGTTTCATCAGAAGCATATTTTACATTCGCTGCTTGTTCGGGACTGTCAATGACGGAATAACCGGAATAAACACCGGACCCGCCTGCAAGAGATTCGGCATCCCCGGCCGGCTGTACACCGCTGACGGTGCTGCGCTCAATCATTGATTCAATCACCTTTTTGATATTCGTACCTGAATTACTTATACCGAATCCGGATGGTTTATTCCTCTTTAATGTGCTTAAGATTTGATTCCTGTTTTGAAAGGTAACGGATGAAGTTCCGTTTGAAGATACCAAATCTCTTAAACCGTTTGTTTGAATAGTGACCGGAATTTCACGTCCGTTATCGGCCACCATTTTAAGATTCTGCTCGGACAGACTCCAGATCAGATCATTTCCTCCCGGCGAAGTCGTATTCGCAATGGTCAGGGTACTACTATCCAAAGCACCTTCCTGAACATTAAAAGTAAATGAAGCCGGAGAAACATCAATCGTCGGCGGCAATGGGGCTGTTCCGAGTGTGATTTTTGCATAGGTTTCCGGCGCCGCCCATACACCTCCAAATGGGAAGAAACCGGAATAATTGTAGTGCAAACTGCTCGGATTTTCCGGATTGGAATCGAACACCATTAAACCGATTTGATCACCCGGTGCCCCGGTCAGAGAACTGGCGAGCAAATCTATTTGAATCTCATATTGAACATTCCCGCTGGATAAAGAAGCGCTGTCCGCCACGCCCGGCGCGGAAATTACAAGTGTACCAAAATTGACTGTATTGGGATAATCTCCGCTGATTGGACGGTAAAAGGATGTAGTAAGACCAGCCTGTAAATCGATCCAATAATTTCCTTCATCGCTTGGTATCGGGTCCCAGGTGTCGTTATTATCATCATCAAAATAAATAGCGATTTCATTATAATCCGTGTCAGTCAGGTTCGTTAAATTATCGACGGCAATGTACAGATAGTTGTCGTCATTTTTCATGTACATTAAAATCGGCTGGCTGATATCCGGAGCGGCAATATCTATTATAGTTGCATCAGACCATTCACCCGGTGAGATCACTCCGTCCAGCGTCGGCGATATACTGGTGTAGTTGCTGGTATAATGCATTCCGTTCAAAACAGGGGTCGCCGTATATTCCTGGGAATAGCCGCTTTCGCTGCCATCGCTGTAAACGGCGGTAACGACATAATAATAAGCGACTCCGTTTAATACCGAATAATCTATGAAATCTTCATTATCCAAATAGGGCCTGCCATGCGGATCAACGCTTGAGACGTATGTGTAGGGGCCGCCGGAAGTTGTTGATCGGTAAATCTTATAATAAGAAACCGTGTCGCTGGGAGCCTTAATAAAATTCGAATTAACTTTTCGACCGACTAACAGTTTTTTGAGATAAGCTTCCTGGTCCTTTTTGGATGCTCTCCGGTTTCTTGATATTCCCGAATTTCTGTTGTCAGACAGGATGCGATCGAATTTCGGTACTACATTGGACGGCGGATTCCAGGTAAGCGGTACCCGGCCATCAAATCCGTCGCCGGCAACGAGATTGGTAGGAGCGGGTTTGCCGCCGAGGTTGAAAAAGTTCAGAATGCGCGAAAGCAATTCCGCCTTCGTATTTGGAGAAGTTCCATCGGTCAGTCCACCGAATTCAAATGATGTGCCGATGGTTTTGTAGGAACCGGCAGTGTCATCATAGGCAACGGCACAGTCATAGGGAACGGCTGGATTTTCGAAAATCGTAAAGGCTCCGTTAAGCGGACCGATTCTATCTATCCAGACATTCTCACCGGCATAGGAAAAACCGAGCCCCTCGGTGAAAGTACCGGTTATTCCGTTCACATTGCTCAGGTCGCCACTCCCATCGGCAATTCCCTGAATATTGAAATAGGGATGCAGGGAAGTCTGCATGTCGAACGCCCAGGTATCACCGCCTTCCATGTAGACTTTTCCGCCGGCATCTAAATAGGGAATAATCAGCTGGGCGTCATTTTCGTTTAAAACATAGTTGTTGTTGTAAATTCCGAGACAAATAAAAACCGCCTGATAAATGGAAAGGTCCGGAACAGTGGTGATCGTCGAGGTATAGTCTACCGTATAACCTAATCCTTCCAGAAGCGATTTGAATTCGGGGCCGGAAAGCGGCGTCGGATCCGGATCCCAGATCAGGAAATCCCCTCCCCAGGTTGTCGTTGAGCCCACCTCCAGATCAGCGGTCATACTGGGCCCGGCGTTACTGATGTTGCGCACGGCCACCTGCGTCGCACTGTTAAAATAGCTGCGGCTGTTCGGGTTGCTGACGTCATCAAATGTATAATTAATGGATGAGCCGGGAAAGGGGTCACCGGCATCACCCTGGTTTGAGCTGCTCTCAAGATGCAGCAGACCATCAGCCTGTTCAAGGGCTACGAGATAATGGTTTTCATCATCATTCTGCGTGGCAACATCCTCATCCACATGGTAAATCAGCAAACCGGCTCCCGGAAGAGCAGCGTCATATCCCACCGCATCCCGGTTTTCAACAAGAAAATATTGCTGGCCCACACTTCCGTTCGTCCACAAACGGAATTCCGTCGCTGTGTTTTCAATTCCGGGAATCGTAACACCGGTTTGATTGGTTATTACATTGGTCGGTGAAACAAATCCCATCTGGGAACGGCTCCAGGCATCCGGATGGGCAGGGGAGTTACCCAGGGTTCCGTTCCAGCTGCCGCCGGCCATTAAACTCCAATCCCCCAAACCTTCAGAGGAATAATCCCGGTCGTAAAGATCCGGCAGCCCGAATACGGCATGTCCCATTTCATGAGCGTAGACGCCACAGGTCATGTCACCCGGTGTCGACCAGTATTCAGGTTCAATGGAATAGGAAAAAACGCTGACGCCATCCACTGTCTGAGGAGCGGAGGTGTTCCACTTGTGAGACCAGATATCGTTTAAACTTCCGGTGAATTCCGCTCCCGGGCCGGAGTGAATGATAAACAGGGCGTCGACAAATCCATCCGCATTGTTATCATATTGCGAGAAGTCTACAAGAGGGTCAGCCAGAGCGACGACATCCTCGACCAGTTTTTGAGCATTTTGGGGATAGGTTCCAAACCCCTGTTGTGCGTTGACGTAATAGGAATAGGTTTGAGGAGCGGTTTGCCAGCCGGTTGAACTGGGCAGGTTTACAGTAACAATGGATAGGGTACCGTAAGAAATCTCATTGTAGTAGTCGTTTACCGTTCCGGTCGACGTTCCAAAAATAAGATTATCAAAAAACGAAGCACCGACTGATGATGGATTATCGGTAAATTTTACCAGAATTGCTATAGCGTTGAAATTGGTTTTTGGTAATTTATTTTGATTGTAGGGCCTGGAGCCGTCCGGTAAAACCGCGGTGGAATTGACCCCTTTTTTGAGTATGCCCTGTAGATTGGTTAAAAAATACGGTTGTTTAACTTCTCCGTTTTTAATTTTTTCAAGCAGTTTTTTATGCGCAGGCATTCCGAATAAACCGGAAAAAACAACACTGAGAATAATAATCAGTCTAAAAAATGTCCGCATCATTGCCTCCTACATTCCATGTTAATAAATAATTGAAATTGTATCCCCCGATTGGTCATAAGTATTATTTATAGTTCTTGTAACTTGTTTATTTTACTTTCCTTGAGGGGGGAGGTAAGGCCAGATGGTGAACAAACATCATATCTGAACATGAACCTATTTCAATAATTCTAAAATAGAGCATAAAAACTGCTACACTGTTTCCAGGTCAAATTTATTCGTTAATATCTAAATTAAGTTCTTTATGCAGGTTCGGGCATGATAAAATTCAATAATTATATCAATTACTTGTCAAAGTAAATTAATTTTACGCTTATCCCCTAATTATTTTGAATTTATTCGCATAGTACGTTAACACCGGACTACTATCCAATCCTGTTACAGTATAAAACCGCAACCATTTAATCATCTTCATTTCTTCAGTGGCATATTATAGTTTGAATATATTAATAATTTTCTAATTTGCAAGAAAAAAATGGTTCTATGTTTAGATTTGTCTAAAAAAGAGAATCGAAAGTTTTGAATTGCCACTTGTTTCATTTTAATGATGTTAATCACGATTCGACTGAGGTTGATGTTTTGATTGTCGAGTACATCCTGCGATCAGCGTCTTACTTCATTACAATCATTTTCATGGTTTTATAATAATCTCCGCTTTGTATTATGTAATAGTAAATACCCGATGCCAGTTTCGAAGCATTAAAAACGGTAGAATGCCGACCGGCCGCTTGCTTTTTATCTACCGGTAACGCTACCTGTTGTCCCAGAATATTATATATGGCCAGACGCACACGACCTTCCTTTGCCAGCTCGTATCGAATACGAGTTGCCGGGTTGAATGGGTTGGGATAATTTTGATACAACCGATACCGGACAGGTTGAGCGCCCGCTAAGCGGTCATTCAATCCGGTAGGAGCGTCAACAAGTACAAGGATTGAATCAACCCCGACACCTCCGTCGCCGTCGTTAACAGTGACAACGACCGTGGCCCGCGTCGGAGCAGCGGAATTTTTTGCGCAGATTTGTAAAAGTCCTGTCTGCGGATCAATATCCATCAAAAGGGTATCCGGAAAAATATCAAAGGATATCTGTAGCAGGGAATCGGGTGTCTCAACATCTTCCACATATTCCCACGCCGATAATGAATCGCATCTGTCGGCATAAAAACGTACGGTATCCGGCAGTTGCAATTGCGGATCGTCATTAACCTGTTGAACGATAATAAATACTTCCGCCGTATCCGTCAGTCCGAAACCGTCCCGGATGACATATCGAAGCGAATCGACACCGTAAAAATCCGGTGCAGGTTGGTAATTCAGAACGGTATCGCCGGTAATCGATTCGATGGTACCATGCTGTAATCCGAAGGCATCTGAAATAATAATATTCTCATCGTCAACATCGTAATCATTCTGTAA
>JAJRVZ010000157.1 GCA_024277055.1 Calditrichota bacterium
AGGATACCCAGTCCCTTTTCCAGTTTACGCACTTCCTGCCGGCCCTGCTCCTCAACCAGTTCGCGTATTTCCTGGCGCGGGAGGTCGCTGTTGTCCAGAGACATAACGATTATATTCGGCAACGGTCCGTTGTACTTTGTGCACATGTTACGTGCCAGTTCTATATCCTTTTCGCTGCTGAACTGATCAACAACATTTATGATCTCAGGAATAATTATTTTCTTTCTCCGCAGGGAACCAAGCCGCTCAATTACAATAGCAATCATTATTAACGAGGCCAGGGCGAGCGGGTACATCATAATACCGCCGCGGTAAAACAATTCCAACATTTCAGTAGCTCCTTTGTCGCAGGTTGGGATATATCATTCGTGCTGTAATAGTCAGGTCCCTGTCCGGAAAGCCTGTCGGCAAAGCCTTGAACGGAAATACCGCCCGGATTGCACTTTCGCTTGACAGGTGCAGGGACTCGTGCCCTTTCTGATCAAGTATTTTCAAATCTGTCAATCGTCCGTCGCGGGAAATGGTAAATTTGATAATCGTATACCCGTGGATCAATCCGAGTCGATAATAGGCCACCGGTGCATACCAGACGCGCAGTAATTTCTGCTTGAAAGCATTGATGTACGGCGCCCATTCCCAGGCGTAGGTGCTCAGGCTCAGATCGCCCAACTGATCCGCAGAAAACTGCTTCTGTTCCAGCAGCTGATTTGTCCCGTTCGAAGCGGGCGACGAGAGACGTTCATCCTGTGCGGAATTTTCAAATTCTGCAATTGACCCGGCCTCGCCCGCCAACGCACGACGGTTAAATACTTTTGATGACGGTCGCTGCATCATGGACGGCGGTGAAAAAGGCCGCGACAGATTGGGTATGGGGATATTTCCGCGGCTGTTTGGGCGCAATCCTATGGCATCGAGAATATCGGGATTGGCCGCACGCGAATTACGCTCTGAAAGTAAGTCGCTGTTCTCCGGCACCATTTCATTTTCATTCATGTTTTCAACGATCTGTTTTGGTTTGTTTTCCGGAAATATAAAAGTTACCGGTTCACTCACCTGTTCTTCCCCGGGAGACATATCGATTACCAGCCAGTCCAGGACATTTACAATAAACAATAACAGGATATGAAACAAAAGAGACAGCAGTAACGCGATCAGCAAATTACGGCGTTCACGGTCCCTGAATACTTCCTCCACTTTCATTGACAAACTGTTCATGACCGCTTGTCTAATTAAATGCCCGCCCGGACGGACGTTTTGTAACTTTTATATCACGCAGCATGGGGGTTTTCACGTTTATCTGAAACGAATAGTAGCCGAATGTCGGCTGCCAGTTAAAAGACATTTCCCAGCAATGCAGGTCGCGGTATATCTGAAAATTCTGATAAGTAATGTCCTTTTTCACCGGATCGAAACGAATATTCCAGTTCAACCGCCAGTTGCGCGTCAGCTGGATGCCGGCTGTTGCTCCCAGGTCCATCGTTTCGCGGGGGTTTTTAATATTGCTGCGATCCAGTGTGTAATTAAATCGGAAGTTTACACGCCAGGGTATTTTCAGATCTTTGGCCGGGTTACGCCCCTGTCCCCCGCCTTCCGGCTCCTGAAGAACATTGCTGTCTATGTCGACAATATCTTCCTGCGTCAGGGTTTCAAACTCCTCTTCTTCCTCTTCATCACCCTTTTTTGTCTCAAATAATTTGTCGGACAGGTTGAAAGTCAGACTGGCGTTCAAATTCAGTAACCGGGGCAATGAACCTTCGTCGAGGAGAAAACGATTGACCCTGCCGGTTCCGTTTGGTCCGGCTGCATAAAAGCTGTGGGACGTGGTAATATTAATACTGGTACCACTGAACGGCGACGCCCGGAAACTGGTACTGAGGTTCTGCCATTTCAGACTGTCCGCTTTAAAGTCATATCCTGTGTTGAATTTAAGCGTAAACAGGTCGATCTTTTTTTCTTTGTCACCGTTGACGATTTTTGCCTGAAAAAGGTTGCCGAGGCTCATTCGCAGAAAACGGGATTCGTTGGACGGAGTGCCGGAAAACGGGTTTTTGCCGAATCGGTCAATCTTTTGCTTTCGTCCCGTCGTATCGATGATATTGGTGTAATAGCCGAAAGACGGCGATGAAAAATCCGGCGTGTAGGTGAAAGACAGCTGCGGATCCATTTTGTGACGGATAAATTTCAGGCTGCCGATATCGGGCTCAAACATACCGAATATTGTCGTTTTCAAGTTTACACTGCCGTTGTAGGTCCGACGAACGGCAAATTGCTTTTTCTGCGTTTTTATGATCTGATTCGTTTCCGGATTCAACTCCGCTTCCGTAACTTCGTCTACCCAGGTTTCACGATAATTTACGGAGGGTATGATGTTAAAATATTTTAAAACCTTCTGCGGTGCGTTTATGGACAAATTGTGATTTACTCCCTGCGATAATGAATTGGTAAAAATGCCATCATTAGTTTTCTTTTTCGCACCCTTCCGAATCAGTTTCGAATCATAAGAAAAATAAATATCCTGATACCACTTGCGCTTGCCGCTGATATTTTTACCGGTGAAAGTTTCATAAAAAGTGGAGCGTGAGCGGGTAAAAGAAAGTCGGGGAAACGTATAATCGATTTCTCCGCTCTGCAGGTTCTCCGTACGCCCGACATTCAGGTTCATGCTGTTTTTTGTGCCTTTCCAGCGTTTGCTCAGCGTCATGTTGGAAGACAGCACCTGATTTAATCGCTGGTTGATATTGCTGGAATACTGGCGATTAAAATTACCGTCACTCTGAAAACGTCCCACGGCGGTCAGACGCATCGTCGGATCTATTTCCTGGCTGTGCCGAATATTCACCGACCATCGTTCGGTGCGGCGCCCCGTGTTGGGGTCCACGGGAAAATATGTTCCCGAAACGCTGCCACCGAGCAGGTAACGGACTTTGTAATTCAGATTGGCGCGATAGGTAAATCCCAGTTTGTCGTAATAATCCGTCAGGAAGGTGGCGTCGAAATAATCATTCGGGGCCCAGTAGTAACCGATATTTTTCAGGAACCGCCCGCCGTATCCGCTTTCGCCGTAACTGGGAACAATGATACCGGATCTTCGTCCGCGTTTGTTGGGAAAGACGCCGAAGGGCAGTACGCCCAGCGGTACATCGGCGATGTAAAAATAGATCGGCTTGGCAATGATACGATCCTTGACAATCACACGCATTTTATCCGATCGGAAATAAAAATGCGGATTATCGATATATTCGCAGGAAGTAAAATAGCCGTCTTCCACCAGCAGGGTTTTTTGACCGATCTTATGGATATCGGTACCACGATAGAACCCCGGCGGCATTTTTGTTTTGCCGTATCCGATTTTTCCGCGTCTTGTCTTAAAATCGTAATGCAGCGTATTGCCGTACATCGGCTGCTCACCCTTTTCCTTAAATACCGGCGTACCCGTGTAAACAGGCTTTCCTAGAGAATCGACCGTATCCACCACCCCCTCCGCGAACAGGTAATGATTGTCCTGGTCGATCATGATCTTCTCTGCTTCCAGTGTTAACTCCTGGTAAACGATCTTTGCCTTTCCTTCCAGATAAATCTTGTTGTCCGTTTTACTGACCATTCCCAGTTCGGCCCAGTAGTAGATCGGCGCTTCCAACTGGTTGCCTTTATTCTGACGTACGACTTCAGCCCCGATTGTATCCGGTAAGGTAGAATCCGCCGCAGCAAGGCTGTCGGACGGTGTCTGCTCCGGATTGTCGGCCGGCCGTGCAAACACCCGGCTCTCATCGGGACAGACTAAAAAGAAAAGGGCTATCAGGCACAAACGGACGTATGTTGGTTTTCCCGATACCTGCATTTAACCGACCAGTTCAAAATCCACTTTGCCTTCTTCCAGATTGGCCTTTTTCACACGCACCTGAACCTCATCTCCCAAACGCAGTATTCGATCCGAATCGCGACCGATCAGCGAGAATGTTTTTTCATCATAAATATAATAATCATCCGGAATTTCGGTTATGTGTACCAATCCCTCGACAAGCGTGTCCAGCAATTCGACGAAAATGCCGAAAGCCATCACCCCGGAAATAATACCCGTAAACTGTTCGCCGACATGCCTGCTGATGTATTCGATCTGTTTCAGGCGGATCGATTCGCGCTCGGCCTCAATGGCATTGCGTTCCTGTCGTGAAGACTGTTCGCAAACTTTTTTCAGTCTGTCGCGCAGCCGGCCTGTTTGCAGGCGGCCCTGATCGGTTGCATACTGCTTAAGCAAACGGTGTACCATTAAATCGGGATAACGGCGGATCGGAGACGTAAAATGGGTATAATGACTGAATCCAAGTCCGAAGTGCCCTACATTTTTTGTGGAATAAACCGCTTTCATCATCGACCTTAAGGCTACCTGTTCGATCACAATTTCTTCTTTCGTACCCTTCAACCCGGCAAGAAGTTTCTGAAAATATTTTGAGGACACCCTGTCGACAGGCTTTACTTCAAATCCGAGGGCTTTCAGAAAATTGAAAAAGCGGTTCATTTTTTCGCTGTCCGGTTTTTCATGAACACGGTAAATAAACGGCAACAATCGGTTTTGCGGGCTGATATTGGCTATGTGCTTCGCTACCGTCTGATTGGCCATCAGCATGAATTCCTCTATCATGCGGTGACTGTCCATGCGGTGTTTGCGGGTAATTGCCGTTGGAAATCCCGTCTCGTCCAGTTCAAATTCAACTTCCGGCGTTTCGAAATCGATCCCCCCTTCATCCAGTCGTTTTCCGGTCAGTTTATGACTCAATTCCATCATCAGCTTCAAATCGCCGGCCAGCGGGTCATCAATATCATTATCAACAATATACTGAACCTCTTCGTAGGTAAAGCGCCGTTTGCTGTGAATGATCGAAGGGCTGATTGTATAATCCGTCACTTCACAGTTCGAAGAAATCTGCATGATACAACTGAAACTCAACCGGTCCTCATTGGGTCGCAGACTGCAAAGATCGTTCGATAGATATTCCGGAAGCATGGGAATTACGCGGTCAACAAGGTACACACTCGTTGCGCGCTTGAATGCCTCCTGATCAACTTCCGTGTCCTGTTTTACATAATGGCTGACATCGGCGATATGTACGCCCAATTCGTAGCTGCCGTCTTTGTTCTTTTTAATGGACACCGCATCATCAAAATCCTTGGCATCCGCCGGATCAATGGTAAAACAGACCTCGTCGCGCAGATCAAGCCGGTTTTCCAGCATGGCTGTTTCTATTTTTCCGGAGACACTTTGTGCTTCATTCTCAACTTCACCGGGGAACTTAATATTCAACTGGTATGAGTGTGCCACCGATGCCACATCGACCCCCACATCCCCTGGAAAACCAATCACTTCCACGACTTTGCCTTCCGGATTCATATGATCCCGCTCCCAGCGCGTCATTTCTATTACTACCTTTTGCCCGTTTGTCGCTGCTCCCTGTTGTTCCTTCGGAATGAAAAAATCACGGTAAATTTTGGGATCGTCGGGAATCACATAACCGTAAAATTCACTTTGGTGAAATGTTCCCACATAAAGCCTGCGGAATCTTTCTTTAACAGCCGTAACAAAACCCTCAAGGTTTTTCCCGCGAGATCGCGCATACAAACTGACTTCGACCGTGTCCCGATCGAATGCCGTGTTCAAATGATCCCGGCTGATAAATACATCCAGCCCGGTTTCCTCATCATGCACAAACCCGAAACCGCCGCGGGTAATGGAAAGTTCGCCCACAACCTTCCGGGGCTTCGGAGGTAAAATATATTTTTTACGGTTTTTACTTTTCGCAATTTGCTGCCGGCTGAGCAGCTTTTCCAGTCCCGCCCGAAAATACCGGTATTCATTCTTGTGAACATCCAGTACCCGGCTTAATTCTTTTGCCGACATTCCCGAGGGCGATGCTTTCAACAGGCGAAGTATTTTTTTTGAATAGTCGTTTTTTTTCTTTTTAGACATTTTATTTCCTGATAATTATTATTCTCGGCCGGTCGTTTAAGTCATTTTTAATTTCGAATTGCCTCAGACCTGCAGCACGCGCTAATTCCAGAATGGGATCCGGCCGGGTCCCGCTCAATTCGATCAGTGCCAATTTACAGGTCGTCAACTTTTTGAGCAAAGAGAATATACGACGATAAAAAACCAGACCGTCGCCAAAATCGGTTACCGCCAGCTTGGGTTCAAATTGTACGATTTCAGGCTGCAGACCCTTATACTCTTCCGCCGTAACATATGGTGGGTTTGAAACCAGCATATCTACTTCCACGGAATTCGGCGGCGGATCGTTGAGTACATCGTGCACTTCAAAGCGAATGCGACCGTCCACCTGATTGCGATCGGCATTTTTCTCCGCCAGATGCAACGCCTGTTCGGATATATCCGTGGCCAGCAATTGACAGTTCGGGCATCGGGCGGCAATGCTGACGGCAATACAACCGCTGCCGGTACCAATATCCCAGATTTGTACCGGTTTTTTTTTCATCCCGGTCAGTATTTCGAGCGCCGTCTCCACAAGCATTTCAGTTTCGGGCCTCGGTATCAATACGGATGAGGACACTTCAAAGGGCAAACCCATGAATTCCGTTTGACCGGTTAAATACTGCAGCGGTTCGTATTGTGAACGCCGGCGTACCAGTTCCCGGTACTCAGAAAGTTCGCTTTGCAGCAATCTTCTGTCGAATTGCAAATAAAGCTGAACCCGTTCAATTTTCAAAACATGGCAAAGCAATAATTCTGCATTCAGGCGTGGATTTTCGAATTGTTTCCGGTGAAAGTAATCGCTGGTGGTTTTTAGAATTTCTACTACGGTCCAGTGTTTATTCTTTTCATTCATCGTGGCATGCCGCCGGATGTTCATTTAACAGGGGATCAGGCAACCATCTGCGCCAGTCGCTCGCTACGGTCGGCCAGGTGCAGTTTCTCGATCAATTCGTTTAGATCCCCCTCCATCACACGGTCCAGCTTGTACAGAGTAAGATTGATGCGATGGTCGGTGACCCTGCCCTGCGGATAATTGTAAGTACGGATTTTTGCGCTGCGATCCCCGCTGCCGACCATCGAACGGCGCTGCTCGGCAATAACCTTGTTCTGCTCCGATTGTGCCTTGTCCAGCAAGCGTGCCTTGAGCACTTTCAGCGCTTTGTTTTTGTTTTTTAACTGCGATTTTTCATCCTGACAGGTAACGACGATGCCGGTCGGCTCATGGGTGATCCGTACGGCGGAATCGGTGGTATTGACGCTTTGTCCTCCGGGACCCGAAGAACGATACACATCAATACGCAGATCGGCCGGATTCAGTTCGATATCAATATCTTCGGCTTCCGGCAGCACGGCAACAGAGGCCGCCGAAGTGTGAATCCTGCCCTGTGTTTCCGTATCCGGCACCCGCTGAACACGGTGTACACCGCTTTCAAATTTAAGAGTACCGAATGCATCCGGGCCACTGACACTGAAAATTATCTCCTTGAAGCCGCCGCGCTCGGATGGACTGGAACTGAGTACTTCCACTTTAAGGTTTTTTATTTCACAGAATTTGGAATACATGCGATACAGATCACCGGCGAAAATAGCGGCTTCGTCCCCCCCCGCTCCGGCCCGAATTTCAACAATTGCATTTTTAGAATCATTGGCTTCTTTCGGGACAAGCATCATCCGCAGCTCTTCTTCCATTTTTTCGCGCTGCGCTTCCAGTTCGCCCAGTTCCTCTTCGGCAATGGCAACCAGGTCATTGTCTTCGTTAAGCTCGATAACTTCCCGGTCATCCTCGATTTGGCGGACGATGTCCTGAAGTTTATCGTAATGGGAAATAATTTCCTGCAGTTCGTTTTGTTCGCGAGCCAGTCTGCCGTACCGCTGCTGATCGGCCATCGTTTCCGGCTTGCTTAATTCCTCCATCAGGAAATCATAGCGGCTTTTTATTTTTTCCAGTTGCTGGTCTATCATAATCAATCTTTACTTAAACAGCCTCTGCTACGGTATCTTCAGGAACCAGTTCATCTTTGTATTCTTCACCAAGTGCCGCCTTCAGTGCCTCAATGGCGACTTCCAGCTGACTGTCGTCCGGTTCGTTCGTCGTAATACGCTGCAGGCCCAGCCCCGGGGCAATAAAAAAGCGTACCAGTGCCGAATCCGCTTTTTTGGCGGAGGCTTTTATTGCTTCGTAGGAAAGTCCGCCTACAAACGGGATCAGCGGAATGTGTGTCAGGTATCTCACGGGCAGGGAGATACTGCCCATCCAGGAAATGATCAATGTGTCCAGAAAAGCAAAAAACAGTAACGAAACCAGCATGACCATAACCAGAAAGCTGGTACCGCATCGCGGGTGATAGGTTGTGTATTGCCGGGCATTGGCCGGCGAAAGAAAAACTTTTTCTTCAAAGGCGAAAATGGTTTTATGTTCCGCACCGTGATACTGAAACAGGCGCCGTACATCATTCATGAATGATATGCCCCAGACATAAAGCAGGAAAAAAACAATACGGATCAAACCGGATACCAGGTTGAACAATACCGCATTCTGTTCAATATTAAAGATTTCGGTCGTCAGGTAAAGCGGCAGCATAAAAAACAGTCCAAGACCGATGGCCAGAGCAATGGCAACCGTAAG
>JAJRVZ010000158.1 GCA_024277055.1 Calditrichota bacterium
GATCGTGGCGCCAAAGTGGTGGCGGCCGCCATGCGTGACGCCGGCTTCGAGGTTATTTATACCGGATTGCGCCAGACGCCGGAAATGATCGTTGAAACAGCCGTGCAGGAAGATGTTGATGTGGTCGCTCTCAGTATTTTGTCGGGTGCGCACATGACCATTTTCCCCAAAGTTCTGGAGTTAATGAAAAAAAACGGGCTGTCCGACAAATTGCTGACCGGTGGCGGCATAATTCCCGAAGAAGATATGGAAACTTTGCGAAAAATGGGGGTCGGCAAACTGTTCGGCCCGGGTTCGTCAACACAGGACGCTATCGCCTATATCAAATCCTGGCAGGAGAGCCGGGAAAAACAGCATTAAGGGGCATGAATGGAATCAGCAATAATCTGGCTCACGCTGATCATTATCAGCCTGATCGTCGTCGTTCCCTATTTTAAAAAATTCCGTTCGGAAGCACATCGTGCCGCAGAACGCAAAAAAGAAGCGGCGTCACTCGGAGCGGACAAACCGATCGCCCAGCACCCGATGATCGATCTGGCCAGGTGTATCGGATGTGGTTCCTGCGTGGATGCCTGCCCGGAGGGGGAGGTACTTGGATTGGTGCACGGCAAAGCGACAATTATCAACGGATTGAAATGCGTGGGTCACGGTTTGTGCGAGGATGCCTGTCCCGTCGGCGCGTTGAAAGTAGGGCTGGGGGATGTTACCACCCGCGATGATATTCCGATCATGAATGAGCACAACGAAACCAGCATTCCCGGTCTGTATATTGCCGGCGAACTGGGCGGGCTGGCGCTGATCCGCAACGCGCTGGCGCAGGGGGCGCGGGTGGTTGAACGCATTCATACCCAGGTGACGGAGAAAAGGAAAGGCATCTGGGATGTGGTCATTGTCGGCGCCGGACCGGCCGGAATCAGCGCTGCGTTAACAGCCATCAAGAATAAAATGACCTATGTAATGATT
This sequence comes from Calditrichota bacterium, assembly GCA_024277055.1. Classification (GTDB taxonomy): domain Bacteria; phylum Calditrichota; class Calditrichia; order JAJRVZ01; family JAJRVZ01; genus JAJRVZ01. The sequence continues at coordinate 964 of JAJRVZ010000158.1, forward strand.
GATCGTCAGCCGCCCGGCGGAACGATTCTGCATTACCCGCGCAAGAAACTTGTCATGACGCAACCGGTGAATATTCCTCTTTACGGAAAACTGACCAAACACGAATATTATAAAGAAGAACTGGTTGAAATCTGGGAAGAGATTCACCATAAATTCAAACTGAATATCATGGTCGGTGAAAAACTCAGTAATATCGTTCGTGAAGATGGATATCTTGCCGTGGAAACGGATAAACACGTCTATAAGGGACAAACGGTAGTTATGGCACTCGGCCGGCGGGGCATGCCGCGCAAACTGGGTGTTCCCGGCGAGGAAAAGGCGAAGGTCATGTACAAACTGATGGATGCGGAAACCTATCAGGGCGAACACATCCTGGTGGTCGGCGGCGGCGACAGCGCCATTGAAGCAGCCATTGCACTGGGCCGACAAAAGGGCAATACGGTTACGATTTCTTACCGCAAAGAGAAGTTTTTCCGCATGAAACAGAAAAATGAAAAGCGTATCCTTGAAATGATCGAAAAAGGACAGGTTACACCGCTGTTCAGTTCAAGTGTAAAGGAAATCAGGGACGATGAGGTTGATGTAGAAGTGAGCGGTGAAATGCGAACGATTAAAAACGATTATATATTTGTATTGATCGGCGGGATTCCACCGTTCAAAATGATGAAAGAAATGGGTATCAAATTCGGCGGGGAACAGAAGGATTTACAGTAGCAGAGAATCAGCTTGAAAGTTGACGAGTTCTCAAACCGGAGTATAGTACGGATCTGTAAAATTCCTGTTTTCTGTTCGTCTTCTCCTTTTATCTTCAAAATAAATGTTGTATTTTTCAGTTGCGAATAATCTGATAAACTGTTTCGGTCGGAAATCGGGGGAAATATTCGATCTGATCTTTTTAGCGGGTTGAGCCATGAACTCCAAATTGCTTCTTGCCGTTCTTATTTTCTGCATCCTGTCTCCACAGCTGAAGGCACCGAGTGAATCCGCCGTTCCCTTTTTGCTTATCGGACCTTCATCCCATTCATCGGGACTGACCGGCGCCCAGACAGCACTGCCCACACGGGATACGTTCGGATTCTATTACAACCCCGGGCAACTGGGCCTGTTTGCCGCATCTGACCATTTGTCGTTCCAGTACCTGAAAGTGAATTGGCTTCCGGGTTTTAATTTCAGTGACCTCTATTTTACTTCTCGTGGTGTTTCGGTCGGCAGGCGCTTGCAAGATACACCATTCGCAGTCGGGCTGGGATTCATGCGCGGGTATCTGAACCTTGGTAATAATGTTTGGACCGACAAGCAGGGAAATATTTCGAGCGGTAAAGGTAACGATCATGTGATCAACCGGGATGGTTTTGAAATTAATATTTTTGAAATATTTACGGTTACCGGGGGAACATTCAGCGGAAATGGTTTAGAAAAAGTAAAAACCTCCGGCGTGTCGATCAGCAGCCGCGGAATTTTTAAACTGATGCCGAATACAGGAAATTATCTGTGGAATAAAATTTTAAAACATGTCGATATCCGCCACACACAATCCGGTTTTAACCCGTTAAGCCGGAATCATCCGTTGTCACGTACAAGCTTTCAGAGTTTATCAATTAATGTATATAATGTATAAGGAATCTGAGCGATGAAGAATCGTGTGAAAGAACCGGTTCGGCGGTTACGTATCACCGACTGGCCGGAAGATGAGCGCCCGCGGGA
>JAJRVZ010000159.1 GCA_024277055.1 Calditrichota bacterium
AAAAAACAAAGGACGGAACACTGGCGAAAGAAATGGTTCCGGTTGCTTCGGGGGTGTTGTCACAGGAGGGATTGCAGGATCGAAAATACCGTACAACCCCGTCAGGGATCACTCTGGCTCACGATGAAAATATTCGTGAAACCAATGCCGAACAACTGGCGCAGTTAAAACCGTCCTTTGCCGCCGATGGCGTGCAGACAGCCGGCAATTCAAGCGGTATCGTCGACGGGGCGGCGGCGGTGGTGGTGACGTCTGCTGAAGTCGTAAAACATAACAATTTGAAACCGCTGGCAAAGATCGTCGCCTCGGCCTCGTCCGGTGTGGACCCGGAAATCATGGGGATCGGTCCGGTACCTGCGATTCAGAAGGTTTTGCAAATTGCCGGTTTATCCTTATCCGACATCGATCTGTTCGAGATTAACGAGGCCTTCGGCGCGCAAATCGTTGCCGTGGAGAAGGCTCTTGAAATTGATCGCGAAAAACTGAATGTCAATGGCGGCGCGATTGCCATTGGTCACCCGCTGGCGGCGACCGGCACGCGACTGACACATACCCTGGCATTGGAAATGAAACGCCGCAATGTTCGCTACGGCATTGCTTCCGCCTGTATCGGCGGCGGACAGGGAACGGCTGTTTTACTGGAAAATAGTTAAAGGAAATAACAATGGCACAGATTACTGCCTGGCAAATGACGGCGGCGGAAGCGCCCTTTAAAAAAGTAACTTATGAAGCGCCCGGTCTGCAACCGCACGAAGCGCTGATAAAAATCGCCGGATGCGGGGTTTGTCATACCGATTTAAGTTTCTGGCATTATGGTGTGCCGACGCGCCACGAATTACCTCTTACGCTGGGACACGAAATCAGCGGAACCGTGCTGGAAGGGCCCCAAGATTGGGTCGGCAAAAATGTGATAGTGCCGGCGGTATTGCCCTGCGGCGAATGTGAACTGTGCAAAAACGGCCGCAGCAATATTTGTCAGAAACAGCTGATGCCCGGGAACGACTTTCACGGCGGGTTTGCCGGTCATGTGGTGGTGCCGGCAAAATATTTGGCAGAGATTCCGGAAACCGCTCTGACGGAACATTCGCCGGCCGAGTTGTCGGTCATTGCCGACGCGGTTTCAACCCCTTATCAGGTAATTCAAAAAAGCAATATTCGTGAAGGAGATTTTGCCGTCATTATCGGTGTGGGAGGAGTTGGAATTTACGCAGTACAAATTGCTCAGGTGTTCGGCGCAAAAGTGCTGGCAATCGATATCTCCCGGGAAAAACTGGATCAATTGCAATCATTTGAATCCGTTAAAACTCTAAACAGCAGCGGCATGGGGGTAAAGGAAATTAAAGCTGAAACCAAAGCCATCTGTAAAGATTTTTCTGCGTCACCTTTCGGCTGGAAAATTTATGAAATGTCCGGCACAAAAGCAGGACAGGAACTGGCCTTTGCACTGCTGGGTATTGCCGCCACACTTTCCATAGTCGGTTTTACCATGGATAAACTGGAAGTGCGGCTCAGCAACCTGATGGCTTTTGATGCGCAGATTATCGGCACCTGGGGCTGCAAACCGGAATTATACCCACAGGTGATTGATCTGGTTGCTAAAGGAAAAATCAAAATCAAACCGTACATCGAAACATTTCCCATGAGCAGGATCAATGACATTTTTGAACAAACGCTGAATCATAAATTGATCAGGCGTTCGGTACTGATTCCCGATTTCGATTGATGGTAATATGCAATAAATCAGGAGAAACAGGATTTATGAAAAACAATCTGATCAGTCATAATCTCGTTGAAACGGAGTTTTCGGAGATTATTTATGAATTGCGTCCCTGTACGGATAATTCCGGAAAACGGGTAGAGGGACTTTTTAATGCCTGGATTTTTTTAAACAACCCCAGACAGTACAATTCTTACACTACCGGAGCAGTTAAGGAAATCATTCTTGCTTTTCGCCGGGCATCAATGGACCGACGGGTGGTGACCGTTGTATTTACCGCAGTGGGTGATAAAGCTTTTTGCACCGGCGGCAACACAAAGGAATACGCCGAATACTATGCCGGCAGGCCGCTGGAATACAAGCAGTATATGCGCTTATTTAACGATATGATCACCGCTATTCTGCAATGCGATAAACCGGTTATCTGCCGGGTAAACGGTATGCGTATTGCCGGTGGGCAGGAAATAGGTATGGCCTGCGATTTCACGCTGGCCAGTGATATGGCGGTATTCGGTCAGGCCGGCCCGAAACACGGCAGCGCCCCGGATGGCGGTAGCACGGATTTTCTGCATTTGTTTGTCGGTATTGAGCGAGCCATGCAAAGCTGTACTTTGTGTGAAATGTGGAGTGCCTACGAGGCACATCAATTTGGTCTGATTACCAAAGCGGTGCCGGTCCTGAAAGTGAATGGGGAATATGTTCGTAATCCGTTGCTGATAACGGACCGTTGGCTTGATGATTCCGGAGAAATTGTTTACGGTCGACAGAAATCGGGCGAAGCGCTGGCTGCCGGAAAAGAATTACTGCGGAGCGGTGTCGTTGACCTGACACCTCTGGACGATGAAGTAAACAGCCTGTCAACAAAACTTTTGTACATGATGCCCGATTGCACCAGCAAGACACTGAACAGTCTGCGCAAGAAAAAACTGGAACACTGGGACCGCAATCAGCAAACTAACCGTGATTGGTTGTCTCTGAATATGATGACCGAAGCGAAAGCCGGATTTCGCGCATTTAATGAAGGACCAAAAGGAAATCGTGAAGTGGATTTTATAAAACTGCGGAAAATGCTGGCCGAGGGACATGCGTGGGATGATGAGTTACTGGATGCAATATTGCCGAAGTAAGATTTTATTTGAAAATTGGAAATTGGGTGTTGATGATTGAATATTTAAATATCCAATATCCAAAGTTCAATAATCAATGACCAAATGAAAATGGTCTTTAACTTGGAAATTGAATGTTGATTATTGGTTATTGGAAAAATCCGATATTCATCTTAGAATTGGGATAGCGTAACTATGAGTAAAATTAATTCAGAAAATCTCTACGAAGGAAAAGTAAAAAAACTGATTCTCAACGCCCCGAAAGGCAATGTTCTGGATGCTGAAATGATGCTAGAATTGCAGGCGGAACTGGAATATTTGAAATCCCAAAATCCTGTACGGCTGGTTTTGTTTTCCGGAGCCGGGGAGCATTTCAGTTTTGGTGCCAGCGTTGAAGAGCACAGGCGGGAACAGGCCGCTGAAATGCTCAAAAATTTCCACCGCTTGTTTTACGCGCTGATCGATCTGGCTATTCCCACAGCAGCCATGGTCTCCGGCCAGTGCCTGGGGGGTGGCATGGAATTGGCGCTGATGTGCAATTTCCTGTTCCTGGACAAAAGTGCTCGTCTGGGGCAGCCGGAAATAAATCTTGGTGTTTTTCCGCCTCCGGCCTCGCTTATCCTGCCGCTCAAAGCGGGCCAGGCTGCGGCGGATGAGTTATTGCTGACGGGCAGAACCATCGATGCCGAAGAAGCTAAAACAATGGGACTGGCAACTTTGGTGTTTGATGACAGAGCAACCATGGAATCCGGAGTGGAAAATTGGATAAAAAGATATATCCTTTCCAAGAGTGCTTCTTCATTAAAAATCGGAGTAAGAGCTGCCCGCTGGAAATTCAATACCGATCTGCAGAGCAAACTGAAAGAACTGGAACGGTTTTATGTGGACGAATTAATGAAAACCCACGACGCCAACGAAGGAATTGAGTCTTTTCTCGAAAAGCGCAAACCAAACTGGGAGGACTGCTGATGACTGCCGTTAACAGCGTAGGTATTATCGGCGCCGGAACCATGGGGGCGGCGCTGGCCCAGAAATTTGCGCAGGAAAAATTTCAGGTTGTGCTGCTGGATCGCGAAGACCGGTTTCTGAAAAAAGGAATCGACAGTATTACCGCTACACTGAATGAGGGTATCCAACGGTCCATTTTTACGGAGGATCAAAAAAATGCCGTACTGCAGCGCATTACCGCAACCACGGATATGCAGCGGCTTAACGCTTGCAGCCTGATCATCGAGGCCGTTTTTGAAGACAAGAAGGTAAAACAAGAGCTCTTCAAGAATCTGTGCGACACAGTTCCGGAAAATACCATTATTGCAACGAACACCTCTTCATTTTCCGTCACGGAACTGGCGGATGCCGTCAGCGCGCCGGAAAGATTCATCGGATTACATTTCTTTTATCATGCGGCAAAAAACCGGCTGGTTGAAGTTGTTCGCGGTGAAAAAACAAGTGATGCCACTTTCAACCGGGTCATGTGGCTGATGAAACGCAGCGGCAAAGATCCGATAACCTGTCGTGACGCGCAGGGGTTTGTCGTGAATCGATTTTTTGTACCCTGGCTGAACGAGGCCGTCCGCATGCTTGAAGAAAATATTGCCGGCATGGCTGCCATTGACGCCGTCGCCTGCAAAACATTCGGCTGCGGCATGGGGCCCTTTGCGTTAATGAATGCCACGGGGGTGCCGATCGCTTTTCATGCACAAAAAACGTTGTATGAAACATACGGCGATTTTTATAAACCGGCTGAATCATTGCGCAGGCAAAGCGAATTGAATCAACCCTGGGATATAGAAAACGAGGGTGGTGTTTCCGATGCGGCCGCCGGAAAGATAGCGGAGCGCCTGGTCGGGGTCGTCTTTCTGGTTTGCGGTCAATTGCTGGATGAAATAGTATGTACTGCCGGGGATATCAATCGGGGGGCGCGTATCGGGCTGCGCTGGAGAAAAGGGCCGTTGGATTTGTTCAATCGTTCGGGCGAGCAAACAGTCAAAGAACAGGTATCCGACCTGGCAAAGAACCGGCAAATACCGGTTCCGCAGTCACTGACTTCCGATCAATGGCAGGCGAATTACATACACACGGAACGCGTGGAAAAAACCGGTATCATTACGATCAATCGTCCTGAAGACCTGAATGCATTGAATCCGCAGGTTATATCACAATTGCAGGATGCCTTTTCTCGTTTTGATGAAGATGAAGCGCTGGATACGATTGTCATTACCGGTCAGGGCAAGGCATTTGTTGCCGGTGCCGACATCAGGTTTTTTATTGATCACATTCGTAAGAATACGATATCCGAAATAACCTCATTTACCGCTGCCGGGCAGAAACTGTTTCAGCAAATTGATGATTCGGATAAAACAGTCATTGCTGCAATAAATGGTCTGGCGCTGGGTGGCGGACTGGAACTGGCACTGGCCGCCGATTACGTTGTTGCCTTGCCGAACTCGGTTATGGCTTTTCCGGAAACAGGGATCGGAATTTATCCCGGACTCGGCGGGACCCAGCGCACGGTAAAGCGTGTCGGCAGAGGACTGGCAAAGTTTCTGATTTATACCGGCAACATGATTCCGGCTCAATCTGCCGCTGAAATGGGTTTGATCGACGCGGTAATAGACTGGGAAGAACTGCGGAATCTGATAAACGGAAAATTTAATGCCGAAACAAAGCCGGTTGTTCTTTCCGAAAAGTGGCGGCAAACGGCTGACTTTTTCGAACGTTTTTCTGTTGCAGATTTTCTTTCGGATGGAGCGGAAAACAACGAGGAATTCAATTCCGAACAGTGGCAAAAAACGGTTAAAAAAATCCGATACAAGGCCCCGCGGGCATTGCAAATTGCCGAAAAACTGATCAATGAACAAAAGGGACCGGCTTCGGAACAGAAGTATCTGGAAAAAATATTTTCCACGGAAGACGCTCTGGCCGGCTTGCAAAGCGTCGGCGGCAAACCGCCGAAGTTCAGCGGACGATAACAGGTCATGAAAATATTTGAAAATAAATGTATCATCGTTACCGGTGGCGCGAGGGGAATCGGACTCGCGATTGTAAAAAGATTTCTAACCCTGGGTGCCTCGGTTCATGTTTTGGACAGGGAAACAACTCCCGATGCGAAAAATGAAATACCGACAGATGTTATGATTCATCAGGGAGACGTAACCGATGCTACGGATGTTGAAAACTTTGTCGGAAAAGTTGCAGCCCAAAGCGGGACCATCGATGTACTGGTGAATAATGCCGGAATCGTTCGCGATAATGTCATCTGGCGAATGCCGGAAGAAGATTTCGACGCGGTGCTGGAAGTTAATCTTAAAGGTCCGTGGCTGGTTTCCCGGGCTGTTATTCCGGTTATGCGCCGGCAGAATTCCGGCCGAATAATCAATATCGCTTCGCGCTCGTGGCTGGGGAATTTCGGACAGTCCAATTACTCCGCCTCAAAGGGCGGGCTGGTCAGCCTGACACGCGTCCTGGCTCTGGAACTGGCAAAATACAATGTAACCGTAAATGCCGTGGCGCCGGGATTGATTGACACACCGATGACCAGAGCGCTGCCGGAAGAAACCTTCAAAAAACTGGTGGAAGCACAGCCGGGTAAAAAGCCGGGACAGCCGGAGGATATCGCAGCTGCGGTTGCCTTTCTGGCATCAGAAGAGGCAGAATTTATCACCGGACAAGTCTTGCATGTCGACGGAGGGAAAAGCATCGGCGCGGGGGTGGTGTGAGAATATCCAACAACCAATATCCAATATTCAATGATCAAGTAACAAACCTGGAAATTGGAAATCGAGTGTTGATTATTAATTATTGAAGGAGAACGAATATCTAATATCCAGCAAGGAATAATGAAGTGTGTACCATATTGAGTATTCAGTATCAAGCATCGAGTAACCGGTAACGAGAGACGAGTATCCAGCATCCAGTAACTTGTATCAAGTGACGAGTAATGAGAATGGACAAAAAAAATAATAAAGTCTATTTAATCGACGGTTGCCGGTCGCCGATTGGCAGGGGACACGCGGAAAAAGGCATTTACCGTGATTTGCGGGCCGATGAACTGGCTGTTCAGGTATTGCAAAAACTGCTCGATCGGACCAGAATTGAACCAGCTCTTATTGACGATTTTTACCTTGGTTGTGTCGGCCAGCATCTGGAGCAGGGTAAAAACCTGGCGCGGCTGGTTCTGTTACTGGCCGGGCTGCCGCAAACGATTCCCGGTGTGACCATCAACCGGTTGTGTGCCTCTAGTCTGACAGCGCTGCAAATGGCCCGGGACAGCATTCTGGCCGGAACCAACCGTGTCATGCTGGTAGGGGGCGTCGAGCATCTCGGCCATGTGCCGATGACCGCCGCGCTGGACTACAATCCTGCTTTGTTTGCGAACAGCAAATTCAAGTGGACCAATATGGGGCTGACGGCCGAAAAACTTGCGGAGGATTTCGGGATTAGCCGCGAGGAACAGGACCGGTTTACCGCCGAATCAAACCGCCGTTATTTTGCAGCGTTGGAAAAGGGCTTTTTCAAACGGGAATTGGTATCGGTTGCGCTACCCGATAAAACGGTGGTCGGGAACGACCAGGAACCGCGGCTTTCGGAGCCGGAGCAATTGGCAAATTTACGGACGGTGTTCAAAGAAGACGGGACCGTTACGGCCGCCAACAGTTCGGGTATCTCCGACGGTGCCTGCATGGCGCTGATTGCCGGAGAAGCGTTCATTAAAACATCCGGCATAAAACCGCTGGCTGAAATAATAGCTACCGTAACGGTGGGTCTGGAACCCGAACGGATGGGATTGGGGCCGGTTCCGGCAATTCGTAATCTGCTTGAAAAAACAAAACTGCAGTTGACCGATATCGATTTGTTTGAAATCAACGAAGCCTTTGCAGTGCAGGTGCTGGCCTGCCGGCAGGAACTGGGTATCGATGCGGCGAAACTGAATATTCACGGCGGCGCCGTGGCACTGGGACACCCGCTGGGCATGTCCGGTCTGCGGATAGCGGTTACGCTGGCGCACAGTCTTTCGGCAACAAAGCTGCGGTACGGCATCGCGGCCATGTGTGTGGGACACGGCCAGGGTGTGGCCATGCTTCTTGAAAACGTGGAGGGGCGGTAATGCCTGAAATTCAACTGAATATCAACGGTTATACGCGGTCTGTTCTGGTGCAGCCGCATGAAACTTTGCTGGAAACGCTGCGCGAAAGATTATTCCTTACCGGTACCAAATGCGGGTGCGACGAGGCGACCTGCGGCGCCTGTACGGTAATACTGGACGGCAAACCGGTGCTGAGTTGCATCACGCCTGTCATGCGCTGCCAGGGAAAAGAAATAACCACAATCGAAGGGATCGGTAAAAACGGTCAATTGCATCCGGTGCAGGAAAAGCTGGTGGAAAAAGGTGCGATTCAATGCGGCTATTGTACGCCGGGAATTGTCATGACGGCCATACCATTCCTCGAAGAAAAAAGAAA
>JAJRVZ010000160.1 GCA_024277055.1 Calditrichota bacterium
GATATAACCACCAAACTGGCAAAGGCAAGCAAAATCGGAATTAATACCCGGGGCAGATCACCCAGAATGCCTTCGATCTCCGACCGGGAAAGTATCACCCGTAACCACCCGTAAACTTCTTCCTGTTCGTTGCGCAGTGGCAGGATCACATCCAGCACTTCAACGCCGCCCTGCCAGGTCTCCGGGAAATACCGGGGCTCCGACTGTTTTATTCTTGCCAGCTGCTGTTCGTCGTGGTAAACACTCCCCTCCACCTTTTTATCGTTGCTCAACACGATTGTCATATTCGTATCGATCAGCACGATATTCAGGATGTTGCCGGAGCGGGTAGCCATTCCGGAGAGCACGCGTCGTAACCGCTTTTTTTCACGCGCACTTATTTTTTTCAGATCTTCCCCGACCGATTTCTGCAGAACTTCCTCCACCGATTTGGCCAGCAAAAAGGAGGACTTTCCCAGAACCTGGTCGCCGAGTTCATTTACCGTTCGCAGCAGTAATACTCCGCTGAACACCAGGACGATAAAAAAGATGATCAGAATGATCAGGATGCGTTGATTTATGAATCGCATTTACAGTTCCTATTGACTTTTTCCGCGGCCGTCGACCGGCAATTCAATGATTGCGCCGTCGGTTTGCAGCAAATGCATTTTATCGAACAGATTTACAACCGCACAGGCATGATTGGGTAAAATCAGCAACGGCGTTCCCGGCTCAGCCGGTTGCGGCTTATCTAAAATAACAACTCCGTGTTCTTCCGACAACCGTACCACGGAACCGGCCAAATCCGGCAGGTGGCCGAATCCCTGCACAGTTTCCGAACCGTGTGCACCACGGTCGAGATGCAGTGCTTTGCTGCCGGCGTCTGTTACAATACGATCCGCAGCCGGTTGTGAAATAACCGTGGCCAGGACGTACAGCGCTGTCTGTTCCATTCGGCAGGAACCCAGCTGTACCTGAATATTATCGTAAAAAACATAATTACCGGGCCGGACCTCCGTAACGACCGGATGCTGCGCCGAATAGCGAACCGTCGGTGTCGAACCGACGCTGACCGTTCCGATTTTTATTCCGGCGGACCGTAAGGAATCTGCGCATTCCGCCATGATTTCCGCTTCAGACTCACCGATCAATTGCACTTGTTTCTCGGAGACCGCAGAATAGACATGACCGGCATGAGTAAAAATTCCTGCCAGCTCTAAAAACGGGACTGCCTCGATTTTCCGTGCCAAATTAAATAACGGCTTTCCCGGAACAACACCGCAGCGCCGCAAGCCGCTGTCAATTTCGATCAGTACCTTTAACGGTCGATCTGCGTTTTCGAACACCTTTGCAGCCAGCTCAACCTGCTGCCAATGATCGATGCCGATACTGACAGTTATTTGCTCCTGTAATTGCCGTAACCGTCTCAATTTTGGAAGAGAGGAAATTTCATTGGCAATAAAAATATCGTTTATGCCGGCCGATGCCATTACCTCCGCCTCGGACACCTTGGCAACGCTGATCCCTTTTGCGCCTTCTCTTAATTGCCTGCCGGCGATTTCAACGGATTTATGAGTCTTGATATGCGGACGCAGCCGTACGTTGTTTTCATCCGCCAGTTCCTGCATTTCGGCAATATTCTTTGACAACCGCTCTTCGATTACCAGCAGCGCGGGAGTATCTATCTGTTCCGCCAGACTTTTCAGGAAATCCTTGTCCATCCAGGTTTCATTCACTTCTAACCCTCGTTGTCTTTCAAAACCCTTAAAAAGTTTTCCGATTCGATTTTGCGAACGGACTCTTCAGAGAGCCCTGCTTTGCGCAATTCACGGACCAGCTGCGGATAAACATCACATCCTCCAACCCCTCGAGGTAAATCCGGTATACCGTCGAAATCGGAACCGAATCCAACATGATCATCTCCTACCAGTTCGACAATATACAAAATATGATTGATGATACTCCGAAGCGGAACGAACCTGTCCCGCATTCGCTGACGCAGCTCATATTCGAATTCTGCATGGGCTTTCAGGCGCCGGGTCGCTTCATGCATATATTTCTTTTCGATTTCATCGAATTTCGGAAACAACTCTCCGCAGCGATCAATCATGCTGTTGTAATATTCGGCATCCAGAAATCCCGGGAAAAAATTTATGCCGATCATTCCGCCCGAACCGGCAATGGCCCGGATCTGTTCGTCGGATAAATTTCTCGCCGAGGGGCACAGTTCGGCGGCATTGGAATGCGAAGCGATCAGCGGTTTCTTTGAGACCTTTACAGCGTCCCGGAAAGTATTTTCGTGGACATGGGAGACGTCAACAATCATTTCGCAGCGGTTCATTTCCCGAACAACTTCCCTGCCGAAGGCACTCAGTCCCATAGCGGTGCTGCGCTGATCGCCCGATGATGCCGCCCATGGAAGATGGCTGGAATGGGTCAAGGTCATGTAACGCGCGCCCTGTAAGCGTAACCGTTCAATGTTTTCCAGGGATGAGGCAATGGCGTGACCGTTTTCAACGGCAAGCATGACACCCGTTTTATCCTGCCGATTCTTTTTAATAAAATCGAAGACCTTTTCGACACGGAATAATTGATCGGAAAATTGTTCAACCTGTTCGTTCAGAAAAGCGAGCATGTTCTCGACCTGTTCAAAAGCGTCTTTTTCAGGAATCACACCCGGTATGAAACAGGCGAACACCTGCAAAGCGACCCGGCCGCGTCGCAGTTTTTCAATATTGACATGCCCGTCACGGTTATAGAAATCTTCACCGGCCATCAGCGCGCCGACGGTATCACAGTGCAGATCGGCAATATGCCGGCTTTGCGAATTCGGATTCATTTACACAATTCAACTTTCAGATTTTTTAATTGCCGCCGGATATCGGCAAATCCGGTGAACGGGTAATACGCAATCTTTTCTGCGGAAAGATAATCAGCGAGATGGTGTTTGGCAAAAATGATATCGGCCCGCAGTGCCGGACAACGGTCGGTTGTACCGTCGCCGATATAAATAACCCGCTTGCCGAAATTCTTTGCCTGCTGCAAATGATACGATTTGCAATGATTGCACAGTCCGTTGATTTTCATCCCGGCATTGGGTATTACTTTCCAGCGTTTGTTTCTAATCTCGATATGATTGGCAATGAATGAAATGCGCCGCTGAGGAATGTGATTATTCAGAATGCGTTCGATAAACTCTTCAAAGCCGCCGCTTAAAATGGTCAGCGGCAGCCTGTTTGTCGAGCAATAATCAACAAAGGATGAAAAATCCGGGTCGATTACTACCTCATCATCGAGAAAGCGCATAACCTCATCCCAGTCAGCCTCAACCAGATCAAATTCCGCCTGCAGCGCTTCGGAGTCGGTTCGCTTTCCGGCAATTACATCATTTTCAATGTACCACCAGTTTGCAGGCGCGAATCGGTCGAGTACCATTTGCAGCGTATCTTTTTGAGTAATCGTGCCGTCGAAATCAATGAAGATATGATATTCCTGTCTGCTCATTCCGCTATGTCTTATTTTTTGTTGACAGGCAAAAGGACTGAAAATGTGCAGCCGCCACCGGGGTTATTGGCAACCTGCAGCTGCCCGCCGTGCAGCTCAACAAATACGCGACAAATATAAAGTCCGAGTCCGCCCCCCTGGCTGTCACGACCGCTGCTTTCCGCACGGATATATTTTTCAAATACTCTGGGCAGAAAATCCTCTGCTATGCCGGGCCCGTTGTCGATCACAGCGATTTGGAGATTTCCGTTTTTTGTTCCAGTTACCCTCATGCGAACCGTCGATTGGGGAGGCGAAAATTTTACTGCGTTTGATACCAGGTTTAACAAAACGCGTTTTAATTTTGCTTCATCGCCGAAAAAGATTGCTTGCTTATAATTGATGCTGACATCGATAATAATTTTTTTTTGTTCGGCCTGTATTGCCAGCGCCTGCTTTACCTGGTAGACCATTTCGGCAATTTTGAATCCGGAACGGTGCAATGAAAGCGGTTTACTACTGATTTCCTGCAGCCGATTGAAATCCTCTGCCAGTTCAACCGTCATTCTTCCAAGATCAATGATATTTCCTACTACCTGTCGCTGCTCATCATTCAACTTCCCGAAAGTGCCGTCCTGCAACAGCTCAAGATAGCCCATGATGCTGTTTACCGGCGAGCGGATGTCGTGCAAAAGCATGGCGGAAAAATCCTCCCGGTTTCTGATCTCGTGAATCAGTTTCAGGGCGTTTTGCACAAATTCGCGCACCGGGACAATTCCCGCCTGATGAAAATCAACGGAAAAAAGACCATCCCCGTTCAGTTTTTTTTCAGGCTGTTGATCGACAAAGAAAAACGTTCCCGGGCTGTTTTGCATCAACGATTTTATTTTTTCTTCATCCAGTGATGTTGAGGGAACGATACAGATATCGGTTTTGCGTGAAAGCAGCCGGTCTATAAGATCGTTTATGGAATGGTAATAGTGAATGTCAAAATCCGATTCCTCAAGCAAATGGATAAATTCAGGATGAATATTCTGCAGTGTAATTGCGCGGAAAGAATTCATTTATTTTCCGCTGAATTTCGGCTTGCGTTTTTCCAGAAAAGCCGCCGTACCTTCCGCCTTATCCTCACCGGCACAGATATGGCCGAAGCGGATGGCTTCCAGTTTTTCCGCCGCGGCCAGATCGAGATCAAGTCCTTTATTCACCATCTCAATAACTTCAGAAACCGCCAGGGGGCTTTTCTCAAAAATGGTCTTCAGAATTCTGCCGCAGCGATCCAGCAATTCGTTTTGCGGAACAACTTCATTCACCAGCCCGATGCGAAAAGCTTCATCGGCGCCGATCACGTCGCCCGTAGTCAGCAACTGCAGGGCACGGCCCTTTCCTACCAGTCGCGGCAGACGCTGCGTTCCGCCGAAACCGGGAATCAGGCCGAGATTCACTTCCGGCTGACCGAAACGGGCGTTTTCGGAAGCAAAACGCATGTGGCAGGCCATGGCCAGTTCGCAGCCGCCACCGAGGGCGAAACCGTTCACCGCCGCCAAAACCGGTTTCGGGCACTGTTCGATTTTGTCAAAAACCGCCTGCCCGGCTGCCGCGAATTTCCGCCCGGTTTCCCTGTCCAGCGCCGCAATCTCGGAAATATCCGCGCCGGCGACAAACGCCTTTTCCCCCGCCCCGGTTATGATGATACCCCGCACATTTTCATCGGCAGTCAGCTCGTCCATCCCCGAACCGATTTCTTCAACGGTTTTCCGGTTCAGAGCATTCAGTTTATCGGGACGGTTGATCGTCAATAGGGCGATGGATTCCTTTATTTCAATTTTCAGGTTTGAATAATTCATTCCGGCTCTCCTCCAACTACTTTTTTGACGGCTGAGGTGGCTCGTTGCTTGTCGCTCGTTTCTCGCTACTCGTCAGGACAATTCACGCGTTACACATCGCGTATCAAAGCAATTCCACCCTGCTCTGGTCACCGATAAAAAACCGGTTCGTCGAAGGCTTGTTTTCCACACGAACGATTTCGGCGCCGTTGCCCAGCAGGCTGTGCTCAACGCGGATATCGACGTCCTGCAACAAACATTCCTTCAGCAGAATGCTGTATTCCACTTCACTGTTGATGATTTTACAGCCGTGATACAATGAGGTAAAAGGTCCCACATAACTGTCGCTGATCAGACAATCGTCACCGATGATAGCCGGACCGCGAACCGTACTGTTGATGATTTTCGTGTTTTTACCGACCTGCACTTTGCCCGAAACGCTGCTGTTTTCGATTTCCGCCTGCGAAAGGTCCTCTTTGATGTTATCCAGCACCAGACGGTTGGCTTCCAGCAGATCATGCGGTTTACCGGTGTCCTTCCACCAGCCGGTGATTTCCGAATAGGTTACCGAAAAACCTTTGTCCAGCAAATATTGATGGGCGTCGGAAATTTCCAGTTCGCCGCGCGCGCTGGGCTCGATATTGTTCACTGCTTCGAAAATGGTGGAATCGTACAGGTAAATACCCGACACGGCGAATTGACTTTTGGGCACCGCCGGTTTTTCCTCGATGGAAACGATACGGTCACCTTTGATTTCCGGTACGCCGAACCGCTCCGGGTCCTTCACCCGTGCCAGCGTCAGATGACAATTGCTTCCATTTGTTTCAAAAGCATCGATAAACCGCTGCAGTCCGCCGACGACGATATTGTCCCCGAGGTAAAAAACGAATTTATCCCTGCCGATAAAATCCTCGGAAATTTTCACCACGTGCGCCAGTCCCAGCGGTGCTTCCTGCGGGATATAGGTAATTTTCACGCCCCACTGCGAACCGTCGCCGATACCCTTCGGCACGGCGTCGCTTTCGGCCCCGTGCACGATGCCGATCTCGGTGATTCCCGCTTCCACCGCGTATTCAATGGCGTAATGCAGAATCGGCTTGTTGGCGATGGGAATCAGATGTTTGTTCTGCGTATGCGTCAACGGACGCAGCCGGGTGCCGCGTCCGCCACTGGTGATCAGTGCTTTCATAGTTTCCTCGATTTTATTTCAAAATTGCAACCACTTCCTGCTGGACCGGTTGCGTAAACACCTGCGCACCTTTTTTATCCACGTACACATCCACTTCGGTACGCATGCCGTATTCGGCCATGTAAATACCGGGTTCGATCGAGAAACAGGTGTTGGGGATGATCTTCCGCTCGTCTTTGGTTTCCAGGTTGTCGATATTGGCGCCGTTGGCATGTACTTCGCGGCCGATGGAGTGACCGGTTCGGTGCAGGAAATAGTCACCGTAACCCGCCTTCTCGATCACGCCGCGGGAAACATCGTCCACCTGCCAGCCGCCAATGGTTTCTCCCTTTTTAATCGAATCATCAACGAATCGGATAGCCGCATCGCGTGCTTCTCTGACAATGCCGAATATTTTTGCTTCCGCCTGCGGAACACTGTCGCCCAGGTAGCCCACCCAGCTGATGTCCGCATACACGGCTTCTTCCAGTTTCTTTTCCTTGGCCCAGATATCCAGCTGCAGTACCTGTCCGCGTTCCAGCGTGCGGTGGTTGTTTTCCATCGGCGCGTAATGCGGATTGCCCGCATTGGGTCCCACGGCGACAATCGGTTCGTGATCGTAATACAGTCCGCGCTGTTCCATCTGCTCGCACATGAATTTCTGCACGGTGAATTCGTTCAGCGAGACTTTAGCTTCAAATTTTTCCTTGATCATTTTAAAGGTAGCGTCGACGATTTCGTACAGGTGCTTGGCGGAATTGATGTGTGAATCCAGCTGCACCTGGCTCCAGCGTGCTTCGAACAACTGCACCAGGTCGGCGGAAGAGACCGGTTTCAGCTTAAAACTTTTGAACAGTTCCACCGTACCGGCGTCGATGCGCGAAATATAGGGCACAGCATTTTTGGGTGAATACTGCATGGCCACCCTTTCGCCGCCTCTGAACATGCTTTTCAGTTTTTCGTGCATTTCCTTCCAGCCGCGGTAAATTTCCCTGTTGCCGGGCAGATGATCCAGCACATCGCGTTCGATGCTGTGCACCAGTTTCTGCGGAACGCCCATGGCCGGGATATAGTAGTACCAGCGGCGCGACTGCATCGTGTTCAGCGGCAGTTTCAGAATAGCCTTGCCAATGGGATCGCTGCCGTGAAAATCGTAAAACAGCCAGCCGTCGCACCCCATATCACCAAGGGCTTTTTGTATTGAATTCAGATCAAATTTAGACATCACATTCCCCGGTTGTTAAGTGTTGTTTCAAAGAGTTCAAATATAGGGTTTCCCACCCAAACGGACAAGGCAAAATTTTAATCATTAAAGGTACAATTAAGCAAGGCACCCCAACTACTTGTGTACTATATTCTTTTACTTGATATATACACACTTTTTTTACTATTACATATATATACACAATTTTTTATTCTATGCTTGACATTGTGTATATTAGCATTTATATTATGTACAAACGAAAGGGGTTCGATTTGTCGAAACGAATTAACATTGCCATTCCAGACAAATTATTTGATCGTTTACAAAATGTTAAAAAAAACATAAATGTTTCAAAAGTTTGTACTGAAGCAATAGGCCAATCGGTTAAAATTGAAGAACTAAAGAAGAAAGAAAACGCTAATCTTGATGATTTGGCAAAAAGGATCATTGAAGAAATGAAATTAGAGAAAAAAAAAGAGCGAGAAAGTGGCTTTGAAGCGGGAATTGCCGATGCAAAACATCTATCATATAAGCAATTTTTGCAATTTAGTAAATGGTTCCATGAAACTAAAAGGGAAGAGGCCCAAAATCCAAGCTGCGGAGTGGGGGAAGAATACTGGTACATGTTTGAGCAATACGCTCCGAGTGAAAATGTTCAAAAAAGAGAGAACGAAACCAGGTTATTTTCTGATGTAGAGTATGAGAGGGGGTGGTGCGAAGGTGTTAATTTTGTTTGGGAAAAAATCTTAGATAAAGTAAGGGATTATGAAAATGAAAAAAGATAATTTACTAAAAGTTGAAGCATTCATTTCGTTCAAAGGTCAATTTCTTCAAATCAATGAATTCGGGGGAATGAATCAAGATTTGATCCTATTCAATCCTGAAACAGTTGATGGAATTCTAGACTATAAAATTCAATTAGCAGAAAAGTTATTTCTAAAAAAAATTGGAACGGATAAATTTGTAAGCATCAAAGATATGAAGGAGCATTTCATTATAATTAATCATAAAGGAAATGAAATTGCCAGATCAACCAATCTGCACCCGGAAATTGTGACAATGATGCTTGAAGAAATTTCTAATCCCGATTTTTTGTCTAATTCGAAAGAAAACTATAATTAAAATAATCGGAGTCACTTATGTCTTTTTCCAACAATGAAGTAACGCGAGTCAGCGATTTTCTTCAAAATTACATGAAAGAGAATACAATTGTTTCAATGACAGCGGATGAATGTGCAGATTTACTTGCTAGAAACAATATTTTATCAAATACTGTTGGTCCTGCGTCAGGTTTCAACTTCAGACAAATGCTAAGAGATGGACGCGATGGAAAAATCCTTCTAGTAAAAGGCGCTATACAGGAAAAACCAAAGGCCAGGTGGACCATTAAAAACATTTACGATTAGGGTTGTTTATTGCCGATATGAAAACCGTTTTATCAAAACATGCTGAAAAGCGAATCAGGCAGAGAGGTATTCGGCAGGACGTCTTACTGTTACTCGAACTATTAGGTGAAATAGAAAACGTTCCGGGAAATGCACTAAAACTCAAAATAACAAAAAAGAATAAATGCCAATTTATCTCATTTTTAAAAAAGATGATACATCTCGTTGAATCTGCGAGTAAAAAATCTATAATTATCAGTAAAGACGGAATAATTATAACAGCCTATAATCAAAATAAAATACGAGATTA
>JAJRVZ010000161.1 GCA_024277055.1 Calditrichota bacterium
ACCTTCAGCGGACGGCCGTTGTTCGGTTTCCTGGAAGTGAACTGGGGCGATTTTTATAATGGCAGACGAACCGTTCTCAGCGGTCATGTCATCTGGCGTATCAATAAAAATGTGAGTGTCAGTTCAGATTATGAAAACAATGTAATCAGGTTGCCGGCAGGCAGTTTTTCGGTACATGAAACCGGAGGGAGAGTAGAGTTCGCAGTAAATCCCGATTTGTTCGGTTCCATATTCGGACAGTGGAATGACGAAGATGAGGAAGTCTTACTCAATCTGAGGGTTAACTGGATACCGGAACCGGGAACGAATTTCTATTTCGTGGTAAACCAGACGTTCGACACACGTCACAGGAGATGGAACCTGACCGATACGGCTGTTCTGACTAAATTCATCTGGCGTTTTGTAATGTGAGAAAATTTCATTCACTTTTCGGAGGCGTATTCATGAAAAAACTTACTAAAACACTTGTTCCGCCTGTTTTCTTCCTGCTATTTTTCTCATTTGTACCGGCCCGGGAACCGTACCGGTTGCCACCAAAGGACGTGGTCAAAATTGTCGATGCGCCGCCTCCGCCGCGTGCCTTCATCAGCAACCGTGGAAAATATCTGCTCCTTGCGGACTATACGAATATGCCGTCCATTGAATATCTGGCCCAACCGATGCACCGCATCGCCGGATTGCGTATGTTGCCCGGCAACAGCAGCCGGCAGCAGACTTCCTTTTTTATTGCATTCCGAATCATCGATATTGCTACCGGAAAAATCGTTGAAATCGAATTGCCCGATGGGGCCCGCTGTGGATATCCGGTGTGGTCAAACGATGACCGCTGGATTGCTTTCAGTCGATACACGAACGCCGCGGTGCAGCTCTGGCTGGTTTCATCGGAAGACTGGAAGGCCGGACAGGTAAAAGGAATTCAATTGAATACGGTATTCAGCAGAGGATTTCAGTTTGTACCGGATAATGAACACCTGCTGGTTATGGCTGTTGATGAAAACCGCGGTCCCGCACCGGGGAAACCATTGGTTCCTGTCGGTCCCGTCATACAGGAAACATCCGGCAAAGTATCCAAAGTGAGAACGTATCAGGACCTATTGAAGAATTCCCATGATGAAGCCCTGTTTGAATATTATGCAAAATCCCAGCTGCTGAAAATTAACCTGAACAGCGGTAAAGTCACGGCGATGAATAAACCGGCATTGTACCTGGAACCGGATTATTCACCGGACGGTGGCTATCTGCTGGTTCACCGGCTGCACCGGCCGTTTTCCTACAGTGTACCCTGGTACCGATTTCCGATGAGCATTGAAGTATGGGATGCAATCGGAACACCGGTGAAGCGGGTGGCGGATAAACCTCTGGCGGAAGAGGTGCCGATCGGCGGTGTGGTAACCGGTCCCCGGGATGTCGAATGGAACCGGCACGCCGGCCACGAATTATTATGGGTGGAAGCGCTGGACGGCGGCGATCCCGAGGCGGAAGTACCGCACCGTGACAGGATTATGCGCATGGCGCTTGAAAGTGAGCAACCCGCGGAAGTTTTTCTGCTCAAGCATCGCTACCGCGGTATCGACTGGCTGCAGAAAAAAAATAATGTACTGATTACCGAATACGACTGGAAAAAGCGCTGGCGCACCACGTACCGGCTGGATTTGACCGATCCGCAAGAATCCGATCGAATTGTATTTGATATGAGCCGAAATGACCGCTATAATGATCCCGGTCGTCCTGTATATTTCCGCAACCGGAAAGGCGTTGCGTTTGCCCGCATGAAAGAGGATGCCGTTTATTTCAGCGGACGGGGAGCTTCACCGCAGGGTGATTTCCCCTTCTTGCAATTATTTGATCTGCAGTCAAAAAAAGGTGAAAAGATTTTTTTCAGCGCAACAGACCGTTATGAATATTTCGAAGATTTCGCCTTTGAAAATACCGAAAAAATGATCATAAGGTCGGAGAGCCCGACGGACCCTCCCAATTACTATCTGGTAAATCAGGCTACGGGGAAACGCCGCAAATTAAGTAATTACAAAGATCCGGCCCCGCAGTTGCGTGGAATTCACAAGCAAATACTAACGTATAAACGGAAAGACGGGGTTGGTCTGTCGGGAACGTTATACCTGCCTGCCGGATACAAAAAAGGAACCCGGTTACCGTTGATGCTGTGGGCGTATCCACGGGAATACAGTGATGCAAAAGTCGCCTCACAAATACGCGGATCTGCCAACCGTTTTACCCGGCTGAGTGGTTACTCGCACCTGTTTTTCCTGACGCAGGGATATGCCGTTCTCGATGGTGCACAAATGCCGGTAATCGGCGATCCCAAAACCATGAATGACACTTTTGTTGAACAAATCGTCTCCAGCGCACAGGCGGCTATTGATACGCTGGACAGGATGGGCGTGATTGACCCCGATCGGGTGGGAGTCGGCGGACATTCTTACGGGGCGTTTATGACGGCCAATTTACTGGCACATTGCGATCTGTTTGCCGCCGGTATCGCTCGCAGCGGGGCCTATAACCGCACACTGACGCCGTTCGGTTTTCAGAGCGAACGCCGTACCCTGTGGCAGGCGCTGGAAGCTTATTTCAGAGTGTCGCCGTTTATGCACGCCGATCAGATAAATGAGCCTTTACTCCTGATTCACGGAGAAGCGGACAACAATTCGGGAACCTTTCCGTTGCAGTCAAGACGCATGTTCCATGCTTTGAAAGGGCACGGCGCAACAACCCGGCTGGTAATGCTGCCGTATGAAAGTCATGGCTACCGAGCGAGAGAATCGGTGTTGCATGTGCTGGCGGAAATGTTCGAATGGTTTGATAAATATGTGAAAAATGCCCGTTGAATAATACCGGATGTACATTCCGGAAGGGCAGGAATTAAAGAAAGGGAATATGAAGCGGTACATAAAACTGTTTATCACAGTATTGCTGTACATTCCATTTGCAACAGGACAGAGTCAGCAGATCGTACATGATGATCTGTACACTCTGGTAGCCGGGCTGCGCAGCGCGATGCCGGGAATGAACAGCGAAGGATTTATTACACCGTCTTTTTATGAAATGGAGCGTTTCAGAGACGTGATTTCTTCGATTCTGGATTCCAACTATACGGCGGCAGATTCCATGGCGCAGCAACTCCAGTATCGATTGTATGAATGGTATGACACCGGTAACAATGATCGTCGTTATTATGTGCTGAAAGAGCCGGCCGCTGAAAACGATGGCGGAGTCGTTTTGGGCTGGGGGACCTTTATTTTTCACCCCGAAGGGGAAGAACAGGTTATCATTGAGGTGCCGCACCCTTACTGGGACACCAATACCTGGCGAGTCGGGTTCAAAGCATACCAGAGGCTTCGTTCACGCTTTTTCCTGATGGCCGGTACACACCGCTACGCAAATGGACAGAGTCCCGCCCCGGCGGATGTGGCACATAATACGCAAAATATGTTTCATGTAGTACATCAGAAGCTTTCACCCTGCAGCGCTCATGCACTGCAAGTGCACGGTTTCAGCCGCAGCGGTCACCCGGGCTATCCTGATGTCGTTCTGAGCAACGGCAGCAGTGTACCCCCTGCCGTTATCGACTCCCTTGCGCAGGCTATCGGGGCTCAGGGCTTTTCAACCGGTATTTATGACGGTATTAACTGGAGTGACCTGGGCGCCACAACCAACACGCAGGGACAATATTCACGCAATAACGGATATTCATTTATTCATATGGAACTGGAATATTTTATCCGTACCAGCAGTGTAGAATGGAACAAAATCAATACGGCGCTTGCGGAGACTTTTTTAACCCCCCTTTCGCTTCGCCGGCCGGAACTTTTCCCAAAGGATTTCCAGCTGTATTTGAAGGCCGCCCCGAATCCGTTCAATCCGCAGGTGTCTTTATTCTTCAACCTGAATGACCCTGGAAAAGTGCAATTAAAAATTTTCGATTTAAACGGGAAACCGGTTCGTGTACTGTTGGACGGTAATACCCCGGCGGGAAATTACCGGGTACAATGGCGGGGTAAAAATGATCACGGTAATTCCGTGGCAGCGGGAATCTACTTCGCCGTATTGACTTCGGAAAAGGATCGGAGAGTAACAAGAGTTCTGTATATAAAATAATACAGGACGGAATTTGACGGAATATCGAAACCGGACAAAGTGACCAATCCGCCGTTCAGAGCGGAAATAAAACATACACAAAAATCGAAAAAGCATCAGCCCTGTGAAACTGACAGGGGTAAAATGAAACAAATAATAATATTTTTATTTCTGACTGCGGTTATGCAGGCTTCCACCATCGGTATTGCCACCGGCAGTCGAACCGTGGACGGCAGGCCGCTGCTGTTCAAGAATAAAGACCGCACCGACAATTACCCATCCGATGTCGATTGGTTCCCGGGAACGAATACCCTGCATGCCTTTGCCTTCCAGGTTAATAACGGCCAGGATCACACCCGTGCACGAATGGGGATCAACGACGCCGGTTTCGGAATTGTATATTCCACCAGTGAAAATCTCGAAGGAGCCGGGATCGGTTTAAGCGGTTCGCAATTTTGCGCAGCCGCATTGAAGTCCTGCACGACGATTCAGGATTTCCGGGAACTGCTAAACCTGACCGACGGCGCCCGCCAGGTGCACGAGCATTTTGGTGTCATCGACTCGAGCGGGGCCGGGTCGCTGTTCGAAGTCGACGGTTATAGCTGGGTGGAGATACCGGTCATTGACAGTATCGCTACGATGGCTAATACGGCTAAATACCATCCCAATGCCGGTCCCCCGGCACCGGGATCGACATCGCCGCAGCGGGAAGCCCGGGCCGGGTACCTGCTTTCGAATGGTCCGCCCGGGGGGCTGAGTGATTACTATTTTGTAATGGAGATTATCCGGGACTTCGCACGGAATCAGCAGGATGAAGACAATATGCCCCTGGGACAGTACCGCACCAATGCCGTACTTTCCCGCTATAAAACCGCCTGTGGCGGGGTAATCCGGGGATGCAAACCGGGAGACGATCCCGAAGTTGAATCGGTAATGTGGCTGGCACTCAGCGAACCTTCTTTGACGATTGCATTGCCTTTTTCCGCACGGATTAATACGGCCTTTGAATTTTTACGGCCATTTTCAGGGGGGGAAGGTATGGCCGGTTCGGCGGACCGGTTGCGGCAACTGGTCTATGATTACAACTGCGGACGGTACAGCGATCAGTATGCCGATACGGAAATGCTGATGCAGATACGCACTTTCACCGAACCGATTCAGGACAGCCTTTTCCATGCGCGGGAACCGAATCGAATCC
>JAJRVZ010000162.1 GCA_024277055.1 Calditrichota bacterium
CCTTCCAGCAGCTCATCCACCGTCATCTGTATGGGCTGCGTAATATTGGTTAATACACCCGGAATATTACCAACATGATCACGAATTACCTTCTCCAGATCGGTTTGCGTTGTTGCCGAGCGCCACTGATCCTTCGCTTTGAGCAGCACATACATTTCAGCGCTGTTAATCGGGTCGGTATGAGCGCCGACCTCACCGCGGCCGATTCGGGTTACCGCGCCGTTCACTTCCGGAATTTCCATGAGCCGCCGCTCAACAATTTGCGTGATGCGCGTACTCTCATTCAGGGAAATCGACGGGGCCATAGTCAGCCGTAAAATAATTGTTCCCTCCTGCAAAGTCGGCGTGAACTCCGAGCCAAGCCTGGGGAAAACAGCAGTGCCGATCAGAACCAGCAGCACCGCCAGGGCGATCGCCATGTGCCGTCTTCTTACAAAAAAAGAGATTACCGGTTTGTACAGTTTCAGTAAAAACCGCACCATGAAATTATCGCCGTTATCTGAATCCGGTTTCGATTTTTTCGGGCGGCGCATAAAAATATCCGATAAAACGGGTGCCAAAAATATGGCGAATATCAGGGAACCCAGCATTGCCAGTGAAACCGTATAGGCGAGTGGTTTGAATGTTTTTCCTTCTACACCCTGCAGGGTGAACAACGGTAAAAAGACAACGATAATTATGGAGATGGCGAATAATATTGGTCGTGCCACCTCTATGCAGGCCCGGGCAACAACATGAATACGCGGTTCCCCCGGTTTCGCTTTGCGAAGGATTCGATCCACATTCTCCACCATAACTATGGTACCGTCCACCATCATTCCGATAGCGATGGCCAACCCGCCGAAGGACATCAGATTCACGGAAATGCCGAAGTAGTACATGCCGATCATGGCAAACAGAATTGAAAAAGGGATTGATATTGAAACAACCAGGCTGGGTCTGAACGAACCCATGAACAATAACAGGATCAGCGCCACAAGGACAATACCCTGCATCAGTGCATCCGTAACGGTTTTGACGCTTGCTTCTACAAGGGATTTTTGCTGATAATAGGGGACAATTTGAATACCCGGCGGCAGGATGTTGTTGATTTCCTCCATCTTTTTTTCGACCCGTTCGATGACGGTGGACGAATTACTTCCGTAAAGCTTTACCACCATTCCCGAAATAATTTCTTCCACCCCGTTCCGGGTTTGAACTCCCCTGCGAACGGCTCCTCCGATTTTAACGTCCGCCAGTTGTTTAAGAAAAATCGGAGTTCCATCTTCGGCTTTCACGATAATGTTTTCAATATCTTCCATGTCGCCCGCCAGTCCCACAGAGCGAACAATAAATTCTTCGGCATTTTTTTCGATGAACTGGGCGCCGACATTCAGATTATTCGATTTGATTCTTTCGATAATTTCATTAATAGTGATATCATACCGTAATAATGCATTGGGATCGATAACCACGTGGAATTGTTTTTCCCAGCCACCGATACCCAGTACTTCGGTTACCCCCGGCACGGTTTGCAGCTGGAATTTAATCAGCCAATCCTGAATCGTACGCAGTTCGGTAAGCGAGTACTCGCCGGTAGTGTCGTCCAGGTAGTAAAAAAGGATTAACCCCATACCGGTGGAAATGGGTCCCATCTGCGGGTCTCCGAAACCCTCCGGAATTTGTTCACGTGCTTCCTGCAATCTTTCATTGACCAGCTGCCGGGCAAAATAAATATCCGTGCCGTCTTTAAAGTATATATTTACCACGGACAGTCCGAAATTGGAAACCGAGCGGATTTTTTCCAGATTCGGTAAACCGTTCATGGCAACTTCAACAGGGAAGGTGACGTATTTTTCGATTTCTTCGGGAGCCAGTCCTTCGGTTTCCGTAAAAACCTGAACCAGGGAAGGAGAAACATCCGGGAAAGCATCAATCGGCAGCTGACGATAACTGAACCAACCACCGGCCAATACCAGTACTCCCAGTACCAGCATTAGTAATCTGTTTCTTAAGACAAACTGAATAATTTTCTGCATTTTTTTTTGAGCTCCATTTTTCTCAGGAATTGAATACGGAAAAACCCGGCACAGAGAAATTCATTTTCCACTTTCAGTAACTGCTTTAGAAATTCCGCCGTCCGGTTACAGCCTCCCGTATCCGTCATTGATTATACTTTTTTGTTCAGGTGCTTCCGGCTAGTGCCCGTGTCCGCCACTCAACTGTCCTTTTTGCAGTTCAGCTTTTAAGGTGAATCCGCCTTTGGATACATATTCCTGACCGGCCTGAAGTCCGACGATTATTTCGACATAATGCGTATTGCTGCGTCCGATTGAGACCGGTTGCGGTTTAAATCCTTCATCGGTTTTAATAAACACCACCGTCCTGTCTTCGAAGCTTTCAATAGCGGTCTTCGGAACAATTATAGCCACATCGGTCTCTTCTTTCACGACGGTGGCGCTGACGAATAATCCGGGTCTCCAGCGGCCGTCAGGATTGTTCAATACGACCCGTGCGGTTGCTGTACGCGTGTGTTCGTCTACAACCGGGCTGAGGTAAGAAATAACACCTTCGGTTTCTTCTATTCCGGAGCCGGCGGTAATAATGGCTTTACTGCCGATCTTTACATAAGGCAGGTCTTTTTGATAGACATTGAGATTAGCCCAGACTTTACTTAATTCCGCAATTAGGAAATCGTGAGAAGCATCGTTTATCACCTCTCCGACGGTCAGGTGCATTTCAATTACGGTTCCGTTGATTAATGATTTTACTTCGTAGGGGACCAGGCTTTCATTGCTTTCGATAATGGCCAGAACCTCCCCCTTTTTAACTGTGTCGCCGATTTTTTTCCGTACTTCTTTAACAATACCGGGATATCGCGGAATGATATGCGCCAGCCGGTTTGAATCAATCACTATTTCGCCGGTCAGATCAACGTGTATCTGTATTTTTCCAGGCCCCGCCGTGGCAAGTTCAATCCCGAATTCTTCCAGTTCTTCGGGGCTTAATTGAACAATTTCTTCCGATTTGTGGTCAGGTTGTTCCATGACCGAATGCGATTTTTCGGAATCATCATGATTCTGATCTGCGCAACCGGTGATCATTACGGAAGCTGTTGAAAATAATAAGAGGATGAAGAGTCCGGCAGTTATTCTTTTATTCATTTTTTTCTTTCCTATTGATTGTAAAATTTATTATGAAGTATGGTTGCTATTTTATATCTGCAAGGCTGCGGCCGATCAATCGCTCAATTTCGGCAACCGTCTGATGCAAATCATTCAGTGATCGCAAAAACCGGATTCGAGTTTCAAAAAGGGTTCTTTGCGCATCAAGAACGTCGAGAGAGGTAAATTTTCCCAATAAATATCCTTCGCTGATTATATCGAATGCATTTTGAGCACCCGGAATAATTCTGTTTTTGAGTATGGAAACTTCACTGTAAAGCGCGGAAACCGACTGATAGTTTTGTGCCAGAATGGTTGAAAGGGTCGTTTGCACGGATCGGCGTTGCACTTCCGTTTGTTTCAGTCGGTATTCAGCTTCCTGAACGGCTCCCTGGTTGCGGTTAAAAAACGGGATGGGAACGGACAGTCCGACCACAAAAGCATTGTCGCTGTTTTCGCTTAAATGCCGGAAACCACCGCTTACCGTCGGGTCGGGTATACGCTTTGCTTTTTCCAATTCCCATTCCGCCTGACGCCGTTCGATTTCTGTTGCCCAGCGGGCAATGTCCGGGTTGTCTTTAATGAAGATCATTAAATCATCGAAAGAGGGAATAGCATTCGGAATTCTGAAAACGCCTTTCGCCCCGGTAAAAGCAGCATCCGTGCTTCCCCAGGTTGCAGCAAGACGTCGGCGGGCGGCTTCGAGTTCGCGCCTTGCCCGCTCTATTTCAATGGTCGCCATCGAAAGTTCCACCCGGGCCCTGGACAACTCCGCAGGAGATATTTTGCCGGCTTCTACCTGTCGTTGTATGGTTTTCACGAAGGCTTCCGCCAGTGCCAGTAATTCTTTGTTTACACTTACCCGTTCCTGGGCGGCCAGTACGGAAGTAAAGGTCTTAACCACTTCCGTGAACACATCCAGTCTTTTTGCTTCATAATCCCAGGCTGCCAGGTCACTTTCCAGCGCGGCAATTTTTGTGCGTTTTTCGCGCTTTCCGGCAAGTTCGAAAAGCTGGCCGACGGAAATCGTCGTTTCTGCCGCATCCATTCCTTTGAAGGCTCCGCTTCCTCCCAGGTTTTCCATTTCAAAGTCGAGTTCCGGGTTCGGAAACAGGGAAGCCTGCAAAGCGGCTGCTTCCCGGACCCGAATTTCAAGGGCGAATACCGTTAAAGCAGGATTATGAAGCAATGCCAGGGAAAGCGCGTCTTTTATTGTTATGGTATCAGCGGGTTCCGTATATACAGCCCGACCGCTTTCTGTGTTTTTCGGCTCTGCCGAACCGATCGATTTGCCCAGGGGGCGTTTATCGGGTTGGTTCACTGCGGTACGGAAACCCGAACATCCGGTTAAAATCAGTGTTGTAATAGCGAATACAGTTAGATAGAGTCTAATCATACTTTTAACTCTCCACAGCCTCTCCCGACCAATTTCAGGAAGCATCTGATGATAGATTGGTAAAATGTTACAATGATAATTGTTGATTAATTTATGTGCTTCAAAACAGGGATTTAAGCATCATCTGTTTTGCAGCATTATCGCGCCGGGCGACAGGGAAGGTTCAAATAAGAAGAATGATAGTTTTCAGTGCATCTCGTGCCTGGTACGATTTATTACCGGGCAGATTAAAAAGTTCGGCCTGTTTATGAGCGGAATCGATGTAATCCGGAAAGCCGAAAGTGACCGGGTTCAGAGGACCGGGTTCATGCCTGTTCATGTTTTTCGCCTGAATATCTCCGAAATGACGATCCAGCAGGATATCGAAACAATCATTAACCGGTTTATCATGATTTTGCACAAACTGCATTGCAAAGGTTGAATCCGGTATTATGCCGTTATATTCACAAAATCCGTATTCATCGGCGTTTTCCACAGCCACATGACCATCTCCTCCAAAACAAAGCACCATTTCGTGCAGTGTTGTCTGAAAAAGCAGTGATTGCATTAAAAACAGAAAGCTTACCGCCAGTTTAAGTGAATTTGCCATTTTCATGATTTTGTTTTTCTGAAATATTTTGTTTTATTCTTCAAGTACATGCTTTCGGGCTACGTTTATAAGCCGGTTAATATGATCATCATCCAGTGAATAATAGACCATTTTACCGGTTTTACGGTTTTTAACAATTTTCATACTGCGCAACAGGCGAAGCTGGTGCGAAATGGCCGAAACCGAAACATTGACAATCGCCGACAAATCACAAACACAGAGTTCTTCCAGCGTCAGTGCCTGCACGATCTGCAAACGGGTCGGATCAGCCAGTACTTTAAAAAAATCCGACATTTCGGAGGTTTGTTCTATTTCCGGTAACCGCGATAAAACTTTATCCACCGTTTTCCGGTTGATTGCAATAACCGAGCAAAGACTGTCACCGTGTGCGGCCATTTTTCTCCAAACACTTGATCAATTGCTCAAATGTAATGATTTTCCGGTACAGTTCAAATTTTTTTTTGTATTTCTTTAAAAAAATTAAGGCGAAGACTTTTTAATTCAAAATATAATCACCCGCACTTTAAAGTTTTTCAAGCCGGTTTTCTTTGCTGCCGGTTGTTTCCGCATGAATCATTCAGATGAATAAATGCCCCGTCATTTTTCGAAAATAGTCATGAGAATTACATATCTATGCGCAGGTTTTCAGTAATCTACTTACGTGTGAGGGAAAAGCCAATGAAAATATTGTTTGTTTACAATGCGGATTCGGGACCGGGTAACCTGTTGCTTGATGTGGCGCACAAACTGATTTCGCCGAAAACCTACGCGTGCAATCTGTGTGCGATCACCCATCATACCTATGGCCGGAGAAATGATTTCAGGGTGTTTATGGAGCAGCTTCCGTATCCGGTGGAATTCCTGCACAGGGATGAATATGAAGAACATTATTCCGGCAGAAGGAAATATCCGTTCATTAGCTTGCTGAATCCGGAAGGAGAAGAAACAGCGAAGATCGAAGCACGGCAGATTAATGCAATGAAAAATTTCGGAGAACTCAGGGCGGCTTTCGAGTCCCTGCTTGCAAGTATTTCCATTGCCTGAAGTGCAAAAGAATTAATATAAAATTTCCTCA
>JAJRVZ010000163.1 GCA_024277055.1 Calditrichota bacterium
AAAATAAAAAAGCAGATAAGAATTGTAGAGAAGCAAACCAGCCAATTAAAAGTAGAAAAAGAATAATGTAAATTGGAAGAAGTTTTCGAATAAGGTGTTTTTCGTGATGAATATGGGTAGAGTTTAATATTTCTTTCTTGTAGTGGGGGGAATGAAATAAAAAGAAAATGATTGCAATGCTTATAAGGTTAAGTATTGCTGTGATCAGAAAGGGGAAAGAGGTGGAGAAGTAAGGCCGAATTTGTTGGTTAGACAACAAAGACGTTCTGATACGTGCAGCAAAATATTCCCATCGCTTCGGACTTCATGCTACGGATGCTTTGATTATATCAGGCTTGATAGACGCAGGAATTTCCCGAATTTATACAGCCGATAGTGATTTCAAAAAATTTACACTGCCAAAAATATCTGTACAGGTTTTAAAATGATTTTTAGTCTGGCAATTTCCCAAGCCAGCGCCACAGGCCCCGGTGCAGACGGTGTCCGAATCCGGCCGGCTCGGCAAACATAAGGATGCATTCGCCGCTGATTACCGACATGCCGTTTTCCCGGCAGCAGTTTACCGCCGCCTCAGATTCCGCTCCCTGCTGCAGCCAGACATATTTGAACCCGGCGGCCGCCGCTTCTGTTACCACCTGCCTTGCCTGTTCGGGCGGAAGGCAGACAAACAACGCTTCACTTTCACCCTTCAAATCGCTGACGGACTTCGAGCAGGACAGGCCATCAACTGTTTCGGCCTGCGGGTGCACCGCTAAAATCCGGTAGCCCTTTTGCAGCAGTTCCTTCACCGCATGATTGGCGAATTTACCGCCGCTGCGGGACATCCCGGCCACGGTGATTGTTTTGTGTTTGAGAAAATCATCAATATCCTGTTTGCCGTGCGTTTTCATGCCCTTCCCCTTGTTTTCAGGTTATCCCAGGTTTATCCCTGTCCGATTTTTTCAGTTTACGGACAATTAAAAAATAGGATTCATCGATCATGCGCCGGATATGTTCTTCAGGGATACTGCCGTCCAGCGTGACCGTGTTCCGGTGGTCTTTGTTCATGTGGTAGCCCGGTTTGACCGCCGCGTACAGCGTGCGCAGCGCCATGGCCTCGTCCGGGTCGCATTTCAGGGTAACGGTCATCGGATCGCTAGGCCAGCCCGGCAGGGCGAACATTTTGCCCGGCGGCTTGTACACCAGCACATCGGGACCAAAGGGCATTTCCTCCGTTACGCCTTTTTCAGCGGTCAGATATTTACGGATTTGATCAAAATTAGCCAATTGATATTTCGATAAATTTTAAAGATTGCTATTGTTACGGTAATTGCTTTTTTATCTCCCTGTACTCCCGTACCGTATTCTGAATGATCTGCTCCACGGTCAACACCTCATCAATCAGGCCGCTGCCGTGTCCGGCCGAGTATATGGTTTTGTAGGACAGTTTGGCTTTGTCCTTAACCAGCAGCGAGCGGGCGGCCCGGCTGAGGGCGATGGCTCGTTTCAGTTTTTTACTGTGGCTGGCGATGTCCTCCAGCAGCCCGGATTCCAGCCCCGCCTTTTCCAGCGTCGGGGTGCGGATAAAATTGCCGGGGAAACCGTCCACTTTGTGGGTGTTGACAATATCCTCGGCCCGGGCGCCGATGATGGTCTGTTTGTAATCTTCCGGCACTTCTGCCTCTTCGCAGGCGATAAAGCGGGTGCCCATGTACACCGCCGCTGCGCCCAGCGCAAAGGCTGCCGCCATGCCCACGCCGTCCACGATACTGCCCGCCGCCACTACCGGCACGTTAAACTGCCGCACCAGCTGCGGTATCAGCGCAAAGGCGGAAAGCGTTCCCGCGTGCCCGCCCGCTCCCGAGGCCACGGCGATCAGTCCGTCGGCGCCGAGGTCGGTTACTTTTTTTGCGTGCTCCGAGCCCACCACGTCGCAGTATACTTTGGTTTTGGTCTGGTGTGCCTTTTCTATCGTTTCCCTCGGACTGCCCAGCGAAGTGATGATCAGCGGTACTTCTTCCTCCAGGGCGATCTCCAGCTGTTCGTGACGATATTTGTTGCTGCTCTGCACGATGATATTGATGCCAAACGGAGCATCATTTGCTGATTTGATGGTGCGTATTGCTTCCCGGTATGTTGACATCGGACGGTAATTGAGCGCAGGAAAAGTGCCCATGCCTCCGGCCTGTCCCACGGCGGTGACCAGTTTTTCCGTGCTGACCAGAAACATCGGCGCGGCGATAATCGGGTATTTGATTTTGAATTGTTCGGTAAACGCGGTTTTCACTGCTGCTTCACTCATTTACTTTCCTTTCGTTTCAGGGAAATGGTCATGCGGAATTCGGCCACCGGTTCGTCGCCCAGTTTGTCAGGAACCGTGGCGGTAATTCGTACCTCTCTTTCGACCCGCTCGCCGCCCTGCGCCGCCTGTTGCACCAGCTCCGCCAATTCCCGCCCCTGGTCGCATACAAAACAGGTATGCCCCTCGGCCCGTTTCAAAAATTCGGCATGAAACGATTTGAAGACCATCACCACCGGTTCGCCCGATTTTCGGATGGCGTTCATGGCCAGCACGCCGCCGGTCAGTTCGGCGCCGATGGACAGCGCTCCGAAATACATGGAGCGGATGTGGTTGCGGTTGCGTCTGCGAAAGGGCACTTTTACGGTCAGGCTGTCTTCGGAAATGGCGACAACGCGCGGCCGTATCTTCGAAACCAGCGGGATTTTAACAAGAGCAAACAGTCTTATGGCAATGGTCGCTTTAAATGCTTCTGTAAACAATATTCCTTTTCTCCTTTCAATTCTTACCCCCGGTGGCGGTTTCCAGAGACATCGCGTTTCCGCTGCGCAGATGCAGATCACGCTGGGGAAACGGGATTTCGATATTGTATTCCCGGAACTTTTCAACAATGGCGCAATGAATCTCCGAGCGGATTTTATGGTGCGTCCGGGGATGAGCAATCCAGACCCGTAAAATCATATTCCACGAAGAATCGCCGAAACTTTGCAACAGTACA
Organism: Calditrichota bacterium; assembly: GCA_024277055.1. Classification (GTDB taxonomy): domain Bacteria; phylum Calditrichota; class Calditrichia; order JAJRVZ01; family JAJRVZ01; genus JAJRVZ01. The sequence continues at coordinate 2,997 of JAJRVZ010000163.1, forward strand.
TCCGGTTCGGGTTTCTTCAGAATTTTTTTATGCTCTTCTGCCACTTCATTCAGTGCTTTCAATACTGCATCCAGGTCGGAATTGTAGGATACACCGACCTCAATGTCCAGCCGGATCTTCGGATCGCCGTGCGACCAGTTGATCACCTGGTTGGCGATAAAC
>JAJRVZ010000164.1 GCA_024277055.1 Calditrichota bacterium
ACGTTTGCAGGCCGGGATCAGCGATCATGAGATTATTCACCAATTGCATCCGACCCCCGCCGTCGGCGGATACCCGGTTTCGACCTCGCTGGAAATGATACAGGAACTCGAACCTTTCAATCGTGGCTGGTTTGCCGCACCAGTGTGCTGGATTTCCACCGACGCGGCCGAGTTCGCCGTGGGTATTCGTTCCGGACTGGTGCGGGACAATGTGCTGTCGCTGTATTCCGGCTCGGGTATCGTATCAGGGTCGCAACCCCATGCCGAATGGGAAGAAATTGAAAGCAAAATCGGAAATTTTCTAAAAGCACTGGAACTGAATGGAGACGTACAAAGCGAACATAAACAGCCTGTGGGGCTATCTGATAATCAACGAACTGGCCCGGAACGGCATTGATTATTTTTGTATTTCTCCAGGTTCCCGCTCCACACCCTTAACCTTCGCCGCTGCCGAGCATAAACAGGCAAGAACCGCGGTTTTTTATGATGAACGCGGAGCAGCCTATCATGCCCTGGGCTTTGCGAAAGCCTGTGGCCGGCCGGCTGTCCTGATCGCTACTTCCGGAACCGCCGTTGCCAATTATTTTCCCGCTGTTGTTGAAGCAAGCCAGGATAATATTCCCCTGATTATACTGAGTGCCGACCGCCCGGAAGAATTGCGCAATACAGGCGCTAACCAGACCATCGACCAGGTCGAGATTTTCGGCAGGTATCCCCGCTGGTTTTTTGATTTGCCCTGCCCGGATGAAAATATTGATCCCCGATTTCTTTACGATAAACTATACGAAATGATGGGGCACCGGGACGGGCCGGTACATCTGAATTGCCGCTTCCGGGAACCCCTGGAGCCTGCTCCCGAAGCCGTCTCCGGGAAGTATTTAAATAAAACGGAATCGGTTTTCACCGGAAAGCGGGAAATAATACAAATCGAATCTGCACCGAATTTTTATGAGAATCTCGAATCGATAAAGCAGAAAATCGAGAATACGGGAAGGGGCTTGCTGGTTGTCGGCAGGATGCAGGGAAAAAAACAGGAAGAGGCGCTTCAATCCCTGGCGTGTAAACTGGGCTGGCCTGTCTGGCCCGATGTGGCTTCCGGTTTACGGTCCGTTAACGACGCAAATATTTTTCCATTCTTCGATCAATTGTTACTGGCGGATGGTGCATTGAGACGAATTGCACCGGATGTTATTGTACATTTCGGTGCGGAATTAACTTCAAAACGGTTCCTGCAGCAGATCGCTGAATACCGAAATGGATACTATGTGCGCATCCAGAATAAACAGTGGGAGTCGGATCCGGCCCATCGCGCTGATGTACGCATTTTTGCAGATGAGGCAACGGTCGCCGAACAGCTGCGAACAGTGAGTGGATCTTCACCGGATGGGGAGTGGATAAAAATGCTGCAGCGGGTACAGGCGGCAATAAGGCGGCAGCTGGAAAAGCATCCCGCCGCCTCGAACTGGAACGAAATAACTATTGCCGGAGCGGTGGCTGCGATGCAGCCCGAGGGGCAGGCGCTGTTCCTGGGAAACAGCATGCCCGTGCGGGATATGGATATGTACGGTGGCTTTTTACCGGAAAAAACGGCCGTTGTCGTAAATCGTGGTGCCAGCGGTATCGACGGCAATCTGGCAACTGCCGCCGGATACAGTGCCGGCAGCCGGGTGGCTGTTACGGTAGTGCTGGGCGATCTGGCCTTCATTCACGATATGAATTCGCTGAGCCAGTTGAAGCGTCCCGATGCAGTGCTGCATATAGTGCTGATCAATAACAGCGGCGGTGGAATTTTTTCATTCCTGCCGGTGGCACGTTTTGAAAAGGTATTTGAAGAATTTTTTATTACACCGCATAGCTGGCGGTTCGAAGCCACCGCCCGGCAATTCAATATTACCTACGATACCGTGACGAATTTACAGGACTTCAATTCAACGTTGGATCGTCATTTGAAAAGTGCCGATTCAACTATCCTTGAAGCCGTGGTGGATCGAACGGTGAATGTCGGCGATCACAAAGCCCTTCAACAGGAAATCACGAAACTGCTAAACAAAATACTGCCGAGAGTATGAATTTCAATTTGAAAAAATTCGGAAATCATGATAAACCGGCCATTCTGTTTTTGCATGGATTTATGGGCGACGGTACGGACTGGGAAGAGGTTATCAACCTTTTGAAAGCGGATTTTTTTTGTGTGACCGTTGATCTTCCCGGACATGGCGGTAACCGAATACAAAATGGTGTATCGATGCCTGAATGTGCGCAGGCGCTGTTTGAAAAGCTTCAGCTTGAAGGTTTGAGTTTTTCAGGACTGGTCGGTTATTCGATGGGCGGCCGGCTGGCAATTTTTATGGCAATTCATTACGCCGACCTGCAGCACCGTCTGTTAATCGAATCGGCAGCACCCGGTTTGCGCAGTAAAAAGGAGCGCATGCAAAGGGTGGAAAGTGATTTGCAACTGCAAAAATCACTTCAGTCCGGCGACTTCGAAGATTTTTTACGAAGCTGGTACAACATGCCGATTTTTGCATCCATTAAAAAAAATGCTAAATTTGAAAACCTGCTGGCGAAAAGGATGAACAATGATGTGGGGCAACTGGCTGTCACTTTGCAGGGAATGGGGGCCGGAGTACAGCCCGACCTTTGGTCTCAATGGGCCGAATTGAGAATGCCGGTACTTTTGCTCAATGGCGGGTTTGATAAAAAATACAGAACCTTACACCGGGAAATGAAAGGTTTGCGTCCGCAGACCCGCATCGCAACGCTGAGCGGATGCGGACACAATACACATTTTGAACAACCGGAGGAGTTTGCAGATCAGCTCCGGAAGTTTCTTAACCAATCCTACGGAGGGAATTCATGAGTACAGTTGACTGGCGGCGTGCCATGGAATTTACAGATATTAAATATGAAAAAGCCGAAGGTATTGCCAAAATAACCATAAACCGACCTGAAGTCCGCAACGCATTCAGGCCGCTTACGGTTATCGAAATGATGAAAGCCCTGGAAGATGCCCGGGAAGATCAGCAGATCGGCGTGATTATTCTGACCGGAGAGGGTGAAAAAGCCTTCTGTTCCGGTGGCGATCAAAAAGTAAGGGGTGATTCGGGCTATAAAGACGACCAGGGTGTTCATCGTCTGAATGTGCTTGATTTTCAACGCCGGATACGTACCTGTCCGAAACCTGTTATTGCCATGGTTGCAGGCTATGCCATAGGCGGGGGGCATGTGTTGCACCTGATGTGTGATATTACCATTGCCGCCGACAATGCTGTTTTCGGACAGACCGGCCCGAAAGTCGGCTCGTTTGATGGGGGCTACGGCGCCAGTTACATGGCCCGTATCGTCGGTCAGAAAAAAGCGAGAGAAATCTGGTACCTGTGCCGTCAATACAATGCGCAGCAGGCATTGGAAATGGGACTCGTGAATACGGTGGTTCCCTACGAACGTTTGGAAGATGAAACCGTACAGTGGTGCAGGGAAATTCTGGCCAATTCGCCCATCGCCATTCGATGCCTGAAAGCGGCGCTCAATGCCGACTGCGACGGACAGGCCGGCTTGCAGGAGCTGGCCGGCAACGCCACGATGCTTTTCTATATGACCGAAGAAGGGCAGGAAGGTCGCAATGCATTTCTCGAAAAGCGTAAACCGGATTTCTCCAAATTTCCGAAACGACCCTAACAGACGGTTGAACCGGTAATGGTACGGGCAAAAATCTGGTTACAGGCGGCAAGGCCGAAAACGCTTTGGGCGGCTGTGGCGCCGGTACTCATCGGCACGGTCATGGCCTGGTCGGACAACCGCTTCGACGGACTCATTGCGTTGCTTACTTTCGCTGCAACCATTCTGATTCAAATCGGTACTAATTTCGCCAATGATTATTACGATTTCATAAAAGGTGCGGACACCGGCGATCGAATAGGTCCTCAGCGCATTACCCAGTCGGGGCTGGTTGAACCGCGTACGACATTCATCGCGTTCAGCCTGTTGTTCACGCTGGCATTTGTCTGCGGCCTGTATTTGATCTATACCGGCGGCTGGCCGATACTGGTTATCGGTATTCTGTCCATTGCCTTCGGTATTCTGTACACGGGGGGGCCGTATCCGCTGGGGTATAACGGGCTGGGAGATTTGTTTGTACTGATTTTCTTCGGACCGGTGGCCGTTGCCGGAACCTATTATCTGCAGGCCCACACAATAACCTGGCCGGTATTCCTGGCCGGATTTTCACCCGGGCTTTTATCGACGGCCCTGTTGACAGTAAACAACCTGCGCGATATTCACACCGACAAAAAAGCCGGGAAGCGCACGCTGGCGGTTCGCTTCGGTGCCGGATTTGCCCGCTGGGAGTATCTGTTTTCCGTAATGCTTGCCTGCACGATGCCGGTATTTCTACTGCTGCTTACCCGTGATCATCCCTTTTCACTGGCGACGCTGCTCATTCTGGGCATCGCCATTCCGATGGTGAGATCGGTTTTTTCAATGGAAATCGGACCGGGGCTGAATGAGATCCTCGGAAAAACAGGCAGACTATTGTTTATTTACAGTGTCGTTTTTTCAATCGGCTGGCTGATATGAGGCACCTGCGCACAAAAATTTTTAAATTTTCTCTTCCGTTAAAAATTCCGGTTTCCATAAAACAAACCATACTTCATGCAAGAGAAGGCTTCCTGATAAGGGTAACTGATGAAAACGGAACAGAGGCCTGGGGAGAAATTACTCCCCTTCTGCCGCAGGATAAGTCCGGCACGGATGTGGCAGGACAGTTGATGTCTGTCTGTGATCTGCCGGTGAACTATACCGGGGATATTAATATACAGAATGGTTTCGCAGAACCGGAGTCACTTGAAGCGGACAGCGTTGTTCGATTCGGGGTGGAATCGGCCCGGATGAATTTGTTGTCTGCCGGAAGTGGAAAACCGGTCAGCAAAATATTGAATAATAATTTCAGCGGGGAAATACCGGTTAACGGCCTGGTAACCGAAAACGAATCGGATTTTCAGCGTATGCAGAAAACAGGTGTTAAGGTTCTGAAACTGAAGATCGGCCGAAAACCGATTGAAAAAGATGTTGAACGCATGCGTGAAATTGAATCGGTATTCGGCCTCCGGTTGAAATGGCGACTGGATGCCAACCGTCTGCTCGACAGCGATACTTTCCGGCAATGGGAAAACATTGCCGCTGAATTTGATATTGAATATCTGGAAGAACCCTTCCCCGATCCGGAAGAATCGATGCAGGTCGCAAGCGACTCGGAACTGCCCGTTGCCCTTGATGAAACCCTTGAAACACTTGAACCGGTGCAATTGCATGAGTTTTCATCGATAAACGCCGTAATTCTGAAACCGGCCCTGGTAGGATCCCTTCAAAGAAATTTTGAATTTGTTCAGCAAGCGAGGCGATTAAACATGAAAGTGGTGATCAGCGACCATTTTCAGACCGCAGTAGGCAGAAGTTTTCTTGCCCACCTTGCTTCGGCCTGGATGAAAAGAGATATCGCTGCCGGTCTCGATACCGGTCATTATTTTGAAACGGATTTATCAGATACGCCGCTAAGAATCCGGCAGGGCAGGCTGTCGCTGCCGGAAAAACCGATCAGACCCCGTCGGGAATTGCTGGAGTCGGTATGAGGCGGAATATCAATCTTCTGCAGTACTATTCCCCTGAAGATATCGCCGTTCGCTCCGGCGGCGGGTACCTTACCTACCGTGCGTGGGGCAACCTGATTATCAATTTGAAAGCGGACATGGAACGGAAGGGAATCAGGCCGGGAGACCGGGTGGCTGTTTTAAGCCGTCAGAATATTATAACGCCGGCGATAATCCTGGCGGTAATCGCATCAGGGGGCATCGCCGCACCACTGAGCACACGGCTCCCGCGGGCGGCGCTGCTGCAAATTTGCAAACAGATCAATGCCTGTTTTTTAATCTCCGATCAGGCTGTTGACCCTGATCACGGCGGCTGGAACGGTAAATTCATAAGGAGTCAGGATCTCGTCTGGAATTATTCCGGGGATAACCATCCGCAGCTTGAATTACCGATGGATATGCCGGCGACGATTGTTATGACCAGCGGTACAGGGGGAAAACCAAAAGGTGTGGTACACAGCTTATCCGCTCATTATCACAGTGCAATCGGTTCCGCAAAAAACATTCCCTTTCGGGCAGGTGACAGCTGGTTGTTAACGCTGCCTTTGTTTCATGCCGGCGGGCTGGCTATTTTGTTCCGCTGCATGTTTGCAGGAGCGACACTGGATATAGGGGACCCGGATGAAGATTTGCTTTTTCAGATGGCGAGATCCCGTCCCACTCATATATCACTGGTAAGTACGCAACTGTATCGTTTGCTGCACATGGAAAACAAAACAGTCGATTTTTCATCATTGAAGGCCGTATTACTGGGCGGAGGTCCGGTGCCATTCAAATTGATCAGAAAAGGTGTGCGCCGGAGTCTGCCTCTTTTTCGCACTTACGGCTCAACGGAGATGGCCTCACAGGTAACGACAACCACTGCGGAAGCAGATTTGGAAGAGTTGAAAACAGCCGGCTATCCATTGCCTCACCGGTTATTGAACTTGTCTGGCGACGGCGAAATCCTGGTGGGCGGTGAAACGGCCTGTCGAAGCATTATTTCTGCAGATGGAACGGAAGTTCCTAAGGGCAGGAACCGGTGGATCGCAAGCGGAGACCTGGGGTATACGGATGAGTCCGGAAGGTTGATCGTTCTCGGCCGAAAAGACAATATGTTCATTTCGGGCGGAGAGAATATCCAACCCGAAGAAATAGAAGGAGTGCTTGAGGAACTGGAATCCATACGACAGGCAGTGGTTGTACCGGTTGACGATCCCGAATTCGGTCAACGTCCCTTTGCTTTCGTCGATTCAGCCCTGAAACCGGCGGAAATCGATTTTATCGCAGTCTTGAAAGAACATCTTCCCCGTTTTAAATGGCCGGTACACTTCGCAGGGATGCCTCAAACCGGGAGCGTAATAAAACCGTCCCGGCAAATGCTGAAAAGCCTGGCTGCCGGTATAATAAAAAAATAATCGGATGATCGCTTTCCGATTTCATTCGCTGCATTTATCGAACCGGTACTGCTCACCGCCGGCGTCTTCCGAAAACCAGAGTACACAATTGTTTTCACCGCTTCGGAATACAATTTCTATCATTTCATAGGAAATGGGAAAAGTGCCGGCCATACGCCGGGCTGCACTGAGCAGTTTATTTTTTGAAACGGTATTCGACAACAAAATGTTCATGCGTAGTCTGCTTCTTTCCGGTTGTTCGATTGATTGCAATCTCCCGTAGGGAATGACCGGAATAACCGGATCGGCATTTATATTTCCTTTAAATTCTTTGCGCAGGTATTCCCCCTGACCATCCGCGTTTAACACCACGGCGGTAACATTTCCGGCATATACGATATTCTGGTATTCGGATACCACCGTCGAGGTTTTTTTGAGTATCGATTGTTTCGATCGGTACAGCGGCGCCGGGAAACGCAGTGCAATGCGTTTGTGGTGCTCATCCTTATCGAAAAAGAGTTCGGTGCCTTCTTTGCGCAAATCCTCAATAAAATCCCCCGCCCGTAAAAAAGCGCTGAAGGAGCGGGGAGCAAGCAAATCACTGCGAATCCAGCCTGTCCGGTTATCGGCGAGCCTGACCTCGTACCAGCCGGATTCGTTTTTAAGAACCGACACCGAATCGCCATCGGTCAACTGAGCCAGCAGGCGTCCGCGGGCGGATGCTGCGCTGCGCACGTTAATTTTAGGTTTGTACACCCAAAGCAATGCTGAATGATCCGGTTTACTTTCAGGTGTGGATTTAATGTCTTTTTTAGGGGGTGGTGTACATGCCATCATTACGGCGAGGATAGCGATTATATTTATATTTCGATTCATTAAATTCTCCGGAATTACAGGTAAATCATTACAACCAGTGCCGGCAGCACGCCGAACAAAACAGACAACAGCGAGCCGATGAGGAAATATTCCGCAAAATTACGGTCGTCCAGCTCCTTGAAACGCGCCAGCGATTTCAGGGCAAGAACAATTCCTATGGCCGCATACTGACCGAAAATGGTCAGGAAATAAATAAAGGTACGCTCGAGTATTCCTATCAACCGGCCCCGGTTATATTCCTCCTCGTCTCTTTCCCGCTTTTTGCCGTTTTTCTCCGGAACGGCTTTTATGGCGTTCAGCACGCCGCGGATAAGCAGGGTACTTTCCTCAACGGTGAAAATAAAGCCGGTGGCGATCAACAGGGACTGACGAAACAGGTCTGGCAAAAACAATGGGCGGAACAGGGGCATGCCGTTGAAAAAGGAAAACAGCAGCGAACTTACCGGGTTTGATTCCGGCGAAAACAACCATGTAGCCATTCTGGTCACGGTCGGTACGATAGGAACCGCGAGGACGAGCAACAGATAGTATTTTCCACCTGCGGCGCCGGGCAGCAGAAAAAGATCCGTGGCGATCAGCAAGAACATAAACAATATGAAAAATAAAACTTCACGGATTTCAGGCAGCCATAGGGCGAGCAGCAAAACAGGTATCATGCGTTTCAGGAGTATTGCACTCTTATTTCCCTGACGGAACAACAGCCGGCCCGCAAAAAACGTGAACAGTACGGATATTTCGAGTAGTTCCATCAGCCTTCAAGCTCTTTGTTGAATGTTTCTTCCAGAAGGCGCTCACTTTCGATCACGGCCCGCACCCCCGGGCTGTTCAGGTTTTGTGATACCGCCGGTTGGGTCATTTTCAGTTCCTTCGCCATTTGTCGCTGGTTGGCCCCTTTTCGATAGCAATACAGAATATTCAGCCGATCCTTTTTCCAGCGATCACAGGTCAGGTCGATCCAGCCCAGCAGCTGGTTGGCCAGGGCGGCATGGGATTCATCACCCGAATAAAAGAGGTGCCGATTATTTGCTTTGGCCTGTTCCATGGCCCTGCGGGCATGGTGAAAGGCCGGACCGTCCATACCAATGGCATTTTCCCGGTTGATTTCTGTTTCAATACCACCGCAGCCGAGCGCGAAACGAATCAGTTTATGTCCAAAACGTAATTGCAATTGGTGAATCATTATGAACAGTTGCGACGTATCATGCAGTACCGCCTGGAATTCATCGCCCAGCGTAACCGTGAACGGTGAAACCAGGGCCTGGTTGAATTCGGTATTCAGATCATTAATGGCAGCTTTGAAGGATTCCTGGAAAACACTACGCTGCGGTATTTCCCTGGATTCTACAATATCGCCAATCAGAACAAAGTACTTCATAAGCTATCCGGTTATAGACCGTGTTTTATAAGAATACAGCTTATATATTCGCCTTTATTGCCTACAAATATAAGCATATATATTATAAATAGCAATATATAAGTATGTTTCTTATTTAGTGGGTGGTATAAACGGTTCAATTATTTTTGCCCATTTTTTGTAACCCGAATGGTTCAGATGCAATCCGTCGTTTGTCAGCTGTGGGTCTATGAAACCATCCTCGCGGCAGAAATCGTCGTGAAAATCAAGCCAGGTAAAACCCGCGGACTGCACCGGAGATTGGAGCAAACGGTTAGTCTCCAAAACTCGCATTCTATCCAGTGTCGGCCGGTCTGCCGAAAAGGGTAGCAGGGCCTGTACAACCACCTTTGTTTCCGGCAGTGTTTCGGTTATGCGATTTAAAAGCGCAAGGTACCGATCCTTCATTTGCCCTGGAAGCATGCCGTCACCGAGATCATTGATGCCGATCATTATGAAAAGAAGCGCCGGTTTCAGAAAAGCAACAGACAGGTCGAATCGTTCAATCAAACCGGCAATGTGATCGCCGCTGATGCCGCGGTTGATCAGGCCGCGCCCGGGAAAGTACAACTCCAGATCAAATTCTTCGGTAAGTGAATCTCCGGCGAAGACAATTCCATTTTTAGCTGTGGAGCTATTAAGTGAGCGAAAAAGGGAAAGACGTGCCTGCCAGTGCGGACGGGGTTCGAATTCAAAATCGTTCATAAATTATCCGTTGGTCCGCCCGGAAAGTGTTTGTGAAATAGCCAGTTCCTTTTCCGCTTCATCAATAAGACCTTTTTGAACATACATACGCGAGAGCAGGGTATGAGCCAGGGCGTCTTCCGGAAACAGATCCGTATATAAGCGGGCCGTTTGAATGGCCTCATCGATGCGCCCGAGTTTGGAATAGGTTTCGGCTAGGGCGTTATAGGCTGCGTCAAATCTCCTGTTTTCCTGCAGAATCGATTCGAATACTTTTGCGGCCGCTTTATAATTCTGCTGCCCGAATAATTGCAAACCCTCGAGCAGAAGTTTGTTGTGGTCCATAATTTCCTTTTATAATTCAAGACACAGGAAAACGAAAAACACCGTAAATTTAATTCTTTCCGGAAGGATGATAAAAGACTCTTCTCCGGCGCAGGCCGGAGAAGAGCAGAATAACCTGTTAATTAATGATAACCCGTACAAATTTCGGGTTCGAAAAGTACTTCTGCGCCACACGCTGTACATCCTGAGGCGTAACGGAAACCATCCGGTTCAGAAGGTCGCGGGTAAAGAATGCGTTACCGTGGGTATATTCGTCAATGCCGTTGTAGTAAGCGCGGACATCGCGGGCGATCCAGCGCATGAAAATCCTCTGTGTATAGGCGTTGCAGTTTTTTTCCACCACCTTTTCCGGGACCACGGTTGAGATCAGTTTGGCCAATTCAGCCGGCATGGCTTCTTTGGCCTCTTCGATATTTTGTTTTTGAGTGCCCATGGTCATCGTCAGTACGGCGCGATCGCCGCTAAAGGATATACCGG
>JAJRVZ010000165.1 GCA_024277055.1 Calditrichota bacterium
ATTTACATATTCCCGGCCGACACCAAGCGCCCAGTAAAATATTTTTCGTTTCAGACCGGGACCATTTTCAACATTTTCGAGAATACGGGCGTAGATTTTCTCATAAAGACGCGGTACGCTTGCCATTAAGGTCGGTTTGACTTCAATCATGTTTTCTGCAACGGTATCGATGCTTTCGGCATAGGCGATTTTTGCCCGAACGTAGTAAGCCAGGTAGTGACCGACCATTCGTTCGAATACATGGCTGAGCGGTAAAAAGGAGAGAAAAGTATCATTTTCATCAACATCCAGGGCTTCCAGGCCGCCCTCAATATTGCTGATGAAATTGCTGTGCGTCAACATTACTCCTTTAGGATCGCCGGTCGTACCCGATGTATAAATCAGTGTGGCGAGATCGCTCGGTTTTATAAGTTCCATGGCTTTATTTATGCAATCCGGGTTGTCTTTAATATACTTCTTTCCCGCTTCAATGAATTCATCCAGAGTTGCATAAGATGAATCCCCGGATGGAAGGTCCATGCCGACAATCGTTATCACATTCGGACAATTGGAGCTGACCTGGCGGAATTTTTCATATTGATCTTTAGAGGACACGAATAGTGCCACGGCTTCCGAATCATTAATAATATACTGAATCTGTTTTGGCAGCAAGGAAGGATAAAGGGGAACTACCACGGCACCACAGGTTAAGGCGGCATAATCCGTTAATGCCCACTCGAGCCGGTTCTCCGAAAGCAGCGCCACTTTTTTGCCTTTGGACACATTGTTCGCAATGAGTGCTGCAGCAATGTTTCGTACCTTTTCCTCAACTTCACGATAGGTGACTGAGACATATGCTCCGTCTTTTTTGTACAGGTAAGCCGTGCGCTCCGGCTCGACGGCAGCATTCTTAAAAAACATTTCGCCCAAATGACTAAATCGCATAATACCTCCGACCGTTGGATACGTTTTTAAAGGAAGGTTGTTGAATTCAACGTTTCAATATAGCCATAGCCTTTCTTTGAATCAATACTTTGCTGTCGAAAAAAGCTTTGAAGCAATTATCTTATCGGCTGCCCGATAGTCCTGTTTTTCTTTCCAGTCTTTTTAACCGGTACAGAAACGCATCCCTAATTTCAGTCAACACTCCCCTGCCGTCGCCGCCCAGTTCGTCGGAGATTTCCAGGTATTTCAATGCCCGTTCGCAATAAGCTGCGGCCAACCGGCAATCTCCGATCCGGTGTTCGTAATACTTTGCCAGTTCTTCGGAGGCGAACAATATTTCCTTTCCCGATTTCAGGAATCCGTTCCATATCGCGACGGCCTCCTCCCAGTACCTGCGCCGCCTGAGCAGCAGGCTGTAATCTTTCCATAATGACAAAGGGATTTCCGTATTGCCGATGCGACATGTTTCTATCAATTGCCGGCTGCGCTCCAGATCATCGTTTTTTATGGTCAGCCTGAACAGGGCCAGCAGTTCCGTTTCGGATACCTCCGCAGAGGCCTGACCGGTTTCAAGTTCATGCAGATAGAACAGCAATCTTGCCATGGTAATGATATCCAGCTGGTTGTGTTCCAGAATCCGTTCAATTTTTTCAGAAAATCCGGTTTTAAGAAAATCGAAGTAGGCATGTGGTATTTCGGCCCCGTCGATGTCTCCGATTCTTTCAAAACGGAAAATGTCTTTTTCGACCCGGCCCAGAGAACAATTGGGGATGGTATGTTTCCAGATGCGGCGGACGGAATGGAGCAAATCAAAATGGAGAAAATTTGTCAGGGGATTTTCCAGTCGATTAAGTACAAACCGGTTTCGCAGCAGCGGTAAATCGTAGGACTTTCCGTTATAGGATACCAGTACATCCTTTTGCGAAAACACCTGCTGCATATCATGATATACCTGAAAATCCTGTCCGTAATCCATCAGAAAATAGCGAATAATATGTAGCTGACCGTCTTCAAAGTACCCGAATCCCTGTACGAAAGGATAGGTACCGGCTCCGCCTGCCAGCCCGGTCGTTTCAAGATCGAACAGCAGTAATCTGTTCAGGGCTATTGAATCCGGAAATTCTCCGTTGGAAATCAGCGGTAGTGAAAGTTCGGTGGCACTGTCAGGTTCGGGGATGATGAAATGCAGCGGAAATTTCTTTTCAATTTTTACTGCAAACGGGAACCGCTCATCCACGAAACGGCCGTTAAGATGTTCAGCGATCGGGAATTTTGCTGATTTAGAGTGCAGTTCGTTCTTCCACCGATCGGAAGACTGGTAATATTTTAATTTATCCTGAAGATTCACGGTTGCCGTTTTTGGCAAAATGTACGAAAGAGAGGCCGGTCAAACAATCAATTTTAATATTTTAAGGGCGCTGGATTTGCCGAACAAACCCGCTTCCAGCGGCGGTCCGATACACGTCGGGCAGCCGTTTTCACAGGCACAGTTGCTGATGTGTTCCCGGGCTGCTTTCATCACCAGGTGATCCAGGCCGTATACCTTCTTGGACAATCCCACACCGCCGGGATATTTATCGTAAACATAAATTGTCGATTTATTTGAAAATTTGGATTTTACCATCGGCACAACGCTTATATCGCGCACGTCGCACATGATGTACAGGGGAATAAGATTCTGCAGGGTATAGGCAATTCCCCGCAGCCCTTCACCAATAACCGATTCCTGGAAATAGGGGTCCTCAAACAGTTGATCCGGCATTTCCCACCAGGTGGCAGTTGAGTGCATTTCCATTTCAGGTAAATAGATTCTGCCCATTCCAACGTTTTCATGGGTAAAAAATTTAACCTTTTTAAAAGCTGTTGCGAGCGTTGTTACGGAAACTTCACCGTAATATTTGCTGTAAAGCGTTCTGCTTTCTTCTTGAATGATATCCAGCACTTTCAGCTCTGTTTTGGAAATGGCATCGGTATAATAGTCCGAATCCGTTTCACTCACAAACGCTTTCTTCCCTTCCCAGTCCAGTTCGTTCACCTGATACTGCCGGCTTTCGTGCAGATATATGGCGTCTTTATGAACCAGCAGCGGCGCGGTGAACAGATCGACCTCTCCGATAATTTTATTGTTGTCCGATTGATTCACAATGACCACATTATTCGGGTTTGCGCTGCGCAGGCTGACTTCATCGGCCGGATATACTTCCTGCATCCAGTAATACTTGCCGTCGGTCTCCCGCAGGATATGTTCGTCACGAAGAAATTGCAGCAACTGCTGTGTGGCGTCTGTTCCGAAATTCTCTTCGGTAGTGAAGGGCAATTCAAACGCCGCACACTTTAAATGGCTCATCAGAATCGGAAGATTGTCTTCATCAATATTGGCTGATTCCGGTATTTTTTCGAAAAAATACTCCGGATGCTCGATGATATACTGGTCGATCGGAGCGCTGCGCGCCACAATAATCGACAGGGATGTGGCTTGCCGGCGGCCCGCCCTGCCCGCCTGTTGCCAGGTGCTGGCTATCGTCCCAGGATAGCCTGCCAGTATGGAAATATCCAATTGACCGATATCGATACCCAACTCCAGGGCGTTGGTGCTTACAACAACCTGAATGGTTCCCTCCCGCAGGCCCCGCTCTATTTCTCTTCGCTGCTGCGGAAGATATCCTCCCCGATAACCGCGTATCTTGTCCGGATGTATTTTCAACTGACGTGCGGTTTCTTTCAGATAAGTAACCAGGATTTCCACATTCAACCGGCTGCTGGCAAAGACGATGAGCTGCTTACCAGTGGGCAGAAAGTCCCGCACGATCTTTCTTGTTTCTTTCAGCACGGAATTACGGATACCCAGTTCACGGTTCACGACCGGCGGGTTGTAAAAAATAAAATGCCGTTCTCCGGAAGGTGAACCATTATTGTCCACAATTTCAACCGCTTCACCGGTTAACTTTTCAGCCAGTTCTTTGGGATTGGCAATGGTGGCGGACGAACAAATGAATTGCGGATCAGAACCGTAAAACCTGCAGATTCGTTTCAGGCGTCGAATAACATTGGAAAGGTGGCTTCCGAATACTCCCCGGTAGGCATGGATCTCATCCAGCACTACATATTTTATATTTTCAAAAAGTTTTATCCAAAGGGTGTGATGCGGTAATATTCCCTGATGAAGCATATCCGGGTTGGTTACGACGATATGTCCTGCAGATCGGATAGTCCGGCGAACATCCGGGGGGGTATCACCGTCAAAAGTGTAACTGAGAATGTTTTCATCCAGTTTCGTAACAATGTCCTGCAGCTCGTGAACCTGGTCCTGCGCCAGCGCCTTTGTCGGGAACAAATAAAGGGCGCGCGACTGTCTGTTTTTAAGAATTTCCTCCAACACCGGGAGGTTATAGGTCAGGGTTTTTCCGGAGGCGGTTGGTGTTACGACCACCACATTTTGTCCTTTTCGGATTTTCGAGAAGGCCGCGGCCTGATGGGAATACAATTGCCGGATACCCTTTTCCACAAGTACGGAACGTAGTTTTTCAGTCATTTCCGGAGGGAAATCGACGTAGGACGGTTGCTTTGCCGGAATCGTTTTCCAGAGCGTTACATTGCGGGTAAAGTCCGGTTTGCTCTGTAAAAAATCAATTAACTGCGGCAGGTTCATCGTTGGGATCTATCACTGTACGCCGGCAGCAGGGCTACATATTTGAAAGATTCTGATCAATAATATCAACAACCTCGTAAATAGCCGGGGTATCATTTTTTAACTCCAGATCCATTTCATAAATATCCCAGTTGCCTGAACGATTACTCTGAAACAGTACTTTCTTTCCATCCGGTGAAAAAACCGGATTGGTATCATCGGCGAGGTTTGAAGTCAAACGCTGCTGATTGGAACCGTCTGTGTTCATCATATATATTTCGTAATTACCGTCGCGGTCACTGAAAAACACAATTTTGCTGCCGTCCGGCGAGATATCCGGAGCTACGTCGTTACTTTCATCATTATAGGTGATGCGTTCCACTTTTTTATCCGCCAGCCGGTATATATCGAAATTACCACCGCGATTCGAGTCGAAGAAAATCGGATCATTCTCTCCGCCGGTCATAATCGGGCCACCGTCATTGGCATCGGCATGGGTCAACCGCAGCTGAAAGCTGCCGTCATCTTCCATGATATAGATATTGCAGTATAATTCCAGCAGATCGACATCGCGCAGATCGTCCCGTTCCGACACAAAAACGATAAACTTTCCGTTCGGCGAATATCTCGGTTTCCAATCGTTGGAACTGTTTGTTGTAAGATTCGTCTCCGATTTACTCTTTAAATCCATAATGTAAATATCACGCAGTTTCTGATTGTAATCCACATCGCGATGATCGTCGCGGGTGGAAGTATAGGCGATAACCGGTGCAGTGGGAGAGTAAACCGGGTTTTCTTCATCGGCCGGATTATTCGTTATTTGTATGTTTTGTTCGCTGACCCGGTCATATTCAAAAATATCCCAATTACTGCCGGTATAAGACTGATACAATATCCTGGATCCGTCAGGCGAATAGCACCCGAAAGCCTCCGGCACCATACTGGAAATGACCGGTTTCACTTTATAGGTATCAACAAACATCGGGGCAATCCTGCCCAGAAACTGTTCGCCGTTCAGCCCCTGTAAAATTTCCTTATACGCCTGAAAAGCTTTTCTTTTATCCCCCATTTGCAGTGCCAGCTGAGCATATTCGAATTTTACATCACTGCGCGAAGGGTCCAATGCCAGCGCCTGCTCGTATGTTTTCAGGGCATCCATATTTTTACCGTTGGCCCGGTATTCGTTAGCAAGATCCATTCGCCACTGAATATTATTCGGTTCATCGTCAATTTTTTCAAGCAGGTCGGCAATACGTTCCTGTACCGCGGCATCGGTATCGGACATACTTTCGCTGCTCCCGGATTGCCGCGAGCCGCTGCAGCCGGCCATAATAAACAGTCCAAACACGGCAATGATCATAAAATTTTTCAGCATCGCTCCTCCCGGCAAAGAAATCATTAACTTTTAATTTGATCTATGCGCTTCTGAGCATCTTTTTTCAGCACAATATCTATTCCCGGACGCTTAACGATCTCACGATACATTCGAATGGCATCTTTGATTCGTCCCAGTTTCTCATAAGCCTGACCGGAATAATACAACGCGCTTGCTTCCCATTGCAATTTCGTCTTGCGGGAAAGTAAAGGAATTTTCACAAATTCTGCAATAGCATTTTCATACTGTCCGGCTTTGAGATAGGCGTCCCCGATATAGAATTGAATTTCAGGCTCCTTTTCACTATCGGCTTCCAGTCGGGTTTCCTTTAACAATTCCACGGCTCTATCAAACTGATTTAAATAAACATATGCCTGCGCAATAATAATCTTTTTATCAATACGGTCGGGGGCCTCAGGATATGCCTCCACGTATTGCCTGGCAAGAGCCAGCGCTGCATCCCAGAAATTTACATAGGTGTAAGCCTTGATCAGATTGGTCATTACCGAGCGCTTCAAATCCCTGTCCAGTTCCTGTTTCATTGCGCTTTTGAAGGAGGCAATGGCACTTTCATACTTTTCCGAGCGAAAATAAATGCTGCCCAGCGTATTGTAAACAGCCCCCAGTTTATCACTTTGCGGGAACTTTTTTGAAAATGAAGTCAGAATATCCAGCGCATCTTTTTGCCGGTTCAGAGTAATATAAGTCAGAGCCGAATAATATGCGGCATCGTCCACATAGCTGCTTGATTTATAACTCTTCCTGACTTTATTGAAAGCATTCAGGGCTGAAGTATATTCCTGTTTCAGACGAAACCACTTCCCCTTTTCAAGTTCGAAGGACGCCAGGTGATCGGTCCGGTTTTTAAATTGCTTGCGGTAAGAATTTATCAGGCCGTCTGCTTTCCGGCGCATGCCACTGCGCAACAAAGATACTATCAAACTTGCTTTTATATCCGCCAAAATCGAAGCGTCGTCGGTTTTCGCAGACAACTGTTCGTATTGTCTGGCAGCCGTTGCATAATCACCCAGTTTGAAATAGGCGTCGGCCGCCTTCTGCAGAGATTTCAGGTACAGGGAGGTATCCGCATCGGAAACCCGCGCAAAATAATTGGCTGCGGTTTTTAAATCATTGCCGTTCAGTGCAATTTCCCCCAACAGAAATCCTGCCTCATCCCGGAAAATTCCCTCGGTGCTTCGTGCCAGATAACGATTCAGGTAGTGCCTGCTGTTATCAAAATCACCTTTCATGAAATAGGCTTTTCCGGCAAGGAACAGCGCATTGATTTGCTGCTCGCTTGAAAACTCGCTGATCAGCACGGGATCGGAGATTCCGCTGCCGGGCTGTTTTTGAAACCATTGGATGGCTTCATCATATTTTCCCGCCAGCAGCATTGTATTTCCAATCTGTTCAAGAACTTTTTTCTTCCAGGGAGAGTAGTAATAATCTTTTAACAATCTATTGAACAGTTGGGTGGCCGCATCATAATTTCCGTTGTTTTCAAAAGCAGTGGCAACATAAAACAACGCCTTCGCCGCTTGCGGGGATGATCCATGTTCCGCAACAATCAGTTTATAATCATCCGCGGCATTGCCTTGATTCAGTTTTAAACGCAATTCTCCCCGTTTCATCAGATAGTCCGGCATTGCATCGCTGTCCGAAAAACGATTAACCAGTTCGTCGTATATTTTCAATGCTTTTGTCAGCGTTGAATCATTTCCGGCATACAAACCGGCCAGATGCGCCAGCCATTGCTCGGTCAGGTTACTTTGCGGATATTTTTGCAGCAGCATCGTGTAATAACCGATCTGCTTTTCAACGGATGGATTATCGGCCTGTATCCCCGCCCGGACGAAATACCAGGCGATCTGATCGCCATTCTGTGCCATATCTGCATTTGCCATCGCCTCGCTGAGGTATTTCTTTGCACTTTCCGTAAATTGTTTTCTTTCCGTTTCAGATATACTTTTTTTCTCGGAAAGTTTTTGATAGCAACGGCCTATATAATATTTAATTTCCGTTTTCCGGGCTTCCGTAGCCGTGTTTGCCAGTGCCGTTTTGAACTGTTCCAGCGCTTTCTCATAACTTTTCAGGTTTTCAAAATAAATTCGCCCCAACCGGATTTGCAGTTGATTTCGGTCCGTTTCATTGACAATATCGCCCAGCAACAGGGCCAGTTGCGAAATACCGATGGTTTGATCAACAAGTTCGAATTCCTCGAGGTATTTTAAATTATTACTGGCGGCATTATACTTTTCGCCGCAGGCGAATTCCCGGATAATTTTTTTGTACAGACGTGCGGCTTCCTGTTTCTCACCGCTCTGTTCATAGGCGTTCGCCAGACTGAAATAAAACTCATCCACCCATTCATCAGATACGGATTGCAGCGCCGCTGATGCCTCCCGAATAACCGAAGCCCAGTCTTTTAACTGCTCGTAGTAAAATATCAGCTGCATTCGTTGTTTGGAAGAAAGTTCACCCGTGCTTCTCAGTCCCTGCATTTTATTGATTGCATCGCGCCAGCGTGAAGAGGAATCATATAACCGGAACAGAAAATCCCGTGCATAGGGATAGTTTTCTGTATTTTCAAATTCTTTGCTTCCGACAACTGCATCGAGCAGAACGACAGCCCTGGCGGTATTGCCCTGCCTCTGCCAGCTGAGTGCTTTTTTAAGAATAAGGTCCAGTTCACTATTTTTATCGGCGGGAATTTTCACGTCTTCGTAGTTTTTTACGGCCAGGGCATATTTTTTATCCAGATAGAAGCAATCGGCCAGCAAAACCC
The DNA here is from genome assembly GCA_024277055.1 of Calditrichota bacterium. Lineage (GTDB taxonomy): Bacteria > Calditrichota > Calditrichia > JAJRVZ01 > JAJRVZ01 > JAJRVZ01. The sequence continues at coordinate 8,713 of JAJRVZ010000165.1, forward strand.
GAAAAGTAATCCTGGAAGAAGCCGGCAGGTCTCCGGACAATGCCTTCTGCAGAAGCTTTTGTGCCGCTGCAAAATCTCCGGCCCTGATGTTTATTTCGGCAAGTTTTTGCAATGCCCGGAGAAAAGCATCCGATTTGCCGTAATTCTTGATTATTCGTGAGAAATATTCTTTCGCCTCACTACCATAGCCGCTTTGCAGACGCAATAAGCCCATTTCGTACAAGGCTGCAGCCTTTTCACGGTTCTCCGCACTTCCGTCCAGCACTTTTTTAAACTTGTCTTCGGCAGTACTCAGTTTCCCCTGTTGCACCTGTAACTGCCCGTCCGCCAGTATTGCCGGGTAATAGGCTGTGCTTTCCAGGTATCGGTCCTGTATCAATTGAAACAGTTGTGCCGCCTTCTGCAGATTTCCGGTCTTCCGGTACAAGGTACCGGCACGTAAAATACTTTCGGCCGCCAGGGAATGGGAAGGGTAAATGATATTGACGGTTTCGTAGGCTTTTGCTGCTTCGGCGTCATTTTGAAGATATTCGTAGCACTCGCCGGTTTTGAACCAGCTTTCGGCCGCCTTCGGGCTTTTGGGGTGGTTCGCGGCAACAGACTGAAATTCGATACGCGCATTTTGAAAATCGCGCAAATTGAACAGGGCCATGCCGGCATAAAACCCGGCTTCGTCAAGACGACTGCTTTCGGGAAAACGTCCGATGAAACGTGTGAACTGCTGTGCCGCAAGGTCATAGAATTGTTCGTTGTACAGTTTCAACGCATAGGAAAATTCATCGTTTTCTGATTTTTGCTGTGCGAAAAGCACGCATGAAAAGATCAGGAGTGCAAAAACCAATTTTTTGATCATGATTTTAATCCACTACTTCAAGAGGGGTTAAATTGGCATACTGGGCGATCAGTTTTTTCATGATATTACCTTCGAACAAAACCGATACTTTCATGCGCTCTCCCTGTCCTTCCAGATTGACTACTTTTCCCTTACCGAAGGTTGAATGATAAACCAAACTTCCGATGCTGTAATCAAGTTCCGATTCCTGGGATTCCTGCCCCTGCTTAAAATATTCCAGCATCTTTTTACGGCGCGCCTGTTTTCTGGTAGTGGATGCCGATTTTCGGCCTGATTCCGTTGATTTTATTTCTATATATTTTGATGGTATTTCGTCCAGGAACAAAGATGGAACCATAGTCATAACCGAATTGAACCTGCGCCGGGTCCTCGCATAACTCAGGTACAGGTTTTCCTGTGCACGGGTCATTCCCACATACAGTAAGCGCCGTTCTTCTTCCAGCTCGGCGGGATCGGCGGAGTTCCGCTGCAAAGGAAACAGCCCCATCTCCAGACCGGTTATGAAAACAATCGGAAATTCGAGTCCTTTGGCAGAATGCAAGGTCATCAGGGTTACCTGGTTTTTTGTTTCATCCAGGCTGTCTATATCCGTTTGCAGCGACACTTCCTCAAGAAAGCTGGCCAGGCTGTTGTCGAGACCTTCACTTTCTCTTTCCTTTGTGAAATCTTCAATGGTATTAAACAATTCATGAACATTCTGCAGGCGGGCCTCGCTCTCATACTGGTCGTATTCCGTTTTCAGATGATTGATAATACCCACATCCGTCGTTAACGTCGATGCCAGTTCCGCTGCTGAAATTTTATTGCGGAGTTTCCTGTATTTTTGAATGATCTGGTGAAATTCGAGTACACGGTTTGCCATCCCTTCGGAAATAGAATCCACATCCTTGACATGACCAAGACCTTCAAGGAGCGTTATTCCCAGACTTTCCGCATATTTTTCAATTTTACCCACCGTTGTATCGCCGATGCCGCGCAGCGGGAAATTGATGATGCGCCGCAAACTCACGCTATCCTGCGGATTGGTTATGATCTTCAGATAAGCAAGGATATCACGAATTTCCTTGCGCTCGTAGAATTTTTGTCCACCGATAATTCTGTAAGAAATAGCGTTTTTACGCAATTCTTCTTCCAGTACCCTGCTCTGTGCATTGGTTCGGTAAAGAATCGCGATATCATTGAATGAACGCTTCTTACTGAACATTTCGTTATGGATGCATTCAACTATTTTTTTTGCTTCATCCCGCTCATTTTCGGTTTCAATAAGAACAATGGGGTCCCCTTCGGGCCGTTTGGTGAAAAGGTTTTTGCCGAGACGTTGCTGGTTATTGGCCACCAGGGCGTTGGCCCCTTCAAGTATATTATTGTTCGAGCGGTAATTTTCCTCCAGCCGGAAAACATCGGCCCCCGGAAAATCCTTGCTAAAATTCAGAATATTATTGATATCGGCACCGCGCCAGCGATAAATGGATTGGTCTTCGTCGCCGACTACACAAAGATCGATATCCTTATCAGCCAGAAGCTTGATCAGTTCGTACTGTGCCCTGTTGGTATCCTGGTATTCATCGATAAGAATACTTTTGAATTTACTGCGGTACTTTTTGAGCAGTTTCGGATTGTTTTGAAAAAGTTCAATGGGTTTCAGCAACAGATCATCGAAATCCATTGCATTGTTTTCTTTCAGGAAGCGGTCGTACTCTTCAAAAACATCGGGCAGAAGCCGGTCGACCTCCACGGCCATTTCTTTTACCAGGTCCGCCGGTTTTTGCAGATTGTTTTTAGCACGACTTATTTTGCTTTGAAATAATTTCGGTGAGTACATCTGCTGCGGTATATTCAGCCTGCTCATGCACTTTTTCAGTGCCCGCACCTGATCATCGACATCATAGATGGTGAACCCCTGGTCGTAGCCCAGATGTTTGGCCTCCATGCGCATAATCCGCGCACAGATGGAATGAAAAGTTCCGATCCACAGAGCACTCATTTTCCCCTTTATCAGCGCGGCCAGGCGGTCTTTCATTTCACGTGCGGCCTTATTGGTGAAGGTAACCGCAAGGATATGCTCGGGCTTTATTTTTTTATTGCTGATAAGCCAGGCGATCCGGTAGGTCAGCGTGCGTGTTTTACCGCTGCCGGCTCCTGCAAGGATCAGGATTTGCTTGTTTTCGCTTGTTACGGCTTCCTTCTGAACTTCATTCAGGTCTTTAAGAATGGTACTCATACTGTTCTCATCGGTTTTGCATTTTGCGTTTTCTGTAAACTTGCTTTCGTAAACGATTGAATTTCGCCTTTTCCCGGGCATGCTCCGCAGCCGTTCGGGTAAAAGTATGCCCGCCGTCCCCTCGTGCAACAAAATAAATATATCCGGTTTTTGCCGGATATAAAGCGGCCAGGATGGATTTCCTGCCCGGATTGTTGATAGGACCCGGTGGCAGCCCATAATACTTGTACGTATTGTATGGTGAATCGATTTTCAAATCATCATATAAGAGTCTTCTTGGCGGGCCCGGCAGAATATACTGAATCGTAGGGTCAGCTTGCAATTTTATTCTGCGCCGTAATCGATTATAATAAACGGAAGCTATCGTTGCCCGCTCATCGTCCAGCATAGCTTCCCCTTCAATTATTGACGCCAGCGTCAATATCCGGTGAACGGACATTTTCAGGTTGTCCATTTGCTGTTTTGCCTCGTCGTCGAAAATGGCGAGACAATGCCTCACAAGAAGACGGATCAGCTGTTTCTCGTCCATGCCCCAGAATAAATTGTAGGTATCCGGCAGCAAATACCCTTCCAGTGAATTTACCCCGAGTCCGAGAGAGCGGATAAAGGTGGTATCCCGACTCAGTTCCACAAAACGGGTGGAATCGATTTCAATTGCCGCTTCCAGTTTTCCTGCAATATCCGTAATTCGCCACCCTTCCAGCAGGGTTACTTTTATTTCCTTGGAACGTGCTTTCGACAGGTATTCCGCCAGTTGAGCATAAGTCAGCCCAACGGGAATTTCAAAGTAACCGGCTTTCAGGCTTCTGTCCTTTCCGAGTGAAGTCAACCAGATAATGAACAGGTCTTTATCTTCAACAAGTCCGTTTTCCTGCAAGGTATCAACGATCGCAGACAGATTCGCTCCTCGCGGAATGTAGATGGATTTTTTTTCTATTCCGGGATTATCCAGGTCCGGGAGTGAAAAATAACTGAATATATCCCAGAAAACGAACGGCAGAATAACTATAATAAGCCAGTAACTTCTGTGCCATTTGAATCGAAATCGGTTACTCATTGCTGCCACTTCGCTCCGAGTGTTCCCTTTCCAATCGTCGGGATTCATCAATAATTCGCTCGTACAGCCGTGTAATGGCGTCGTTGCTTAACGGCCCGGGATTGTGACCGCATACATTTTCAATAACCTGTTTTTCCCGTTCGGGCATATAAACCGGGAGATTCAGTTTGCGTTTTATCCGGCCGATGTTCAGTGCATATCCGGCACGTTCATTCAATAAGCGCGTTATTTCACGATCAGCCCTGTCTATTTTATCACGCAGGTCTTTAATTTCTTTATTCATCAACCAATCAGTTCTTTCATGAATGCCCCGGCCTTTTTCAGACAGGCGGTGACACTTTTTCCTTTTTCCAACTCGCGTATCAGTGCGGAGCCGATAATGAATCCGTCACAATGGTCTTCGAGAAATTTCAAATGTACCTTTTTGCTGATCCCGAAGCCGACGAGCGCCGGCAAGATACTGTTTTTGCGTACGCGTTTCAAGAAATCGATCGTTTCAACATTTAAAAATTTATCCCGTGCTCCCGTGACTCCCGTAACTGAAACGCAATATACAAAACCCGAACCGAGTCTTGAAAGCGTTGCAATGCGCTTTTCAGATGAAAGCGGCGTTACCAGCGGAATCAGGTCGACATCGTTTTGCCGCGCCGGTTCGCTGAATCGCTGCATTTCCTCAAGGGGTACATCGGGCAGAATGGCTCCATCTACGCCCGCATCGTTCAATTCTGCAAAAAACCGCTCAACCCCCTCGTTCAGAACGGAATTGGCATACCCCATCAGAATAATCGGTACCTGACTTTTCCGGCGGATATCGCGTACATTTTCGAGAATGGATGATAAATTTACCCCGCTTTCCAGCGCTTGCTGCGATGAATGCTGAATGACCGGACCGTCCGCCAACGGATCACTGAAAGGAATACCGATCTCTATCATATCCGCACCGCTCCCGGCAAGTTTCAATACCAGGGGTGCGGTCAGACCTGAAACGGGATATTCGGGCGTGATGTAACAAACCAGTTTCTTATCCTGATTTGTGAACAGCCGATTAATCCTGCTCATCATCAGCCTCAAGAACCGTGGCCAGGTCTTTATCTCCTCTGCCGCTCAAATTCACCAGAATGTTTGAATCTTTGGGAAAACGATCGCTGTTAAACACAACATAGGCCAGAGCATGGGAAGATTCCAACGCAGGAATTATACCTTCGAGTTCAGAGCAAAGATGAAACGCCTTTTTAGCCTGTTCATCGTCCACGGATTCGTATCGAACCCGGTTGATCTGTTTTAAAAACGCATGTTCCGGCCCGACACCCGGATAATCCAGACCCGCCGAAAGCGAATGCGTTTCGATCACCTGGCCGTCCTTATTTTGCAGCAGAACCATCATCGCCCCGTGCAGGATTCCATCCCGTCCCTCGGAAAGAGTAGCCGCATGTTTGCCTGCTTTTATGCCCTGCCCGGCAGCTTCAACTCCTATCAATTCAACCTGATTATCAAGAAAATCATAGAATATGCCGAGTGCATTGCTTCCGCCGCCGACACATGCCACAACGGCATCCGGTAGTTGTCCGGGCATGCTGAGCATCTGTATTTTTGCTTCCATGCCGATAATTTTCTGGAAATCTCTCACGATCTGAGGATACGGATGCGGTCCAACGACGCTGCCGATAACATAAAACGTATTTTCCACATTGGTGACCCAATCGCGGATGGCTTCATTGGTGGCGTCTTTCAGCGTTTTCGAACCGGAGGAAACGGAACGCACTTCCGCGCCGAGCAGTTGCATTCTGTTAACATTCGGCGCCTGGCGCCTGATATCTTCGGCTCCCATATAAACAAC
>JAJRVZ010000166.1 GCA_024277055.1 Calditrichota bacterium
GGTCCCGTGTGTCGTCCGCTTTATGAAGCCCTGCGGGATCATTTCCCGGCTTTTCAATGTCCTTACGATCCTTCCCTGGCCGACAGTCTGCTGACCGCCGCAGGTTGGACGGATATGGATAAAGACGGCGTACGTGAAAAAAACGGAACGGTTCTGCGGTTCAGTTTGCTGGTGAACAAAGAAAATCCTATTCGTAAAAGGATTGCCCACAATATTGCCGCCGGATTCCGCCGTATCGGCGTACGGGTCGATGTCGTCGAAAAACCGTGGGATAAATATCTCCAGGATGTACAGAAACAACGGTATCAGGCTGCGCTGATGACCTGGGTGGATGAACAGGAATATAACCCGGAACAATTGTTCCACAGCAGATTTATCGGAAGGGGATTCAATATCAGTGCCTGGCGCAACCCGATGGCGGATATGCTGATGGATAAGGCGGGACAGGCGGACAGTGATCCGGAACGATACCGCTACTGGAACCAGCTGCTGCGCCTGATCTCGGAAGATGTGCCGGCCAGTTTTCTGTTCAACCAGCGCGTGGTCGTTGTACTGAAGAAGAATCTCAGAAATGTCCGGTTGAGCAGCCAAGGTTATTTGATAAATGTTAAAGATTGGTGGAAAGATTTTCGATAATTGTAATCGTCACCTTAGGGGAACCCGATGCAATCAAGAAAACGTGTATTAATAGTAGATGATGAAGAAGACTTGACCTGGTCCATCTCAAAGCATTTGGCCAAAGACCAGGAATTATACGATCTCTTCACCGCCAACAGTGGCGTAAAGGCATTGGAAATTATGACGCAATTGCCGATCGATCTGGTAATTACGGATATCCGTATGCCTGAAATATCGGGGCTGGATCTGTTGGTGCAGATAAAAGACCTTTACCCGGCGACGAAAGTTATCATCATGACCGCCTACGGATCATCCGAGGTACATGAGGAAGCCAACCGCCGCGGTTGTTTGAAGTATATTGAAAAGCCTTTCGAAATCGGCGAACTGCGACAATTGATAATTGATGCCATAAAAGATAAAAAGGGCTTTCAGGGGCAGGTTTCCGACTTTCAGTTGAGCGACCTGGTGCAATTGAATTGCCTGGGGCGGATAACTACCGCGCTGCTGATCGAGCGGGAAGAAGAGAATGGAATTATTTATTTCGACGAGGGGAATATTGTTCATGCGGAAGCAGGCGATCTGGAGGGTGAAGATGCGTTGTTCGAAATACTGACCTGGGAAAGCGGCAATTTCAAATCGCTGCGCGATAAGCAACCGCCGAGGGAAACCATTCTAAAAGGATGGCAGAGTCTTTTGCTGGAAGGCATGCGGCGTTTTGATGAAATGAAACCGGCCCATAAACATGAACAGGAAATGGACCGTGAAATGCGCATGCAGAATCTTTTGAACCAGCTGAACGGAATCATGAAGGTGAAAGGAGTACTGCTGACCAGTATTTTCGATCCCGATGGCTTTTCGATTGCTTCCCTGGTCAAGCCCGGTAAAGACAAGAAATACAATATGCGCGTGTTATCGCCGGTCTTTTCGAATGTTATCAAACAGGTGGAAGCCGCAGGCGAAGAGCTGGAATTTAAACAGGCGCGCGATTTTATCATCGAATATAATAAAGCGATTCTAAAAATAACCCGAATCCCCGAGAAAAAAGAATACCTGATTATCCTTGCGGAAATTACCGACCAGTTGGGAAAACTGAGGGTGGAAGTAAAAAAATATCTGGCGAATCTGGCAAAATATATTTGAAGCACTTCATGGATATTGCCGGTTAAATGAAATCGGACCACGCCGACCTGGGGGGGGTAATTAAATTGTAGCTGACGGGCCGCTCATCCGCAGCCTGAATTACCGGTGACAATCCTTTCAGCCCGTTACATCCGTGAATCCCGGTTTTACCGGAAAATCACCGGGCTTCATTTTTCCAGCTGTTGAATAAAATTTAATATCGATTTTTAATCAATTGATGCTTGAAACCGGAAAAGCATGTGAAAAGTTTTTAAAATTCAAATGCCCGGAGAGTTTGAAACTATTGGCAAACTCCTGTAACTTTATAATTGCTGTCATTTTCAGTGGAGGAAATAGTGCGAGCATTTCTGATTGGAGTGCTGGTCATCATTCTGATCGGCGCCGGACTGGTTTATTTTGTGTTTAATCGGATATCCTACACGCCCGACTGGTACCGGAACCATGATTTTGAAAATACGTCGACCATTCTGAAAAAAAGCAGGCAAACGCTGCAGCAGGTGCAAAGCGATTTGCAAAGCGGAAAAGCGGTACGTTTGCATAACGAACAGCTGGAGTCCATGATCCTGTCCGGCATACAACAACAGACGTCGATGGATGTGCGCAGTGTTGTCCGTGCCTTTAAGATCGAGACAGGGACGGAGACCATGCGGGTAGAAGCTGTCGTCAATCTTAAAAATCTGCCACGTCAGAATATGCCAAAAAAAGCGGCCGAAATACTGGATATGGTATCCGGCTCGCTGCCGTTTGATGCACTGGAAGAGTTTTTCACCTGTATTGAAGGCAAACCGGTGATGCGAAACGGACAACTGGGATTCGATAAAAACGCAAACATTCAACTGGGCAAGGTCAGTTATTCTCTGCGGGAGATCGTCGGACAGTTCGGCGAAGACGGTTTTCTTCCGTTGAACAAATTACCTTTCAATAATGTCACACTTGAACAATCCGGAATTTTACTGCAGCCCTGATATTTCATGAAAAAACTTGAAAAACTGCTTAAAAGATTTCTGCTGCTGATTATTAAAATTCTGTTTCCCGCAAGAAAGGGTAATAATTCTCCCGCCGACTGGAAAAGTTTCGAACGGGTGCTCGTTTTCCGTTTGGATAACCGTCTTGGTAATGCCATACTGATATTGCCGCTGGTCCAGGCTATCAAAAAAAGTGTGCCCTCCGTGCAAACCGATGTGCTGATGTCGGCGGCCTTCTGCCAGGTTTACGATCAGCATCCCGATATAACGGAAGTAATTCCGTATGATCAGGCGGAACTGCTCAAAAAACCCTGGCATTTTATCGGCCTGATTCTTCGTCTGCGAAAAAAGAAATACGATGTGGTTTTGTCTTCTACCAACGCCGATACGCTTTCCGTATCTCAGGCGCTTTTCAGCCGCATGCTGAAGGCAACGTTCACAGTCGGCTTTCAGTGGAAAGACAGCGAACAATTCTACACACACACGGTAAAAGGGAACAACACAATATATTACGGGGACGCACAGACCGATCTGTGGCGGCTGTTCGACCCGCAGGCGCCTGCCATGATGCCCAGGGTATATTTTGCCGGGGGAAGAAAAATTCGGAAGAAAGATGAAGTGCTGCTCTGGCTGGGGGCCACCAAACGCAAAATCCTGCCGGCGCAGCGTGTGGCCGAACTTATCGCATTTTTTGATGAAAATAATATCAACTACCGGGTGGCAGCCGGTCCGGCGGATCGCGAACTGCACAAACTGTACAGGGACGTCTTACCGCTAAGACCGGAATATCTGCAAGGCAGTTTGCGCGACACGGCGGAATTCTTTTTACAATTCCGAATGATATTCATCCCGGATACCGGGCCGATGCACCTTGCCGTGGCGCTGGAAATTCCCACGGTACAGCTGTTTCATCAGTCCGACAGCCGGGTGTATGCCTGTCGCAGCGAATATACCTTTCTGATCGAGGATGAATTCAACGCGGAAGAACTGAAAGGTTGCATGGGCGCCTATGGGTGGTGAATTAGGAATTGGAGACCGGGAATGCGGAATATACAGAAGCAGGGGCCTGTTAAATGAAACGCCAATTCCTGAACGAATAAATGATAAACCGGTAAACAAGTAAATCACGGAATGGGTGAAGAAAATTTTGTAAATACTTGAATTGACAAACATAAATGTGAAAATTTGCGACGTCCGGTGAATCCGGTGTGCAAGAAAAAGGAAAAACACGCTTAGATGGAACTGAACGATCTTAAAAATAAAATACTGAAAGGTGATCGTCTTGCTGTTTCGCGGGCAATGACCTGGATTGAAAATGAATACGACGGTTACAGGGATCTGATGGACGCCCTGCACCCTGAACTGGGTCGTGCCTACCGCATCGGTGTAACCGGGCCCCCGGGTGCCGGAAAAAGCACTTTTACCAACCAGCTGACCAAAATATTCCGTAAAAAAGAGCAGCGCGTCGGCATTATTGCCATTGATCCGACCAGCCCGTTCAGTGGTGGAGCCATTCTGGGCGACCGCGTACGCATGAGTGATCTGACGCTGGACCGCAATGTGTTTATCCGCAGCATGGCCACCCGCGGCAGTATGGGCGGGCTGGCCCGGCAGGCAACCGAAGTGGCGGACATACTGGATGCCGCCGGTTTTGATATCATCATATACGAAACGGTAGGGGTGGGACAGGTTGAGTTGGATATTGCCGAAGCAGCCGATACCACGCTGGTGATGATTGTTCCGGAGGGAGGGGATATAATTCAGGGAATGAAGGCGGGGTTGATGGAAATCGGTGATCTTTTCTTGCTGAACAAAGCCGACCGGCCCGGTGCAGACCGATTGAAAAGCGATATCGAGTATGTTCTGCACCTGAAAGAAAGCAAATCGGACTGGTATCCCGGGGTATTTCTGACGATAAGCAATAAAGCGCAGGGTATCGTCCAAGTAGCCGAAGAGATTGAAAAGCATCGTAAATTTCAAACCGATTCGGGGATACTGGAACAAAAACGCAATCATCGCTTAAAAAAGCGGGTCGAAACGCTGGTTGAACAAAAATTAAGACAATTTTTCTGGAACGGGCAGCGACAGCAAATCCTGAACCGCTATCTGGATGAAAGTAAGAACAATCTTTCACCCTATAAACTGGCGGAGGAACTGCTGGGTGAATTGCTGGATAAATAGAAGGAACGGAGGATTTAAATGGCTTCTTCCCTGAAAGATATAAAAGCGGCGCGAAAAAAATGGGAACAGGAAAATCTGAAAAAAATGCGCGAAAGGGATGTGAAATTTATTACTGCTTCCGGTGAACCGGTCGAAATGCTGGCCACTCCGGATGCCGTAGAGGAATTGGATTATTTGCGTGACCTGGGTTTTCCGGGACAGTATCCCTACACCCGCGGGGTTCATCCCAATATGTACCGCGGGCGCCTGTGGACCATGCGCCAGTTTGCCGGTTTCGGCAGCCCGGAAGATTCCAACCGCCGGTATAAATATCTGCTCAGCCGCGGGCAGACCGGTTTGAGCATTGCGTTCGACCTGCCGACTTTGATGGGCAGGGACGCCGATGACCCTTTCAGCGAAGGCGAGGTGGGAATGTGCGGCGTTTCCATCAGTTCGCTGGAAGACATGGAAACTTTGCTGGAGGGAATTCCGCTGGACAAGGTCTCCACTTCCATGACCATCAATTCACCGGCGGCGATTCTGCTGGCATTTTATATCGCCGTAGCGGAAAAACAGGGTGTGTCTCCCGATAAACTACGGGGCACGATTCAGAACGATATTTTGAAAGAATATATCGCGCAAAAGGAATATATTTTCCCGCCGTATCCATCAATGCGGATTATTGTGGATATGATCGAATACTGCACAAAAGAGGTTCCGCAGTGGAACACGATCAGCATCAGCGGTTATCATATCCGCGAAGCGGGATCGACGGCTGCGCAGGAACTGGCTTTTACCCTCGCTGATGGATTTGCGTACGTGGAAGCGGCCATGGAACGCGGATTGGATGTGGATGATTTTGCACCGCGTTTGTCTTTCTTTTTTAATGCGCATAACGATTTTTTTGAAGAGATCGCAAAATACCGTGCGGCACGGCGTATTTATGCACGGCGCATGAAAGAAAAATACGGCGCGAAAAATGAGCGTTCGCTGCTGATGCGTTTCCACACGCAAACCGCCGGCTGTACCTTAACGGCACAGCAGCCGGAGAACAATATCGTTCGTGTTGCTTTCCAGGCGATGGCCGGTGTGCTGGGCGGAACGCAGTCGTTACATACCAATTCAATGGATGAAACGCTGGCATTACCGTCGGAAAAAGCGGTACGCATCGCCCTGCGCACGCAGCAGGTGCTGGCTTATGAAACCGGTGTGGCCAATACGGTCGATCCGCTGGCCGGGAGTTATTTCATCGAAGATCTGACAAACAAAATGGAACAGCGGGCCGAGGAATATTTTAAAAAGATCGAAGAACTGGGCGGTGTCATCGAAGCCATCGAAAAAGGCTTCTTCCAAAATGAGATCGCCCGGGCGGCTTACCAGTACCAGCAGGAAATCGAACGTAAAGAACGCATTATCGTCGGTGTGAACGATTTTGTCGAAGAGGATGAAAAAATCGAAATACCGATTCTGGAGATCAAACCCGAGGTTGAAAAACGGCAGCGGGAACGGCTGGATGCTTTGCGTCGAAAGCGTAATCAGCAGAAAGCGACGGCTGCACTGGCATCGCTTTCTGAGGCGGCGGTAACGGGCAAAAACCTGATGCCGGAATTTGTAAACTGTGCCAAAGAATACGTTACCCTTGGCGAAATGATAACTGTGTTGCGGGAAAAA
>JAJRVZ010000167.1 GCA_024277055.1 Calditrichota bacterium
CCAAATCACCGGCTGAGGCAGCCTGAGTTTCATAATTGGTTTTCGTAAGACGGGTGGTTGAAAAATGTCCCGAACCCTCAATATTAAACCCGATATGGCCGTCGGGACCGATACCCCCCAAAAAAAATCCGATGCCTCCGAGAGCAATTATTTTATTTTCATAATCGTGACAAAACTGGTCGATGGATTGAAGTACCCGCTTTTGCCTGGCTTCCAGTTTGGTTTTTGCGTGGCGGGTCCGCAGGGAAAGGTCGACGGTCTGATCCGGCCACACCGAATACAACGATTCCCCTTTTTCCAATCCGATTTCATCCGGATTGATGAGCAGTGCTTTGGCGGGATCAAGCCCGAAGCCCTTCAGATAATATTGATGCACATAATAATAAAAACTGTTCTGCTGATACGATCTGATCGGATAAAACTCATCGATCTGAACAAAATGAAAGGTGGACATATCCGGTTTTCTTGCAGGGTCAACACCTCCGGCCTCAAGTTCCTTACAAGTTTTCTTCCGATTCCAGTTAGTCAGAAAATAATTGCACCATTTGATGAAAAACTCAGGTGTTTTGCCGGTTGGAAGAGAAATCACACCGCCGGGGTTTCTTTGCGTCCATTCGAGAAAACGCATAGCCGTCAGCCGGCCCAGTTCGGGAAAATTGTCGACAATAATCGTACCAATTTTTTCAGTCGGCGAATACCGCAGTTTTTGCCCGCCGGATTCCAGGGAATTCTTTTCAACCTGTGAAATTGTTTTATATACTGTCATTTGTGCTTTCCATTAGTGTTAAACACTAAAGATGCCGCCCCCGAAACCGCGTAATTTATCCTCTGATCGGAAATCAAAATGTCAACCGTGTCTTTGTGCATGTTCAGCAGATTTTTCTCAATAGACTGAATCAACGGTTCGAACAGATAGTTTCCGGCCGACGTCAGACCGCCGGCAAACAGAATGGCCTGCGGATTCAGAAGACTGATCACACCGGCCAGTGTTTCTCCGAGCACGGTTCCCGTATACTTAAAAGCCTCGATTGCCAGTTCATCTCCGTTTTGCGCCAATTCAAAAACCATCTGTGAATTGATTTGTTCGTAACTGTATTCCCGGAGTTTACTGTCCGTTTTGTTGCGGCTGAGCAGTTCGAATACGGTGCGGCACAAACCATTGGCCGAAGCATAAGTTTCCAGGCAGCCGATTTTACCACAGGAACACTGGCGTGTGCTTTCTCTCACCTTTATGTGCCCGAGTTCGCCGGCCAAACCATCGTGACCCTCTACGAGTTTTCCGTCGATAATGATACTGCTGCCGAGCCCGGTTCCAAGTGTAATTTGAACAAAATTCTTCAGATTCAACGCCTGCCCGTATTTCATTTCACCAAGCGCAGCGGCTTTTGCATCATTGATAACTTTGACGGGTATACCGAATTTTTTCTGCATAATGCCGGCCAGTTCAACACTTCCCCATGAAAAATTTTCCGGGTCTTCAAGCCTGCCGGTTTCACTATTCGCTCCCGGAGCACCGACGCCGGCGGCAAAGGGTTTTATTTCTCCGTTATGGGTGATGAGGGCGATGGCTTTCTCCAGTTGGGCCATAAACTCCACAAACGGCCTGTCTGCAGCCGTTGAAAACCGTTGTATTTGGAGACATTTTCCGTTTTTATCAACCAGGCCAACTTCCGTATTGGTACCGCCGATATCGATACCAAGCGCTGTTTTAATCATTTTCATTTCTATAACACGAACCTTTAATTGGTTGTTTAAATCAACTTATTATATAAAAATTATTTTGTGATACGGTAATCGCTGAAAAATTCGCGTAAAACCAGAGTTGCCGCCCCTATCAATCGCGGTCGTTCCTTCAAAGATGACGGTAAAACCATAACCTTCTTTTCCAGACCGAAAAAACTGCGCCGGGCCAGGCCGGTTAATATTTCCGGATAAATGATATCCCATGATTGTAATATACGGCCACCGATTACAATCGCCGGTGGATCCAGGGCGCGTAATATATTAGACACCCCGAGCCCCAGGTAATAACCGGTCTTTTTCAAAACCGATTCTGCAATTTTATCCCCTTTATCTGCAGCGCTGCAAACATCCTGAATTAACAAGGGATTGGACTCATCTATTTTTTTGTCCGTTTTCTCCAGATAGCGCCGTACCGTGGCCCGGTCCGAAGCATAAGCCTCCCAGCATCCCTCATTACCGCAAACACAGGATTCCCCGTGATCAAACAGGTTCATATGTCCGAATTCCCCGGCGGCAAACGACTTACCTTCGAGCACCTTTCGGTCAATGACGATTCCTGTTCCCAAACCGGCACCAACCGATACAAATACAAAATTGGAATAACTCTTCACCAGTCCGGTACCGAACCACAGTTCCGCAAGCGCTGATGCACCGGCGTCATTTTCAAAATAAACGCTGGAATTACAGCCGGGGTGTTCATTAAACAAATCGCCAAGCGGTACGTCTTTCCAGCCCAGGTTCGGCGCCACGGTTACATAGCCGCTGCGCTGATCGATCAATCCGGCGATGGTAACGCCAATGCCGACCAGTTCTTTTATGGTTAATTTTTTTTGCAGACGATTTACCAGATCGACCGCCGCCCCGACAAATTCCTGCGGACCGGAGAAGGTATTTTGAAGTTCACTTTTCATTTTAACCCGTCCGTCAATATCGACAATTGCCGCCCGGATCAGCCGGGAATCAATATTCACGGCACCGACAAAATATCTGCCGGTTTTCAGCTGAAGCTGATACGGATTGCGTCCGACGTGATTGTCCAGCACCAGGTTTTCCACCAAATAATCGTTTTCGAGCAGTTCGGCAACGATACTGGATACCGTACTTTTGTTTAACCCGGTAATGCGTGAAATTTTAACCCGCGATATCGGTTGTTGTTCACGAATCAGGTTCAGAATGGCGGCACGGTTAATGTTCCGCACCAGGCGCGCATTTCCACCAATGATTTTATTTTCGCCGGGAGACAAAGTAACCCTGATTTTTTAATTGGTTGTTTAAACAAACAAATTCAATTTAAAAACAAACTTTCGGCTTTGCAAATTTTTTTTATTCCGAATTACCGACAGGCGTGGTTAAAATAAATTCTATTCTATCCAGTCGCCCGTCAATATTACCGGCCGGTTCGACACCCAGTAATTTACAAAGCAACGGATAAACATCCACACTCTGCAGGGTACCGGTTTGCAATCCCTTGTTAAACCGGGGTCCCTCGGCTATGAAAATACCGTGCATATTCAGCAAATGATTATCATAGCCGTGTGTGGCCCTGACCGGACTCTCATTTCCTTCGGATGAAAACAGATAACCGGGCTCCGCTATCAGCACAATTGGCGCAATCAATGCATTGTGATTGAAATGATAGTATTCTGGAAAATATCCCCTCCGGTATACTTTGTAATGCCGGGCATTTTTCTTTAATACCCTATATACGTCATTGTCTTTCGGATAGATAAACATAATCGGGTTACTTTTTTGAGCGACAAATTGCTTTCCGGATAATATTTTTTCCAGATCGATTCTGTTTTCGGCCGGTGTGGCTATCAGCCCATGATCGGATACAATTATAAGGTTTACAATGTTTTGCAATTTCAATCGGCGCAGACCGTTCCGCAGGATACCGATCATTCTGTCCAGCAGTGCAACAGCCGAATCGGTTTGTGCAGATTCGGGGCCGAATTCATGCCCGCTTTCATCGGTTTCATGTAAATACAGAGTAATAAATTGCGGCCTTTCCGTTTCCGGCTTCTCCAGCCAGCCGAGCACGGTTTGTATCCTTTCTTCGTAGGGAGTTTCATGTTTATAGGGTATGGATATGTCGGGAGCACGATACGAAACATCAATATCCGAGCCCGGCCAGAAATACACGGCTGATTTTATCCCCTGTCGTTTCAGCGTCTCCCAGATAGTCTCACCCTGATACCATTGTGCCACAGGGCTGATATTCGAATTTCCGTAGCTGTACCGGCTGTTTGTAAAAGGATTGAGAATGGTATTCAAAATAATACCGTGATGTTCAGGGTACAGACCGGTTATCATGCTGAGATGATTGGGAAATGTTTTAGTCGGAAAGCATGGCTGCAGCGAAAGAGCACGCACGCCGTTTTGCTCCATTTCCGCCAGATTGGGAGTCAAGCCGCGATCAGGATAATCCCAGCGGAATCCATCAAGAGACACCAGCAGGACAACCGGTTTTACCGGCCGGGCATTTATGCCCGCAATCAAAAAAAGTGTGGTTAAAAAGAAAAAAATGAATTTACCAGGCCGCATTTGAGGTCCCTAGTTAAGTCACTCCGGTGAACGAAGTGATGAAGTGTCATATTTTTTGCTTCGGAAATTCCACATCCCGTCTCAACGGTTTCCGAATAACATAAAAAACGGGTACTCAAAAAAAAAGGGAAGAGCCACGTACAGCTCTCCCCTTTTCCAGTAAAACTCAACTCAGATTACAGGGTAATCTGTGCCGTAAACATGGTATGGAACAGCGGAGACTGCAATACATACATCTGATACTGTCCGGCCTGACTGTCATTACGGTTAAAATCACGAGTCCATGCCGCGGATTCGTAATTATCGTCTTTGTTGGTCAGGTTGTTCAGGTTCAGACGCAGGGCAATATCAGCGCCGCTGAAATTGAACTTGTAGCTGATGGCAGCATTCAGCGAGAAGTAATTCGGCAGTTTTTCCGTGTTGGTATAATTAACATAGTAATCCTGCCATGAAATGGCGCCCAGTGCCAGACGCAGGCCGCCGATATTGTAACCGACTTCGGCGCTGTACATTTTTTCCGGCGAGAACGGCACTACTTTGCCCTTTACATCAGCGGCATCTTCACCGAAAATTTTCTGGACATTCATATCCTGCCACTCGTTCGATGCAACGGATGCGGACAACTGAACATCGATGGCGTCCATACGACCGGAAGCGGCTAGTTCAACACCCTGATGTTTGGCGTTGCCGGCATTAATCGTTACGCGGTCGCCTTCCTGATTGGTAACCGATTCAATTTTGTCTTCAAAATCCATGCTGTAAAAATTGGCATTGACCGTGAAGTTATCGGTACGGTAACCAAGGCCCAGTTCGATATTATTCAGGGTTTCTTCCTTCAGTTCCTGGCCTTCCTGCTGGTTGGCACCCGGACCTGAAGAACGGCTGTACCAGTCGCCTACTTTCGGTTCTTTTTTGGAAACACTATAGTTTGCGAAAACATTCAGGTTTTCGTTCACATTATAGTTGGCCCCGAACTTCGGCATGAAGAAACTGAACGTACGTTCGTAATCGCTGGCCGAATATTTCAGAGAACCGTCGGAATTTTTCAGGTTCTTTGTTCCGTAAAAAGTCGTGTTGGTCCATTTTTCAGCGACAAAGTCATATACACGAATCGGATTTTCCACAACTTCGGACGTATAACTGGCATACTGTCCGTCCAGCATAAGGGTTAATTCGGGAATCGGGCTGACCAGCACACGGCCGAATCCGGAGAAATTGGATACCTTGCCGGTGTAATCATAACGGCGCTGTACTTCATCCAGAGTTTTCACGTTACCGGTCGTCGGATCAAGTTTACGGAAATCGAAGGTCTGTGCATAATGATCGGCTTCCCAGACACGAGCCTCGCCACCAACCGTAAAAGTAATCATTTCGTTCAGTTGATGCTGATATGCCGTATTGATTCCAAACTGTTTGTGGTGGTTCTGGCTGTCATTGCGCCATGAATGGGCAAAGGTACTGCTGATCAGATCGCGGGCTTTACTGGCTTTATAGACTGTTGAACCGTAGGTCAGAGTCGAGTCAGCAGGATTAAAACCGGTCAGAACGACGCCGGTACGCTGGTAAACATTCAGCGCATTGCGGGCAAAATACTTTGCATCGGTTCCTTCACTTACCGACTTGAAACCGACTGCGCCGGTATTTACATCAAACGAATCATTACGAAGATAACGGCCGCCGCCGGTTCCGAACGTAAAAAATGCATTGGTTTTCAGGAACTGCGTATCGGAAATCGTCCAGTCATCGTGCAATTCGAACTGCGGTTTGAAATAATAGTTTTCCTGATACGGGTGGTTGTAACGGTTATATTCACGGCCCAGTTTTTCGATCAGATCAATATCCTGCATTTTGCGGGCCTGATTATGACGCTGCGGTGCTCCATGAGCCGCAAAGGTGATCAGGTGATCGCCTAGGATGCTCTGGGCGCCAAGATAAAATGAATGTCCGTTGTAGTAAGTTCCATTCAAATAAGAATCACCCGATTTGCGTTCGTAACGCAGGTAAATATTCAGCTTGCCGTCGTACATCAATCCACTTGTCCAGTCAAAGGCAAAGATTTCATTGGAAGGATTGGAAGTCTGAGAACCACCGAGGCCGTCGGCCGATCTGTCCATACCTTTGAAACCACCTGTGGTATTATACGAAACCATTGAACCACGGATATTCAGTTTCGGAGTGGCAGAGAACTGGCTGGTAACAATATTCACCGAGCCGCCGAAAGAACCGGAACCCATCAGTGAGGCTCCGACGCCACGCTGAACCTGAATACTCGATGCATTTCCGGAAAGCCCGGTCCAGTTTGACCAGTAGACTTTTTGCGACTCAGGATCATTTTCGGGAATACCGTTGATCAATACCTGGATATGTTCGGCATCGAATCCACGGATAAATATTTCGGATTCACCCAAACCGGCAGTACTGGCAAATACACCGGGGATGTTTCTCAGCAGATCGGGTACATCCTGGGTGGCATATTTGTCAAGAATTTCATCCTGTTCTATCGTTGAAAAAGCGATAGGAGTTTTCCGCTCTTCAGCGCGGTTAACTTCCACCAGAATCGTCTGGCCGGCAAACACCGTCGGTTTCAGAGCTATATCAAGAACCACAACGTCGGCACCCACATTGACAACCCGTTCCAGCTTAGCGTAGCCGATATAGGAAAAGACGAGAGTGGCATCTCCTTCAGGAACATTTTCTATCACGAAAAAACCTTCCTGATCAGTAGCTGCTCCGAGCGTCGTTCCCATTACGGTCACGTTGACGCCGGCCAGCGGATCCTTCGTCTCGGAATCGCTGACAACACCTTTTACCGTGCCGGCAACAGCCAGTACAGGTAGCAGCAATGCGAGAAGAATAGTTAGTGCTTTACGCATACACACCTCCATTAGATAAGTGCTTGGTTTAGTTTAGGGCCGTTTAAGTGCATCTTTAATTGCCACTATAAAACTCACGCCAAATTTGACGAATTAATATTAGCGTGACGTCAGCATAACAGTAAAATTTCGTTAACGGCTGATTGCCGGAAACAGTCTGTTACGATATTTCATTGCAGTGGCAGGATTTTACCACACCTCCAAGTGCGGATTTCTGGTCGTTGGTTCCTCAAATCGTTAGTTGCCTGATTTCAACTATTAAACACAATTATTAACTTATGTTCACCGAAAACCAATGCTAAAATTTGCGAACATCCGAAAATTAACTGAATCATTTCATTTTTTCAATAGCTTTCGGATTTTTATGAAGTTAAGAGTTTGCAAGTACAATATTAACTTCTATTTAGAATATTGTTTTTTTCCGCCTGATGCGTTTAGATATTTAAAATTGCATGCTTCTTTCGTTTCAAAATAAGAATGCAATAAAAAAAGGGGCCGTGCCCCTTTTTTTATCCCGATTTTATTGCCAGTTTGATTACTTCATCCACTTCATTCACAAAATGAAAATCCAGCCCCTTTATATTCTGTTTGGGAATCTCCTCGAGGTCCTTGCGATTCTTTTCAGGCAAGATTACCTGCCGGATACCCGCACGTTTCGCAGCCAGTACTTTTTCCTTTATCCCCCCAACCGGCAATACCATTCCCCGTAAAGTGATTTCGCCGGTCATCGCCAGGTTGTCTTTTACACATTTGCCTGTAAAAAGAGAATATAGCGCAGTGAACATGGTGATACCGGCGCTCGGCCCATCTTTCGGAATGGCCCCGGCAGGTACATGGATGTGCACATCGTATTTCTCGTAGAAACCCTCTTCCAGATCATAGGCCTTGCTGTTTGAACGTAAATAACTCAGCGCTGCCGATGCCGACTCTTTCATGACATCTCCGAGTTTTCCGGTAAGGCTGAGGGACCCCTTACCCGCCATCTTCGATGTTTCGATGAAAAGAATATCACCACCGACGGGGGTCCACGCCAGTCCGGTTGCCACCCCCGGCCTGGAGGTCCGTTCGGCAATTTCCGAAAAAAAGCGCTCCGGCCCCAGATAGCGTTGCAGGGAGGCGGGAGTAATATTTTTTGGCGTTGTTCTTCCCTCTACCACTTCGCGGGCAACACCACGAATGACCGTCGCCAGTTCACGCTCAAGGTTGCGTACTCCGGCTTCACGGGTGTAGCTGTGAATTATCTTGCGAATGGCTTTCTGGCTGAAATGAAGAGTGCTCTGTGAAAGTCCATGGGCCTCCAGCTGTTTCGGGAGAAGATAGCGTTCGGCAATGCGCAATTTTTCTTCTTCGGTATAGCCGTTAATCTCGATAATCTCCATACGGTCCCTCAGGGGCGGCGGTATGGTATCCTGAACATTCGCCGTAGCGATAAACATTACTTTTGACAGATCAAAAGGAACTTCCAGGTAGTGATCGGTAAATGAAAAATTCTGCTCGGGGTCCAGAACCTCCAGCAGGGCAGAAGAGGGATCACCCCGGAAATCCATCCCCAGTTTATCAATTTCATCCAGCATGATCAGGGGATTGCTCGACCCCAGCTTTTTTATTTCCTGAATAATTCGTCCCGGAAGGGCGCCAACATAGGTGCGCCGGTGCCCGCGGATTTCAGCCTCGTCCCGCACGCCTCCCAATGACATGCGTGAGAACTTACGGCCGAGCGCACGGGCAATCGACCGGCCCAGGCTGGTTTTTCCAACACCGGGCGGTCCCACGAAACAGAGAATCGGCCCTTTCATGTCGGATTTCAGTTGTCGTACGGCCAGATACTCAAGAATGCGTTTTTTCACTTTTTCCAGACCGTAGTGATCGTCATCCAGGATTTTTTCGGCAGCCTTTACATTCAGACGGTCACGTGTTTTTTTGTTCCATGGCATATCCAGCAACCAGTCGATATAAGTTCTCGAAACCGTATATTCACTGGCCATGGGAGACATTCGCGCCAGCCTGTTCAATTCTTTTTCGGCCACTTTGAAAACTTCCTTCGGCATCTTGATTTTCGCAAGACGCTCGCGGAGGTCTTCAATCTCCGTACTTTCGTCTTCGTACTCCCCCAATTCTTTCTTAATCGCCTTCAGCTGTTCGCGAAGATAGTACTGGCGTTGCGTTTTATTCAGCTCACCCTGAACTTCCGACTGAATTTTGGAACCCAGCTCCAGCACCTGCATTTCTTTGTTCAACAGATAATGAACTTTTTCGAGCCGTTTTACAACATCCGCTGTTTCCAGTATTTCCTGCTTTTCACTCACCGAAAAATTTATCTGTGAAGCAATAATATCCACCAGTTTTGACGGATCATCCGTATTCAGTACCATAACCCTGTGCTCGCTGGTGAGATATGGCGATAGATCAACGATTTTCTGAAACAGCATCTTTAAATTATTAACCAGCGCTTCCACCTCGACGGATTCCTCGAAAACCTCCTGCACCGGCAAAACCGTCGCCTCAAAATGCGGCTCATTTTTATTGTAGGATAAAACCTTAATACGATACATACCCTGGACTATCAACTGCTCACTGCCGTCCGGCATTCGAAATTTCTTCAAAATCATCGCCGCGGTGCCCCACTCGTACAAGTCTTCCTCGGCAGGCTCTTCGAGGCTGCCATCCTTTTGAGAAACCAGCCCGATAATTTTATTCTCTTCATCCAGATATTTCAGTAAATTTAATGATTTCTCACGGCCAACCGCCAGCGGCACAACCTGATGCGGAAATACTACCGTGTTGCGCAAGGGCATGATCGGCAATACTTCCGACAGAACGATTTCTTCCTGGTCTTCGTGTTGTGACATCTTCACTCCTGTTTAGTCTAAATCGAAGTCCTTCATGCAAACCGAATGCCAATTAGCAAAAGACAACTTAACATTCAGTTTATTAAGAAGTTAATAAAAATAATCAAAACAAATCAAATTCGGAATCCTGCCATGATGACAGAAACAGCAAACCATAATCGTCAGAGTACCGGAAGAACTTCACTTTTTAGTTACTTTTATGATTTCCGGTGCCGTAACGAATCGTCCCCAGCTTTCGTTGTAGGTATGGAGTTTATTCGTTTGTGTAGAATCGTCGAACAGCGCCCGGTGCGCATTCGCCCAGCGGAAAATTCCGCCATACAGGTTTCTTACCTTTTTGTAACCGGCCTCCATCAGTTTTACAGCCACCACACTGCTGCGGTATCCAACCGAGCAATAAACTATAATCGGTTGCGATTTATCGACATCCCGCAAACTATCCAGGGAGAAACCATCGTAGCCGGCCCAGCGCGCGCCCCTGATATGACTGATATCAAACTCTTCTTTTTCGCGGGTATCCAGCAGCAATATGGAATCAGGATTGATCGAATCGGCGAAGGCCTGCTGAACGGGAAATTTCGCCGCCAGCTTCTGCAGGTAATCGTCGAATTCCGCTTCCTGTGCAGAAAGCGCAAACGCCGCCAAAATCAGGAAAACTGTTTTAATCATTTTTTTTTGATTTGATTTGTTTGTATAAAGCCGCTGCGACGATCAACAACGGAACCCCACCGTGCAGAAACAGATCGAACAGATCCATCATGCCGAAGGTTGTCCAGAAATGGTATTCGGGATGTGTAAAATACTCGTACAGCATTTGTACTTTCTGCTTGAAATGCGGATGAAGAAGCATCACCGCAGCTATCAGATAATAAACCCAGATTTTCATATCAGTCTTGTACTGTGCAAAACAAAAAATGTTTATTTAAAGAACAGGGGCGTATCCCTATTGAGTATTCCGGACCGCCCCCTGAATCATTAATTAAGAAAACCTATTTCCGTTTTCTCCGGATCAGAAACGGTAACCCGAACACCAATAATAAGTTTAATGCGATCGTTGCTGCTTTATCCGAGGTTTTGTTTCCGGTTCTTATTTCAGCGGCATAACTGCCACAACAATTCGTGGGCGGCTCATCCGTGGAAGAGCTGATTTTAAATGATACCGTATTTCCCTGGGTTACGTTACCGTCATTATCCGTGGCGGTAACATAATAGGAAATTATCGTGTTTAACGGTTGCGGCGGTACATCTCCGGTGTACTTTATTCCGTTTTCGGTCAGCATAACTTCACCGCTGCCCGAACTGGCGCCGCTCAGACTGTAATGCATTTTTGCACTGGATATCGTGCCGTCATCCACAATATATGAGGTCAGGGTATATGGATTGGACGTATCCGTGGTATTTTTGTGTTTAATGGTCGTGATCAACGGTTTGGTGGACAGCGCCCTGAAAGCGTTTAAGCGTCCGCCGGTTACGGTTTTCCCTGTAAATGCCGATTTAGCATCGGCCGAACCGAGAATCCGGTACTTAAGCGTTTGAACATCAATATTCGGGTACTGCGCCTTTATCAGCGCGGCCACACCCGAAACATAAGGAGTAGCCATGGATGTTCCGCTTAATTTTGAATACCCTGAATTGGGTACGGTGCTGAGTATACTGGAACCGGGTGCAGCCAGATCGACTGTCGTAAGTCCGTAGTTCGAGAATCCGGACAATTTGTCCTTAAAATCGGAAGAGGCCACGGAAATGATATTTTCCGAAGGATAATTGGACGGGTAATTATCCGATTTGTCCGTATTTTTACTGTCGTTTCCTGAAGCGGCCACAAACAGAATGCCGGCCTGATTCGCAGCTTCAATCGCATCAGCCAACGCCTGGGAGCGACCGCCGCCGCCCCAGCTGTTGCTCAGGATTGGAATCCCCATATCAATGGAATAGAGAATGGCTTCGATGGCATCGGAGGTTGAACCCGAACCGCTCGCCGACAGGAACTTCAGACCAACCAGACTTACCTGCCAGTTTGCACCGACCGTTCCTTTTCCATTATTTCCCACAGAGCCGATGATGCCTGCAACGTGCGTTCCGTGCTGATTATCGTCAAAAGGGTTGTTATCGTTATTCAGGAAATCCCAGCCGCGCCAGTCATCAACAAACCCGTTGCCATCATCATCAACGCCGTTGTTTTCTTTTCCTCCCCCACTTTCGCCGGGGTTTTTCCAGATATTCGCTTTCAAGTCAGGATGTTCCGTGTCGATTCCGGTATCGATAATCCCTACGATTACATTTCGATTTCCGGTTTGAATATCCCACGCTTCAGGTGCATCGATATCCGCATCATTGCTGCCGCCGGTCTGACCGGTATTATTCAGTGCCCACTGTTGCGGATATTTCGAATCATTCGGAGTGGTACCCAGGATGTGATAGATATAATTGGGCTCTACGTATTCCACATTGGGATTGTTTTTATAGGCATCCATCAATGAACTTACCTTCTGTAACCCGGTTACACGACAACGCTGAATTTTCAGCCGCTCGTAACTGCGAATCACTTCGACACCCATTTCTTTCGCCAGTGCTGTTTGCTGGTCGCCTGCTATTGCTGTTTTATATTTGATTAATAATTCCCCCTCAACGTACTCAGGATGAGCCGCCGCTTTTACAAGATCGCTTTCCTGTGCAAAAGCCGAGACAATCAGCAACAGAAAGACAACCCATACAAAGGTTGTTTTTGTAGTGGATAGCATATCGAAAATCCTCCCTATATATGAATGACCCAAATAATATTCGTCCTGAACTGTACTGCATCCGATGCAAAGGCAGGCAAATAATAGTTAAAAAGTCAGCCCCGAAGAGCAAAGTAAAGCATTAATTTGAAAGGTACAAATGGAAAAATAAAAAATATCGGATTTACAAAATCCTGGTGGAAAACAGGATCAGTTTTCCACCAGATTAACAAGGTTCTCATAGAATGATTTCTGTTCGTCGTTCTCTTCCTGCTTGAACGCGAACATCAGGTTCCGAAGTATACGGGACAGAATTTCCCTCGTGCCGACCGGTTTCAGGTATTTGTCTTCAAAAGTAACACCGGCCCGTTCGACGATCTTCTCGCAATCGTAACGGGAAATGAGTTTGCCTTCGTTATAGGCATCCAGATAGAATTTACCGGGGTTGTTCATATCGGTAAGCAGAAAATGTCCCGGCAGGCCGACGCCGCTCAACCTGAAACCCAGCCGTTCTGCAACCAGCATGTACACCAGGGACAGGGTGACGGGAATACCCTTTTTTCTGTCCAGCACCCGGTTCAAATAACTGTTTTGAGGATCGTAATAATTACTGCGGTTCGGCACCAACCCGAATTTATTATAAAGATACCAGTTGATACCCTGTATCAGTTCCAGTTTGGAGGAATTTATCGTCACATAATCACGGATTTTCACCGAGATCTGATCGAGCTGCATTTTATAGGAAAAGATGTTCAGTGAAGGATATTCAAGCTGCGCAATACGAAACGCCAGGCGCTCCAGCTCGGAGAGATCCATATTGTCTCTGAGGCTTATTATTTCCTTTTCGAGACGATTCAGGCGGATATCGCGCATGATTTTATGCAGGATTTCCTTAATCTCAATACCGGAATAATCGAGATAAGTGTCCAGTAAAATGGGATAGGCCGCCACCCCTAATTCCACCAGACGCTTGCGTGCCAGTTTTGCAACGACATCACTGGAATCATCGAGCAGAGTGATCAAGCTTTGAACTTCGGAATAAAGGTTGGTTGCCATAATAACATTCCTTGTCTTTATTTATTAAATCACTGAAGCGGGATTCGGTTCCCGTTCCTTACAGCTGGTCGCTTGTTGCTTTCATTCGCCGGTCTCCTTCTGGCCGGCAATTATTGCAACACCCAGAGCACCCGGACCTGCATGAACGCCCAGAGCCGGTGATGTCGGCACGATAAATTCGGCATCGATTTCGAATTCTTCCCTGATGGTTTGTTGCAGCCGTCGGGCATACTCCGGTGCATCGGAATGCGTGATTGCCAGACGGACGCTGTCTGCATCAGTAAGATTTTCACGCAGCCTTTTCATAATTTCTTCTAAGCCCTGTCCTATGCCCTTCACTTTCTTCACCACCTTAACTGTTCCGTTTGCATAACTCAGAACCGGTCTGAGATTCAGTATCTTCGCCGCGAGGCCTTTCACTTTCCCGATGCGCCCGCCGCGGATCAGATAGGTTATGGTCTCTATGTAAATATAAAAACGAATTTTACCGATTGCATAATTAATTTTTGTTAATATTTCATCCAGGTCCGGATTAACGGCAATTACTTTTAATGCTTCCAGGGCTATCAGGCCGAAACCAACGCTAACATTCCCTGAATCTATAATGTGGATGTCCGCGCAATTAACTATCCGCTTTGCCTGCACCGCCGCCTGATAGGTTCCGCTGACATCCTTTGAAAGCGTGAGACAAATGATCTGCTCGTAACGCGGCAGTAACTCTGAAAATACACGCACGAAATCCGCCGAAGATGGCTGGGAAGTAGTCGGATGTTCGGAAGAAGTTCTGAGTTTTTCGAAGAACTCTTCCGCCGTGATGGTGATTCTGTCCACATAACCCTGATCTCCAAAATACAACCATATTGGTACATACTTCACCGGCATGGTCTGAAACACCTCCGCCGGAAGATCGCAGGTGCTGTCGATCACAAGTGCGATTTTACCGGTATGGGTATCGGCAAAGTCACCCTTTTGCTGCCGGCGCATGTCGTCCACTTTGCGGCGCTGAATGATTCCGTAACGACGCGCAATTTTAAAAATCTCTTCAGGGTGATCCGTGTGGATGTGGACCCGTACCCGGGACGATGACCCTGCAACGATCAGTGAATCGCCGGCGGCCTGCTGCAATTCCGCACGCATTTTCCTGCGGTCAACAGCAGTACCCTCGAGCAGAACTTCGGTACAATAGCGAAACGTAAAATCACCGCTGGCCAGTAAAACATGTTTAGCCTCTTCAATGCGATCAATTTCCCGCTCGATCAGGTTATCGATTTTCCCCGATTCTATAAAATGGCTGATCCCTTCCAGTATATGTACAAATCCCTGGGCACCTGCATCAACCACACCGGCTTTTGCCAGCACCTTCAGACGCGTCGGTGTTTCTTCCAGTGATTGCCGTGCGGTTTGCAATCCCACCCGAAGTAATTCGGTAAAATCCGACAATCTTTTCGACTGTTCTTCGATTTTTTTCGCCCAATCGGAAATAACGGTAAGAATAGTTCCCTCGCGCGGCTCGGACATTGCCTCATAGGCTTGTTTTACGGCTTTGCGAACCGCCTGACCGAATTCAACGGTGGATACCTGAATCTTGTCAGCCATATCATCCGAAAAACCCTGTAAAAACTGTGCAAGTATCGCTCCCGAATTTCCGCGTGCACCCATCAGTGCCGAATCGGCCAACGCCTGACTCACATCGGCAATTGAAGCGCTTTTCACCTCCCGGGCGGAATTGCGGACATATTGCATCGTGATGACCATATTTGTCCCCGTATCGCCGTCCGGAACGGGGAATACATTAATCCGGTTCAATAATGCCTGATTTTTATGGACATTATCAGCAGCAGCAATCAGCGCATTTTTTAAGCGACTGCCATTCAGGTATCGGATGCGCACTTACTCTCTTTTCTGTTTGTCAATCCTTTTATGAACGCCTCAAACGGCGGCTAACCGTTTTCGTATCAGAGCAAAAGGCGGAACCTCCCCGTCGCAGGGTATCCACACGGAACCGTTACCGCCATGAGCGACGGTTAATTCTTCACCGTTTTCAGCTGTAATCATTAAAATTTCGAACTCCCGGCTGCAGTCCGGCCCTATTAATTCGAGAGAATCGCCGCATTCAATCCTGTTGCGAACATTTATTTTCACCCTCTTTGCATCGGGATCCGTTTCCTCTACCGTTCCACAAAAAATTGTATGCCGGTTGCCCGTTGTCCCGCTTTCATAATTTTCACCGTTGCTGCCCGGATTGCGTTCGAGAAAACCGGTTATATACCCGCGGTTGGCCACGGCAAGCGTTTCACCGATCACCTCCTCTGAAACCGCTTCCCCCCTGAGAAGCGCTGACAGGGCCATTCGGTAAGCCCGAGTCACAACGCTGACGTAATATAATGATTTGCTGCGCCCTTCAATCTTCAGGCTGTCCACGCCGGCATTTATTAATTGATCTATCAGGCCGATGGCATTCAAATCTTTCGAATTCATGATATAAGTGCCATGCTCATCCTCGGAAATCGGCATTAGCTCTCCCGGCCTGTCGTTTTCTTCGATGAAAAATTCATCAAAACCCTGATCGGGTTTCGTGTAAAGATTATAATCCCAGCGGCAACTGTTCGTACAGGTACCCTGATTGGCATCACGGTGATTGAAATAATTCGATAACAGGCAGCGACCGGAATAGGCGATGCAGATTGCACCATGTACGAAAACTTCCAGTTCTATATCCGCTACTTTTGCTCTGATTTCACCGATTTCCCGGACAGACAACTCTCGTGAAAGAATGATTCGGCGCACACCGATATCCCGCCAGAATTTCACAGAACCCCAGTTGACCGTATTGGCCTGCGTCGACAAATGGATGGGTATTTCAGGACAGTAATCACGTGCTAACATGATTACTCCCGGATCGGCAAGTATGAGACCGTCCGGCCGGATGTCGGCCATTTGTTCCAAAGCCGGTATAAAGGATTCCAGTTTACGGTTATGCGGAAAAGCGTTAAGAGTCAGGTATATTTTTTTACCGCGTTCATGAACGTAAGTTACCGCATCCGGCAAGCGATCCGCCGTAAAATCGTTATCCTTCGTACGCAGGGAAAAACGGGGAACGCCGGCATAAACGGCATCGGCGCCGTAAGCCAACGCATATTTCATTTTCTCAAAATTTCCGGCAGGAGCCAGTAACTCAGGTATTGTATTTTCCATAATAAAGGAATTTAATGCAAATGTTTACAAAAGAAAAATATCAGGCTTCTATGCGGGTAGACTGAAACAGGACTTTTTTCAACTCTTCACTGCTCAAGGGTTTACTTATGACAGCGTGTGCACCGTTTTCCATCAATTTAATCACTCTCGGGTCGTCCATTGAACCGGCCAGTATAATTATCGGGACATGGATACTGTGCACCCGCAAATCAAAAAACAAATCGTCTAAATCTTCCGAAAAAATTTCAATATCCAGCAGGATTGCCGACAGGCCGTTCAGCATCCGGTTGAACACCCGGGTCGCCTGTTCCCCGTTCTGAACGAAAATCGGCTGAAATCCAAGGCTCTCGATCGCCTGTTTTATTTTGACTTCGATTTGATCCTCGCGTGCGATTACCAGCAATCCGTTTTCGATGGTTTTTTCCGTTCGCCGGTTTTCGTTTTCTTTTACACTTGTTGAATTCCACATATCGAGCATCGGAACACCGGTAGTATATTCTTTCAGTACCGGACTTTCTATTTTTTTCAATTCATCCAGAATATTCTGTATGCGATTTGCCCCGCGCACAATAAAACCAAAATATTTTTTAACCGTAGGTTCGGAAATGCCCAGCTTTTTCAGCTCAAGATTCAGAAGCCCCACAGAATTCAAAATGACGGTCAAAGGCTGATTGATTTCATGATGAGCCGTAACAATGGTCGCCTTAAAATACTTGCGTCTTTCGTTGAACAGTGAACGGTAGCCCTTCCATTTCAGATTTAATACCTTCAGCATTTCGCGTTGAATATTGGAAACCGGATTGCTTTCGTCGTATACAAAAACATCGCTTACTCCACTTCGAATCAGTTGCCTATACTCATCGGTACTGATATTGCCGAAACTGATCAAAAAGATTGGAAAAAACGGGTTCTTTTTGTAGATCGCTTTAATCTGCTCCGCAAGCGGGGCGACATTTCCTTTATAATGCAGTACAAAACAGGTAAACTGATGGCAACTGTCAAGAAATCCGAAAAAAGTTTTCCTGTTTAGAGCTTCCGCGTAGGTATTGGATTTCCTGCCGATGATATTGGCAATTTTTTTGCTGATCGTCAGGTCTTCCGACCAGATATAAAAGGGAACCTGTTGGTAATTCATTCACATACCATCAATTCTTTTTTTGGAATCCCTGGATTCCGAACCGCTTTTTAAAACTTTGAACCGGGAAGGTACAGCGTGCTTTCCTTCGTCTTTATTATTCAATTCTTCCGGAAACCGGCTTCCTTATCCAGACCTTATTTTTGATTTTAAATGATTCCGGTTAGCAGAGATTTAAATGTAACTTCCTTACTGCAGAAAAATAACAGCCGGAATTCCTAAAATCAAGTATGAATTTTCTCCTCCTTCTCGTGCAGCCAATATATAACCGCCGTTGTTAAAAAAAGTGACGAATAACCTTAAATCCACCCTGAAAAAGTTTACCATCTCCGGATTTTTACAATTTTTAACAAATATTAATGTTTTCTATATTTTATTAAACCGAATGGAATGGCAAAATAGTGTTCAACGTTCATTTAATTCCGATGGCTGAAAATATACAACACAATTCACGGAACTACCGGAATATTCGCAAAAAATTACTTCCCTGGTTTTCCAGATTTCAGCGGCTTTTACCGTGGCGGGAAAATCGTAACTGGTATACGGTATGGGTCTCCGAAGTTATGCTGCAGCAAACCCGTGTAGAACAGGTAATTCCGTTTTTCAATCGATTCATGAAGGCCTTCCCCGATGTATGGAAACTTGCCGATGCGCCACGGCAGAACGTGCTCAAGCTGTGGCAGGGATTGGGTTATTACAGTCGAGCCGGAAACATGCACCGTGCCGCTCAGATTATTGTCGACACGTATCATGGTCGTCTTCCCGAAACATTAAAAGAAGTCCGCAGGCTGCCCGGTTTCGGTGAATACACCGGAAGATCGGTATTAAGCCTTGCGTTTAATCAGCCACTTGCCGTGGTGGACGGTAACGTAAAGCGTGTGCTGGCCAGACTTTTCGCCGATGAAACCGATACCCGGCCATCCGCTTCCAACCGCCACTTTCAGATATTGGCCGACCGGCTGCTGGACAGGGATCATCCCGCCGTCTTCAACGAAGCAATGATGGAACTCGGCGCCCTTGTTTGTACTCCGTCCAACCCCGGTTGCAATTCGTGTCCGCTGCAATTGCACTGCCGGGCACATTCCCACGGAGAAACCGCAAAATTCCCCGTCCGGTCAGCGGCGCCGGCGAAACGGGTGGTCCATTCCATTTGTGCAATTATAATTTGTGATAATAAACTGTTGCTGGCGCGAAAACCGGATAAAGGATTGCTTGGGGGCATGTGGGAATTTCCTCAGATTGAAATAACACCGGTGGTTGATTCCGGTAACAGACCGGATAATTTAAGAATAATGAAAAAAATACCGCAGGCAGTATATTTACGGAAATTGCAATATATCACCCATACCTACACCCATTTCCGGGCAATCGTGCATCCGCTGCTATTGAACGTGGAAAAAGAAATCGAATTAGTCGGTAACGGATATTCGGAAATCCGCTGGACAGTTACGGAACAATTAAAGAAGTATCCTCTGCCCGGCTGGATGTTAAAACTTATCAAACGGGAAAGTGAGCTTTTAAAAATCATAGCCGATGGAAATGTAAAAAAGATCCCGGTCGCGGGTCATGTGTCCGTAGCCTACAAGTAACGGTCCCAGAATCGTATCCAACCCCAACCAGCCTCCGTATCCGTAAAACAGGTCTTTTCTTTTAATAACCAGATTCGGCGTCTCCCAGACCCCGCCGATGTCGTATCGTAAACTCAGATAGGTATCACTGAATGATTTGAGCGGAATACGATAGCGGTATTCCAGGTTGGTAACAAACATTTGCCGCCCGAAAAATTCATCTTCATGCAACCCCATAAAACCGTCGATTCCGCCGATTCGGAAGTATTCGCTGAAAGGTAACGTCCTGTCGGCTACACCGGCTTGTAATCTGGCATGAAAGGTGTGATGTCCGGCGTAGGTATAATAGGTTTCTAAATTTACAAAAGCCTTGGTAAATTTCTCTTCGCCTTCCAGAATACGCTGGTTCCCTGTTTCCCAGTACCACACGTTATAAGTTCCGCTTTGCGTAAACCCTATCCTGTCACGTTTATCGGTGACGGAACGCAGAGTGAGAGTGCGCAAACGGCTGTCCTGCCGGGATGTAAACTCACCGGACTCGCGTTCATCTTTTACATTTTCAATCTTCAGTTCGGCCGTCAGCTGTCCAAGTTTTTTCAACTGTTGCCCGAACAGTAAACGGATTCCCCGTCGCCGTTCGGTATACATACCTCTGCGGCGGGCTTCCAGATAAAACGGGTTGATTCGCCAATCGTAGTATGCCTGCAACCCGAAAGTCAGATAGGAACTGAAAATCCGGTCTACCCGGTAGCTGCCGTTAATCGTTTGTATTTCATCCCCGAACTGCGCAGTCAGCGCAATATTATTTCCACGGCCCATAAAATTATCATCGGAAATATTCAGGTATGCCCTCGCTCCGCGCTCACTGTCGATTTTACCGCCCAGACTCAACACCGTGTATTTTTTTTCCTGCACTTTAATTACCAGCTGGTGTATCTGTTTTTTCCGGTCGAGCGTTAAACTCACTTTTCTGAACAATTGTGTATTATAGATATTCGAAATACCCTTGCGCGCCAGTTGAGAGTTAAAAATATCATTCCGGCTCATGGGGAATTCCCGCAGTATGATATACGACTCCGTACGCTCGTTACCATCGATCCGAATGCCGTTAATCCTGCCTTCGTCAACGGCAATATGCAGGGTCTGGGCAGTGGTATCAAACTCAACATTTGAAAAACGCATCAAAGCGTATCCGTTTTTCCTGTAAAATTCTCTGATCTTTTCAAGATCGTCGAGCAGGCGATTAGTGTTTATGATAGTTCCCAGAGGGTGGGAAATCAGATTCTGCAGAATACTGTCCGCATAGATTTCATTGCCTTCAAAGGAAACCCTTTCCATCAGCGGATTGGTCTTCAAACTGAAGCAGAGAACCGTATCCGGGGAATTTACCCTGAATGCCGCCTGCACACTTCTGAAGCGGCCCCGGGAAAATAAAAAATTGACATCGTTTTTAATGTCCGCGTAGCTGATTCTTTTAAATGGGTGTGAGTGCAGGCCTTTCATCTCCAGGGAATTCAAAAGCCCGTGCGCAGGTTCAATTTCCATTCGTGTAATAAAAACGCTTCCTTCAACGGAGGGCAAGGAAAGTTCGTTAATTCTGTCAACGATTTGCGGACTGACGACTGCCGCAGCTCTTTCCCCTTCCTCAATCATCAGGTCAATTTTGGAAAAATCGGAACTGCCCACGCCGGATAATTCAGGTCTGATTACAAAATCAGCCTTTTCCAGCTGTTCTTTTCTCATGGGGTTCATCATAATTGTTGTAACCTGGTCGGCTATTTCCCACGGGGCACGCAACTCCTCTTCCTTTCGCAATGGGGAAGCAATATCGACGGCAACGATGATATCCATGCCCAAATCGACGGCAACATCTACGGGAATGTTTGAACGCAGGCCGCCATCAACCAGCATTTTATCACCCCATTTTACCGGTGCGAAAAGCAACGGCACGGCAATACTGGCATTTATGGCCTCCGCCATATCACCTTTATCGATTACCACCCGGTTTCCGCTGATCAGATCGGTTGCCACGGACCTGAAAGGTATTTTAAGGCGGTCGAAATCGTAAACAGCCTGGAAATTGGCATCCAGCAGCTTTTCCGACAGAATGGAAAGAATTTTCTGACCAGGGGTCAGACTGGTCGGCAGAAAATACTTAAACCCGTCCAGGCGAAGCCGGAGCAGGTAACGATCCTGTTCTTTTTTCTGACCGAGAAACAGGTCCCGGCGTTCCGTATCATCCTGGAACAGGCTCAGCCAGTCGATTTCACGCACCAGTTTTTCCAGCTCTTCGGCGCTGTACCCTGCTGCATAGAATCCGCCGACCACACTACCGACACTGGTTCCGACGATCAGATCAATCGGAATCTTATGCTCTTCGAAATATTTAAGCACCCCGACATGAGCGATACCGCGTGCCCCGCCACCCGAAAGAACCAGCCCGATTTTCGGACGACCCACGATGGTATGCAGTTGTTTTGCCGAGAGTATTTCATTTAACGGCCTGCTCTCACGTTCGTAAAAAACCTGTGCCGGTACGCCTGTCGTAAGTGCAATTAACAGGATGAGCCGGAAACAATGAGCGGCAATAAACTTTGCAGGATTTGCTGTGCTGATGGTTGTTGTCATTTTTACCGGATAATAAAATAATCAGGGGCAAATTTCCCCATTCCGTGCGGATAAAGTCAAATTTATTTTAACCTGGATCGATCTGCCTAATTCAGGTCTTTTTTATTCAGCTCACGATAGTACCGTTCAATCAGTTTTTCGTAATCGGGCGAATAACCTTCGCGAAGGGCGCGCAGCATTTCTTTGGTCAGTGCCTGCTTTCTTTTGTCAACGGTTTCCTGGTTTTCTTTCGGAGATTTCCGTGTATAGAACCTACCGACCTCCGCTTTTCGTTTTTTACTGAATTTACGTTCGCGAACGGATTTCTGTGCATCAAGCATGCGGCTTAAAATTTTTTGTTGCCGCTCGATGGTTTTGCGATCGATTTTCAGCATTTCCAGGTCCTTAACAACTTTTTCCATTTCGTCCGCCATGTTCTCAAGCCTGCCAAGAACATCCGAACGATTACCGGCTTCATTATGAAGCTGCTCAAGGGATTTGCGGATTGCATTCTGCTGGGCGGCCATTCGCCTTAACTGTGCCTGCTGCTCAGACGTCAGCCCCCCCTGGTTTCCTTTACCCTGCATGAAATTCAGACTTTCCTGATTCAGTTGCCCCTGTTGTCCCGCCATCTGCTGCATGCGCTGCAGGAATTGTTCAAAACCCAATGCAGATCCGGACTGTTGCATCATTTGCATGCTGTTCTGCATTTCCATAACCGCCCGGTTCAGTGCCGCCATCGCCTTTTTCTGATTCTGGCCGGCAGCCTGCTGGTTACGATCCGCAAGGTTTTCCACACTTTTACGCATATTGTGCTGTGCCGTGCCGAGGGCTTTACTGATTTCCGGAGAAATAAAAAACGTCTCCTTCGATATATCAATCAGCTCGCTGATCGCTCTGCTCATATTTTCATTCAGCCGGTTCTGCCGGTTAGCCAGTTCCCTGAACTGATCGCTGAAACCGGACAATTTTCCGGAAAGTTTCATCAGTTTTTCTTCGCCCTGTGAAAGATTCAGTAAATTCCGGGTGGTACGCTGCATTTTTGCCATCAGCATGTTCTTTTCCTGTTCCAACATTTGCTGCCGGGCCTTTTTTAATTGCTCACTCATTTCCTGCAGGTCCTGCTGTACCCCCTGCGATGTTTCGGAAGCTTTGGAAGTATTCCCCTGCCCCATCTGGTTGCGCGTATCCTGCATCCGCCGAGTCAGCCGGCGCTCCTCGATGAATTCGCTGCTTTTCTCCAGGCTCTGCTGAGTTTCCGGGCGGGAGGCGAACATTTCATCACGGCTCAGCATTTCCATACTTTTCTGAAGTTGCTCCAGCGATTGCTTTTGTTGTTCCTGCTTCTGTTCCAGTCCGCTGCGTTCCTCGGATGTTAAATTATTATTCTTTAATTGCTCGGTTAATTTTTCCTGTTCGGCCGCCAGTTTCTCCGCCGTTTTCACCAACCGATCCAGCTCCTGCTCCATCTGCACCTTTTTGAACAACTCCAGCGTCCGTTCGAGATTCTCCTTGAATCTTTCCTGGTTAAACTTCAATTGGCTGAGTGCTTTCTGCACCTGCTGTTTGTTCATGTTTTCCAGTGCTTTCTGTAATTTTTCCAGTGCCGCCAGCAGTTCCGGCGAGGCCAGTTCCCGGAACATTTCCTGCAACTGCCGATACTTCTCCAGCACTTCCGGGCTCAGCATCTGGTTTTCCTGCATCTGGTTAATGGCCTCTTCCATTTCTTTGCGGATTTTTTCCAACCGCTCCTGAATTTGTTTCTGCTTTTCCGCGACGGCCTCAATTTCTTTGCGGCGCTGCCAGTCCAGCTGTTTTTCCCGCTTCAATTCCCGGTTGATTTTTTCCAGTTCTTTGCGGAGTTCTTCACTCTGACGGGTTATCTCTCCGGTTTCGTCTATTTTTTCTTCCTGTTTTTGAGAGAACTCCGAAAACATCTTTTCAAGAGAAGGGAAACTGATGGTGTAGTAAGGGGATTTTCCGAGTTTCGGACCGGAGATACGGTCATTATCCGATACACTCACATAATATCTGATCATATCACCATAGCCCAACGGTAACTGGGAAAAATCCCACATATAATTCGTAATTACATATTTTCGTGCTTTTCTGTCGAATGGAATCCGTACCATCTGCCAGCTGCTGTCCCCGACCCCCTCCACCGAAGAGATAATCTGATAATGCAACTGCATTACTGAAAAACCGAAATCATCGTTGGCCTCAATTTCAAGGTTCAGGGCAACGTCATTGGGAATTTCTATATCTTCGCCGGGTGAAAGCACCTCAACCGTCGGGTACAAATCCTGCAACATGGTGATACTGTAGCGGATCGGTTTCCGGTTTTTTATTCCTTCTTTGTCTGTGAGCTCAAAAAAATAAGAAATACTTTGTTTCGGAATGAATTCCGCCTGTATTCTGTTTTCCCGAACCCGTA
Source organism: Calditrichota bacterium (assembly GCA_024277055.1). GTDB lineage: Bacteria > Calditrichota > Calditrichia > JAJRVZ01 > JAJRVZ01 > JAJRVZ01. Next base: position 24,725 of record JAJRVZ010000167.1, read on the forward strand.
CCGGCAGAGCCGAGCTGTCGGAAAGTACCAGTCGCGCGGATTGTAAAGTTTTACTGCTCGAAATCCGCCAGTTGATACGAGAACCCGGATAAGCAAAAATATCACCGACGTTTTTTTCAGGGAATTGCCGCGGCAAGGCGGTATAAGCCGGTGCCTGAATTTCAGCCTGCAACTCACTGATGACAGGCGGTATCTTTACCTCTATTAAATATGGCTTGCTGGTGATAAAAGCAGACCACTCGGCCGCCTGTTCCGGCTCTGCCTGCAGGTAGTAAGAAAAGGGACGGCGAATATTTTTCAGTGCAGCCCGGTAATAGTTATCTTCTTTTTTCAACTCCCTGGTTTGCCAGTCACTGTCTTTTTCACTGCGTATTTTCAAAAAAATATTTTTTGCCGCAGGACCCGCATACGCCGCCCATATATTCACATCTTCCCCCTGTATCAGGGAAGCATTCCCGGGCATAATTTTAAATTGATACTCCGGAATCCGGCTGAAGCGGCCGGGGGGGTAAAATATTCGTTTCATTGAGACGGAAATCACGTCCGGCATCAGTCCCGCTGAAGCGAGGCTTCCGATAAAAATACTGCCTATCAGTAAGGGACTCAGCAGAAATTTTTTCAGATTTAACCGGCTTGTTACCTGTATGGATTTAAGATTCTCAGCAATTTGAGTGACTGCCAGTTCACGTAATTGATCGGATGTACCCGAATTCCGTTCGTCCGCCAACTGAAAACTGTTAACCAGACGATCACTCAGCTGGTCGAAGTGATACCCGATCTCGTGTGCTGCTCTCAGCAATTCCCGTGTATCATCGATTTTCAGACGATGTCGTAGCGGTTCCGACACAAACCATCTCAGCACCTGGACGGTCAGTGCGCTGTTTAAGACAAGAATCAGCCACCGGGTTGGAGTACTGAAAAAAAACACTGAATCCGCAATAATGGTGCTCAACCAGATCACCAGCAGCAGCGCCGCGGAATTCAGAATGCCTGCGAACAGGGCCAGGTTCCATTTACGCCGGCTGTAATCGCGGATCGAGTCGAAGATGATTTGCTTTTTGTTGTCCATTAATGAGTCAGTGCGTATAATAATATGTTCACGCCCATACGTAGCGCCGATTCCCGCTTTTCCGGTGGATCGTTGTGGATTTCTTCATTTTCACACCCATCGCTGATATCCGTATTGAAACTGTAAAAAACCACTAACCGCCCTTCATAAATCAGCCCCAGCCCCTGTGGCGGACCTCCGGCATGTTCATGAATTTTCGGCAACCCGCCCGGAAAATCATAATGCTGATGGTAAATTTCATGGTTAAAAGGCAGTTCCACAAATTTTAATTCCGGAAAGACTTTCTTCATTTCACGCCGGAAAGACTTATCCATGCCGTAATCATCATCAGCAAACAGGAAACCGCCTCCGGTGAGATAGGTTCTTAATCTTTGCGCTTCAGTATCGCTGAATTTAATATTACCATGACCGGCAATATAGGCAATGGGGTGCGAAAAGAAATTTTCATCGGTAATGGATGCGCTTTGTTCCTTGTAGGTTGTCTCGATACCGGTAATATTCTTCAGACGCTCGAACAGGTTTACGAACGTGGTTTTATTCCCATACCAGTCTCCGCCGCCATCATATTTAATACGCATGACAGAGACGGTTTCCGCAGCATCCTTCGCCTGCAGAAAGCCTGTAATCAGCAGGAGAATAAACAATGTTTTATTCATATTCATAGTGATAAAAAAAACCCAAATTGACTACATTCAATTTGGGGTTTTATACGAAGATAAATTGTAATGTTCCGTTTAAAAAATCTTATAGCCGATCATTATCAGCATGGTTATCGCACCACACATTTTAATGGATAATCCGCCCAGTTTGCCCAGAAAAGCTCCGATTCCGCTGCGAACGGCCATCCTGAGATTGAACGATTTAAAAAATTCAAATATGGTGGCACCGATAAATACCCCAATAACGGAGCCAATGATTGCACCGATAACCGGGGTAAAAAAAGCACCGCTGACCGCACCGCCGACGCCACCCAGCACACCTCCGGCAATCCCCCAGCGGGATGCGCCGTATTTTTTAGCCGTCAATACAATCAGCAGGTATTCGAGAAACTCGACGATCAAAACCACCAGAAAAAGAGTGAGGATGAAGGCAAAACCGAATTCACGGAAATTCGTTACCAGACCGTAGATCAGGCTGTCAAAGGCAATCAGCAGATTGCCGGGTACCCCGTAGAGGTTTGACATCATGGACGCCGCAGCAACGGCAATAAAAATAATATCTACAGTCGTCATCTCTGTTTTCCCTTTCAGGCTGCTTTCGAAGCGAATGCCTGACGTTTCGATTTGTTCGTCAACCCCAGACGATTCAGTTCGCTGCGAACAGCAAACCAGCTTACTTTCGTAAAACCATACTGCATCGAATTCAATTCCCGCTTGATCTTGAATGCACCATATTCGGGATTGGTTAATATGATTTTTTTGATTTTTTCCACGAGCGTCATGTCGGCCGGAGAAACTTCGCCCTGCTGTCCGGCCAGCTGCACATCCTGTTGCGGTGCGGGAGCCTGTTCGGCTGTTGCCACCTGCGGCTGTTCCGGTGCAACCTGTGCTTCGGCTTCTGCTTTGGGCAGCGTGATTTCTTTCGCGACCGGTTTGCCGGCAGCTTCCAGTGCTTCAAACTTATTCACTGCTTCATCCACACTATCATATACATCGAGGATATGATGGAATTCCAGCAATTCAAAGATTTCATAAACATCCGGAACCATACGAACAAGTTTAAGATCGCCTCCGTTTTCACGAATCGATTTTATCTCACTGATAAAAATACCCCAGCCCGCACTACTGATGTAATCTACATTTCCAAGATCCACGATAATGTAGAAACGCCCTTGTTTCAACAGGGAATCCAGTGCTCGCTCCAACTCCGAAGAGGTTGTCGTATCAATGTAACCACCAACACGGATCACGGAAATCTGATTCCTGCTTCCTACGACCTCGGTTGATACCTGAATACCTTCCATCAAATCCTCCTCAACTGTCTGCGGATTTTATTTATTGCCGGGTTTAGATATTGATTCCAGTATATCAATATTCTTCAATATCTTTTTGTCGGCAATTTTCTTACGAAGCTTTGCCAAATTCTCATGTTTTTGATTGTCAGTTTTACCGTAGTATTTCAACTCCAACTGATGCTGTATCAAACCCAATTCATTAATTTGCACAAGAATTTGATCAGAATTGCTTAATATATTTTCTTTTTCAATGTATTTCAACTGTTGTTTGATTCCGAGGGCAATACTTTTTTGATCGATAATCGATGCATTTTCTACAATAAACTCAATCCCTTTCTTCACCTGTTCAAATAATTGTTCGATTTTTCCAAGTTTTTTGATGAAGGGATTTTTTGTAGCTATGTTCAACAGCAGCTGCAGTTTTTCCAATTCCCCCTGCTTTATCGCACCGTCGGTCCAGCCATTGGCAATTTTATGTACCTGATCCAGGTCATCCCGGGTCATTTTGAAAAACATTTCAACACTCTGCAGGTTTGCCGATACTTTTTGCGCGGCGAAATCATCTTTGCCGGTCGTTACCTTTTCTGCCGGTGGGGCAGGCGCTGCCACTTTCGCTTTAGCTTCCGGCTTTTTCGGAATCCGCGGTACTGCCCGCTGATCTTTTTTCTGAAAGGCCTCCGATTCTTTCTCGAGCTGTTTCAGAGCGTTTCTTTTTTTCTTATCCAGAGTAGTAATTTCATCCAGAGAGATAAACTGTGTTTTTTCATCAAGCGCTTTCCCGTGATCACCATCTTTGCTTATTTCAGCTTCGGTAACCGAATCTTCCGCTTTTGTTTGTGTTTCATTTCCGACGGCCTGACCGTCAGGCTCTTCTTTCGAAACCGGTTGCCCCTCCTTTTCAGGCATCACATCATCCGTCTGTTCCTGCTTTTCTTTTTCGATCTCTTCAAGGGCCGCCGATTTCTTTTCATCGAGATTCGAGATTTCATTCAGCGAAATGAAACTGGTCTGATCGGCTTTGTCTGCCGGTGCTGCTTCCGCGGGTTCCGTTTCCGGAATTTGTTCTTTCTTAACCGCCGCATCTGCGGGTTGATCTTCAACCGGTTTTGCTTCCGGTTGTTTCTCCTCCGCCCGCTTGCTGGTCAGTACTTTGCTTTCAGGCGGTTCTTCAGCACGGACAGGTGTCTGCGGCGTCTCGGGAACTTCGCCGCCCGTACGCTCGGCAATCACTTTTTCGGCGGATTCATAATTCAGAATAACCTGTCCATCGAGTGTGAGCAACGGTGTGCCCGGCAATTTGAGACGATTTTTGTTACCACCCCGTTTAATATGGGCCAGGCGGCGTTCTTTTGTATTCAGTTTGGCCTTTTTCAGTTCTTCATAAATCCGCCGCTGATCAATTTTCAAAAATCCGTATTTTTCGGAATTTAATTCTTCACTGATTCGCTTGGCGCCGTATTCAGGATTATTTCTGATAACTTCCAGCATCTTGGTTTTCACCTCGATACTCAGATGTTTTCGCTCGATATAATCCGTCCGCTGCAACGATTCTTTCAGGGCCGCCGCACCCTTGGTGTCACGTATCTTTTTGAATTTGCGATACATATACTGTGATACACGCATCTGTTCGCAGGCATCTTTAACTTTTATACCTTCTTCCTCAATCATGCGGAAAAGTTCTTTCTGAATATTGAAAATTACTTCACCCGGCATGAGTTTTTCTTTAATCGCCACGTAGGTGATATCGTCATTTTGAGGGTAACCCTGCGTATGGTTTTTTACATCATCTTTTATACGTTTCACAATTTCCGCAACATCGTAATGGTGATTGTTGCGAATGGCATCCAGAAATCGTTCTTCGCGATACAATTCGCGTTTCTGGTTCATAGCTTCGGTGATACCGTCGGTATAAAGAACCAACAGGTCATCTTCCTGCAGGCG
>JAJRVZ010000008.1 GCA_024277055.1 Calditrichota bacterium
AGGAGTTTTCGATGATCGTATCTCCCGGCTTGATGCGCCCTTCCTGTTCGGCTTTTTCTATCATGTAGCGAGCGATACGGTCTTTTACGCTTCCGCCGGGATTCATAAATTCCAATTTGGCAAAAATGTTGGCTTTCAGATCGCAGGTCACATAATTGAGTTTGACCAGAGGCGTGTTCCCGATTGCTTCCAGCAGATTCTGACATCTTTTAAGCACAACGCTTTCCCTTTTCCTGTTTAGCCGGTTGATGATGAGTTAAAATCGTTAAAAAACAAATATCAAATTTAACAGAATTCACAGATTGAAAAAAGAGAAAAGTCGGCTTAAAAAATTAAAATTATTTCTGGCGGTTCTGTTTCGGTTACCACTGTTATAACATGTTTCTGTTCCTCAAAAAAATAACCGCTCTTTTTTTGATCGGATTGAACCGGTTTCAATTGTACTTTGCCTGCGAGGATTCGACTGGGCGCTTGTTCAATGCCGTGGAAACGGATTTCCCACCGGCGCCGGGGTGTTCGGAATTGATCGTGCAGTCTTTTTGTTTGAAAGCGCAATTGTTTTTCACTGCGTTGATATTGCAAAGCGGTCAATCGGTATTCGCCGTTCAGATAATCAAAACTAATACCATCGTCTTCGTAAAGTAAAAATTCTCCTTGTGACGCTGCCGGAAAGATATCCACGATTAAATGATTTAATGGTTGTTCCTCAATGTATTGAACGGTTTCACGGCGAGGGATGATGGCGCCTTCCCGCAAAAACATGGGCAAATGATCAAGCGGCGCTTCCACAATGATGTGCGTCGGACCTTCGTATGTTTTTTCGGTATTGTAATCCAGCCATTTACCTCCGGGCAGATAGACTTTTTTCAGATAATGCCCGACCCGGGTAACCGGCGCCAGTAATAATTTTTCACCCACAAAAAATTGATGCTGATAAGCAGTATTGTAAGTTTGCGGATCGGTTTGATCATGCCAGAAAAGCGGACGCAGGAGCGGAGCACCGTTTCGACTGCTTTCGTAAAACAGACTGTACAGATAAGGCATCATTTGATAACGCAACGAAATAAATTGGCGATTGATCATTTCGATATTTTCGCCGAAAGACCACGGTTCCTGATCGTTGCTGCCGTAGTGTGTGTGCGAACGAAACAGCGGTGAAAACGCGCCCGTTTGTATCCAGCGGGCGTACAATTCCTGTGACGGCGTACCGATAAATCCTCCCACATCGGTACCGACAAATGGAACGCCGGATAAACCCAGTCCCTGCAGCATGCGGATGCCCAGTTCCAGATGCTCTTCGGATGCTGCGTTGTCACCGGTCCACACAGCGGTAAAACGCTGCTCACCGGCAAAACCGGCACGAGTCAGCACAAAGGGTCGCCGATCGGGCTGCAGCCGCTTTACGCCTTCATAAGTTGCCTTCGCCATCAGGAATCCGTACAGATTGTGCATCTTTTTCTGATCGGAGAAATGACCGCCGTCATCGAAAATCACCTCCAGCGGAAATGCCTTTCCCCACACCGCCGGTTCGTTCATATCCGTCCAGAAGCCTTTCGCGCCGACATCAATCAAATCGCGAAACAGACTGCCCCACCACTGCCGGGTTTGTGCTCGACTGAAATCGGGGAAATAGGAAGGACCGGGCCAGACGCTGCCGATATACAGTTCTCCGTCGGGATAACGCAGGAAATGATTTCCCTGCAGCCCTTGCTTTGTAATATGGTAATCGGGATCTGCTTTTATTCCCGGATCAATGATGACAACGACTTTAAATCCCATCTCGGCCAGTCGACGCATCAAACCAGCCGGATCCGGGAAACGTTGACGATCCCAGCTGAAAATACGATAGTTATCCATATAGTGAATGTCCAGATAAATGACATCGGCTGGAATGCGTTTATCCCGAAAAGTTTCTGCCAGACGCAGCACTTCATGATCCGGAAAATAACTCCAGCGGCACTGCTGATACCCCAGTGCCCATTTTGGCGGTAAGGGCATTCGTCCGGTCAGTTCCGTGTAAGTTTCGACAACCCGTTCCAGTCGGGGTCCGTAAATGAAAAAATAATCCATGTTACCCTGATCGGCGGCAAAGGAAAAATAGCGGTAATTTCCGGCGCCCATATTGAAAACACTGCGGTAGCTGTTATTGAAATAAATACCGTAGGCTTTGTATTGACGCATACCAATGAAAAAAGGTATCGATTGATACAATGGATCCGTACTATTACTATAGCCGGGATGGTCACTATTCCACATCACCCATTCACTACCGCGTTTATTTACGTTGCCGACTTTTTCACCCAGACCGAAAAACATTTCATCCGCCGTAATCGTTTTCCAGCAGCGCACTTCTTTGCCGTCCCAGCCAATGCCGAAAGCAGGGTCGTCTTGATTGATAATATTTCCGCTTTTATCTCGTATGGTCAAGCGGCAGGGCTTTTTTTGGATAATCAATTCCAACTCAGCGGAACGCAGAATTAGATGAGTGGGCGTTTCATTAAAAGTCAGGGATACTGTCTGCCAGTCCGTTCTGGCAAGCGGATCGGTGAGAGGCGCTTCCGGGAAGTCTTTTCGAATCAATTGTATCCGGAGCATATTGGATTGCAAAAAAGTGACTTTAAGCCGCTGCTGATCGTCACAATTCAGGATAATTCCAGACTCGATCCGTTCGTGTGATTGCACATTACCCAGAAAAGTATAATTGGCGAACAGCGGCTGGAAAAGAATCAACAGCATTAAAGTAAACCTGTATTTTCTGTAGCCAGTTGAGAACATACTATTTCTCCGCTTTTTTAATTTATAGCAGATCATTACAGAGATAAACATGAACTCTCCGTAACGAATTATGTTTATTCTCTTGTAAAAGCTGTCTCGAACTCCCGCTGCCAATTTTTGCAACGATCGAGAAAATACGATCGACTATCGAAAAAACTTGATTTAAATATGAGATATTTATAAATAAAACACTAATTTTTTTTGAGAAAATTTTAGTACGAAAATACCCATCCAGGATACCCCGCTAACAGAAGGAAGCGGGATTGTTTGTTTTCGGGAAATTATGGGGTGAAAACGTCGTTTTGCACATTCCGCATGGCAGCTGCCAGGCGAACGAATAACGAAGTGAAATCAAACAAAAGGAAACATTATGGCACAATTCAAACCGCATATTCCGCCGGAAAGTACCATTAAGGATTTCAGTATTCGAGCGCTGCTGGTCGGTGCCGTATTCGGAATACTGTTCGGCAGTGCAAATGCCTATTTAGGGCTGAGGGTCGGATTAACCATCAGTACGGCAATTCCGCTGGCGGTGATTTCAGTGGCGTTGTTTAAATCCTTCGAAAAGATCTGGGGGAAAGCATCAATTCTGGAAGCCAATATTGCCCAGACAACCGGTTCTGCCTCTTCATCGCTGGCGTCTGGCATTATTTTCACCATTCCGGCACTGTTTTTATGGGGCTTTGAGCCGGGTATGCTGCAAATCGGCTTACTGGGTATGCTGGGCGGTATGCTGGGTATCGTTTTTATGATTCCACTGCGCCGCTTTTTAATTGTTAAAGAACATGAAACGTTGCCCTATCCGGAAGGGACCGCCGCCGCTCAGGTACTGATCGCTGCCGATACGGGTGGCAGTAAAGCCCGTTTCGTGTTTGAAGGGTTGGGAATTGGCGCCGTCTATAAAGGTATTCTTTCCTTTGCTCAACTGTTTCCGTCCGAAATCAGTATCCATATTCCCGGATTAAAAAAAGGCGAACTGGGATTGGAAGCAACACCGGCATTATTGGGAGTCGGATATATTCTGGGATTTCGAATTGCTGCTATCATGGTAGCAGGCGGATTGCTTTCCTGGCTGGGGATTATTCCGGCAATCGCCCATTTCGGCGAGATGGTTCAACAACCGATGTTTCCCGAAACGGAAAAATTGATTTCGCAAATGAGTGCGGCAGAAATCTGGACGCGCTATGTTCGCTATATTGGTGCCGGTGCTGTGGCAGTGGCAGGTATTATTACGGTATTTAAGTCCCTGCCCACCATGATCAATTCATTGAAGATCGGGATTAAAGAATTATCGCCCAAAGCAATGGCGCTGGTTTCGTCCCGTATCCGCACCGATCGCGATTTGTCTTTCAAAGTTGTTATCGGAATTGTACTTCTTTTTCTGGTTGTGTCGATCAGTACACACATGGTCGTGGGATTAAATCAGACTTTGACCACCCGCATTGTCGGTTCGCTGGCAATTGTCTTTTTTGCTTTTATTTTTGTGACCGTATCTTCACGGATTGTCGGGCTGGTGGGGGTCTCCTCCAATCCGACTTCCGGAATGGCGATTGTGACATTGTTGGGTACCAGTGCGGTCTTTTATTTAATGGGGTGGACAGATCCGTTAAGCAAGACCGCAGTACTGACCATCGGGACGGTGGTGGCGGTTGCCGCTTCCATCGCCGGGGATATCTCGCAGGATCTGAAAGCCGGTTACCTGTTGGGTGCCACACCGGAGCGTCAGCAAGCCAGTGAATTATTCGGCGCTTTTAGTTCGGCTTTTTTTATTGCCCTGGCAGTGATGACACTAGGTGAAGTTTACGGCTTTGGCTCCAGAGAAATTCCTGCGCCACAAGCCACGCTAATGAAGACGGTGGTAGATGGTGTTCTACAGGCGAATCTGCCGTGGAGTCTGGTATTGATCGGCGCCAGTTTTGCCATTGTGGCGGAACTGCTTTCGGTGCCATCGCTGCCCTTTGCTGTCGGCATTTATCTACCGCTTTCCACCATGACACCGGTTTTTGTCGGCGGGGTCATTCGCCACATCGTGGAGGCGCGCAATCAGCGGCACGAGACCGATATTGCCAGCGAACAAACCAATACCGGTGTACTGCTCAGTTCCGGCTTGATTGCCGGAGAAGGTATCATGGGTGTGTTGATCGCTGCTTATGCTTTTTTTGTGGGCGCCAAACCGGGCGGTCTGCCTTTCGGTCTCCACGGAATGAGCGGTGATGTGACTTCTTTTATCGTCTTTTCCACGCTGGGTTATTTTTTGTTCTGGCTGGCGACAAAGAAAAAAGTTGAATAATTCCTCCGGGATCGAAAAGGATTCTACAGAATGACTACAAGAGTCTGAGCAGGGTGATTAAAAACCAAGGTACACCCCACCCACGTGTCATTCTGTAAGAATCTTTTTAGCCGAAGGGGAAAAAACCGAATCGTCAAGAGCGAACAGGCATGAGAAAGGATTCTTACAGAATGACTACAAGAGTCTGAG
>JAJRVZ010000168.1 GCA_024277055.1 Calditrichota bacterium
CACGAGATTCTTCGAGATGATGCATTCGCCGGAGCAGGATCGGTTGACGTACAACCGGCAAATTTTCCGAATTTGGAAGATGAAGTATCTCAGACCGGTCAGCCAAGAAACGTGGATATGCTGCTCGATGTGGAGTTAAACGTTTCGGTGGAACTGGGCCGGAAACAGATGCTCATTTCGGATGTGTTGAAATTGGGAAAGGGTTCGATTGTGGAATTGCAAAAATCAGCAGGAGAACCGCTCGATATTTTTGTAAATGGCCGCAAATTGGCTGAAGGCGAAGTCGTTGTTGTCGATGATCATTTCGGAATCAGGATAACACAACTGGCAAATCCCAAGGAAAGGGTGAAAAGTCTCGGCTCATGAAGAATCCGTTTACACAGACCGCAACTTCGCGAAAGGCATCCTACGCTGTAGCTTTTGTGTTTGCACTGGTGGCCTTAATGGGAGCCATGATGATTTTGACCAGCCCGTTTCCTTCTCCGCAAAACGTGCAACCGGCGAACCGTGTTTGGGCTGACTCTGCAAAGGTCATTCAGGAAAAGGAGGTTGTTGAAGGCGACGGTTCCGTGTTGAAAGTGATGACGTATACCGGGTTAATACTTTTGATCATCATTATCGGCGCCAGGTTATATAAAAAGTACAGCCTGCCCCATAACGGACAAGCGGTCAGCCAAATCAAAATCGTTGCCCGGCAGGCTTTGGGGCCGAGACAAAATGTTATCGTCATAGTCGTTGAAAATAAAAAGTATTTGATTGGAGTTACCGAACAAAATATAAATTTCCTGTCCGACCTGGGAGAACTCGGACCTGAAGAATTGAGAGAGCTTCAGGTCACCGGACAGGATAATTTCGCCAACGTGATTCAGAGGTTACGGAAACAAAATGAACAGGGAAGTCGCGGCACACAAACTTAAACTGTTGCTCGTTCTTACAATTTTTGTATTTATTTTACTGCCCGGTACCGGTCTTGCTCAATCACAGCAACCGGGAATACCGCGGGTGGTTTTCGGCATCGATAAAGCCAGCAGTCCCGATGATGTAGTTACTACACTGCAAATCGTTTTTCTGCTGACCATTCTGACGCTGGCACCTTCCATAATAATGATGATGACCTCATTTACCCGGTTGATTATTGTTTTTCACTTCTTAAGACAGAGTCTTGCCACACAGACTGTACCTTCGAATCAGATATTGGTGGGGCTTGCGCTGTTTATCACTTTTTTTGTAATGCGACCGGTAATTGATGAAATAAATGACTCCGCGTTACAACCTTACCTGCGCCAGGAAATTTCACAGGATGAATTGCTGAACAGGGCTGTGAAACCTTTGAGAATGTTTATGTTCAAGCAAACAAGGGAAAAGGACCTGCAGCTGTTCGTGGATATGCAGAAACTGGATGCACCGAAAACACCGGATGATATTCCGCTGACAACATTGATCCCGGCATTCATTATCAGTGAACTTAAAACCGCCTTTCAGATAGGCTTTCTGCTTTATCTGCCCATGCTGCTGATCGATCTGGTCGTGGGTAGTATTCTACTCTCGATGGGAATGATGATGCTGCCGCCCATCATGATTTCAATGCCGTTTAAAATTTTGCTGTTCGTGCTGGTGGATGGCTGGTATCTGATCGTTGAATCTTTAGTACGGGGATTTTAGCTATGACTACGGATTTTGTTTTATACATCTGTCGGGAAACCCTGGTGACCGGTGTTTTTATACTCGGTCCGATCCTTGGTGCCGCCCTGATCGTCGGACTGGTGATAGGTATTTTCCAGACAGTCACGCAGATTCAGGAAATGACCCTGGTGTTCGTACCCAAAATTGCGCTGGTCGGTACGGTTATTTTTATTTTATTGCCGTGGTTTCTCGATATGCTGATGGGATTTACTTTGGAAATATTTCAACAAATATCAATGATGGCACACTAAATGTACGAGTTAATCGACACCGTCAGTACCTGGCTTCCGGGTTACATGCTTACTTTCAGCCGAATATCCGCCATGGTTTTATCCATGCCGGTACTGGGTTATTCCACCGTAAGCCCGCGCATCAGAATATTGATGGCAATGCTGTTTACCATTGTCATTGCTCCGATGATCGGCGCACAGCAATTTCCGCAAATCACATCCCTGCTGATGTTTGCAGTCGGTATAGCCCGCGAAATTCTGATCGGATTGATTATCGGTTTCGGTGCGCGAATGATCTTTGAAGGATTTACCATGGCCGGATCATTTATCGGGTTGCAAATGGGATTTGCGATCATGCAGGTTATGGATCCCTCCAGCAACGTTCGTCAGCCGATTATCAGTCAGTTTTTTCTGATGGTGATCGTGATTTTCTTTTTGATAACGGACAGTCATTATTTCCTGATCCAAACCCTGTATGAAAATTTTAAGATCGTTCAATTGGGCGAAGGCGTATTCAGACCGCTGGTCGGTGAAAAACTGATTGAAGGCGGATCGATGATTTATCAGCTGGCCGTACGTTTTGCCGCCCCGGCTATGATTTTTTTATTATTGATCGATATCAGTCTCGCGTTCCTTGCGAGAGTGATGCCGCAGATGAACATTTTTTTCGTCGGGCTGCCCCTCAAGGTTGGAATGGGTATTTTTACTATTATTATATCTTTGAAGATTTTTCAGGGTTTGTTCGGATTCATTTACGATCAGATGCAAACCTATGTATTCACACTGGTACATGGAATCGGGAGTTTGTAAACGATGGCAGAACAGGGTGGACAGGACCGTACCGAACAAGCGACACCGAAACGGCGGGAAGAAGCCAGGGAAAAAGGTAATGTTGCGAAAAGTACCGAGCTCAATTCGGCGGTGGTTTTGCTGGCGGCGTTGATGATTTTCAAGTTGATCGCCGGTTATTTCAGCGAAGTCCTCGAAACTTTTCTGATGCGCACTTATCATGAAATTGCCTTTATCGAAATTTCCGTGGAAAACTTTCCTTCACAGGTTCTTTATATTTTAAAAATTGCCCTGGCACTAACCGGCCCCGTTCTGCTTACGGTACTGATAGCCGGAGTGGGGATCAATTACGCACAAATAGGGGTGGTTTTTGCAAAAAAAGCGATGATTCCGGATTTTAAAAAATTAAACCCGTTAAACGGAATAAAAAGACTTTTCTCCGCCCGTTCGCTGGTTGAGCTGCTCAAGGGCCTGCTGAAAATCGGTATTGTTGCCCTTATCGCCTATATGGTCGTCCGCAGTCATGTTGATGATTATATCATGCTGACGCACCGGACACTTCAGGAGATCGTTGCTTTTCTGGTTTCGGTACTCACCGATCTTACCTTAAAAGTCGGTTTTGCGTTGCTGGTAATGGCGGCGGCGGATTATGCCTACCAGCGCTGGGAATATGAAAAAACCTGAAGATGACCAAAGAGGAAGTTAAAGATGAGCGTAAAAATTCCGAGGGAAATCCGCAGGTTAAGAGTCGTATCCGCTCCATTCAGTATCAAATGGCGCGCAATCGAATGCTCTCCTCCGTACCGGAAGCCACGGTTGTTGTTACCAACCCCACACATATTGCCGTCGCATTGAAGTACGATCCGCAAAGAAGTGCGGATGCCCCGAAGGTTATCGCTAAGGGAAAAAGAAAAATAGCCGAGAAAATTAAAGAGGTTGCCGGAAAAAGTCACATACCGATTATAGAAAACAAACCTCTTGCGCGCAGTCTTTTTGAAACCTGTGAAGTCGGGATGGAAATTCCGGTTATTTATTATCAGGCGGTTGCGGAGATTATTGCACAGATTTACCAGGAAGGTCATCAGAAACCGGATATGTTTCAGGGAGCGATGAATGCCAACTGAAGAGTTTAATTTCAATATAACCAAAAACAGTAATATCTACGTTGCAGCGCTGGTTATGCTGATCCTTGTGGTCATGATCCTGCCGGTGCCCACGTTTTTAATGGATGTACTGCTGGTAATGAATATTACCGGCGCACTGGTGATGTTGTTTGTTGCCCTTTATGTGCTCAGTCCCGTGGAATTCTCGGTTTTTCCCGGTCTGCTGCTGATCATCACTCTTTTTCGGTTGTCGTTGAATGTATCCACGACACGGTTAATTCTGGGGCAGGGCTATGCGGGAGAAGTGATCGGTGCGTTCGGAAATTTTGTCGTACAGGGCAACTATGTCGTCGGTGTGGTTATTTTCCTGATTCTGGTAATTATCAATTTTGTAGTAATCACAAAAGGCGCAACGCGAATCGCGGAGGTTTCCGCTCGTTTTACCCTCGACGCCATGCCGGGCAAACAAATGGCCATCGACGCCGATCTGAACGCGGGCCTGATCGATGACAGGGAAGCGCAAAGCCGGCGTGAGAAGATTGCACAGGAAGCCGATTTCTACGGTGCGATGGATGGCGCCAGCAAATTTGTACGGGGAGATGCCATTGCCGGCCTGCTGATAACTTCGGTGAACCTGATCGGGGGATTATTGATTGGTGTTTTGCAACGGGACCTCAGCCTCGGCGACGCTGCTTCAATCTATACACTGCTTACAATCGGCGATGGACTGGTCGCCCAGATACCGGCTCTTGTCGTCTCGACAGCGGCCGGTATCGTAATCACGCGGGCATCTTCCGTTTCCAGTCTCGGTGATGATATAACCGACCAGGTGACCAAACAGCCGAAAGCAATTTTTGTCACTTCCGGAGTACTGGGATTGCTGGGGCTGGTACCGGGGATGCCCCTCATACCCTTTGCGGTCATGGCGATTATTATGGCGGCAGCCGGACAACAGGTTGTACGCATTAAACAACGGGAAGCGGACAGGATTGAAGCCGAGGAGGCGATTCCCGAACCGGAACCCGAAGAAAAAATTGAAGAGTTTCTGCAACCGGACGCTTTCGAGATAGAAATCGGTTACGGTTTGATTCCGCTGGTTGATACGAATCAGGGGGGTAATCTTTTGGGCAGAATCTCGACGATCAGGAAAAGTCTGGCCGTGGAACTGGGTATTGTCGTTCCGCCGATCAGGATACGGGATAACATTCAGCTGGGCGCAAATGAATACCAGTTCAAAATATACGGCATCGAGGTTGCCCGCGGAGAGGTGATGGTCGATTACTACATGGTAGTAAACCCGGATGAACGCATGCAACTGGAAGGAATTCAGATGCAGGAACCGACTTTCGGTCTGCCTGCCATCTGGGTTTCGGACATGGAAAAGGAAAAAGCGGAAATCGCCGGAAATACGGTCGTTGAAGCACCCGCGGTCATCGCTACCCATCTGATGGAAATTCTGCGCAACAATGCCTACAAACTGCTGGATCGCCAGGAAACACAGCGCATGCTCGATCATCTGAAGGAATCTTATTCTGCTCTGATTGAAGGTCTGGTGCCCGATCTTATTCCGCTGGGTGTTTTACAGAAAGTATTGAAAAATCTGCTTCAGGAAAAAATTCCGATTCGTAATATGGTGACGATACTTGAAACCGTTGCAGACTATGCGACTTACTCAAAAGACCCGGAGGTTTTAACGGAGTATGTGCGCACTGCATTGTGCGAAACGATTACCGAGCTTTTCAGGCAAAATGAAACCGTAACGGTTGCAACGCTGGAACCCCGGCTTGATGATCATATCATGGAAACGCTGCGCGGTGGAACCGGCTTAACGCAGAATTTGGGATTTTCTCCTGTGCAGGTTAATGATCTTTTTCAAAAACTTGCCGATAAAGTAGAGCAGATGGCGGCACTCGGAGTGAGACCGGTGGTTCTGGTTTCTCCGCAGATCAGGCGTCATGTAAGAAAGTTTATTGAAACGGTTTTTCCGAATGTTGCGGTGCTATCCTATTCGGAACTGACACCGGACACCGAGTTGAAGTCAGTTGGAGTAATTAATTACCCTCATGAAGGTTAAAACATTTTTTGGCGAGTCCTTGCAACTCGCACTGAAATCGGCCAAAGAAGAATTGGGAAATGACCTGGTCCTGCTGGAAACTCAGGATGTTCAGGCAAGGGATATGAAATCGGGTCAGAGAAAAATGGTAAAAGTCACCGTCGGGGTCAATGATCCTGCACCGGCGGTAAAATCGTGGTCACCCGCACAGACCGCAGATACCGGTGCGGCGGTTTCAACGCCGAGAAGCAATCAGAACAATTTCAACGAATTGCTGGCGGAAACTCGCGGAAAAAGCGTTGAAAAGAAACAGGATGATAAAGAAATTCTCAATGAACTGGCCATGCTGCGCAAAGAAATCAACCAGCTGGCGCGTTTTTCCCGCACGCCGCAGGTAAACGATTTCCCTCCACCCTTTTCAAATGTATATTCCGAGCTGGAAGAACGGGGTGTTGGCGCGGAAATAGCCTATCGTTTTGTACGCAGGGCCATGTTGAAAACCGATGAAAACGACGGTATCGGCTATGAGCAGGTTATTGATGAAGTGAAACTGCAGATGGCCCGGAAAATTCGCCAGTACGATTTTAACGGAAATATTGGCGGGCGGCGCCAAAAGGTGATCCTGCTGATTGGTGCGACAGGAGTCGGAAAAACCACAGCCGCCATGAAACTGGCATCGCATCAGGAAATGTTCGGGCAGAGGGATATTGCCATTATCTCGAGCGATCCCTACGGTCCGTCGGAATCATTGAAAGCCTATTCGAAAATCACCGGTACAAAGGTTGTCGAAGCCAAAAATTTTGAAGAGATACGCTCCGCGATGCATTCTTTGCGCCGCAAGGAAATAGTGCTTGTCGATACTCCGGGGCGCAGTCCCTTTTCCCCCAACCATCTGGAAAAGCTGGAACAGTACGTCGAAGTCCTGAAACCGACCGATATTTTTGTTGTGCTGAGTATGTCGGCGGATACGAGGGATCTGTTTTTATCCTGTGGTTTGTATAGTATGTTGAATCCAACCGGATTTATTTTCAATAAATTTGACGAGACATCCCAGCCGGGTAAAGTATTCTCCGTACTGGAGGAAATGGATCTGCCGGTAGTATGCTTTTGCGAAGGAAAAAGAATATTCATAGATGTATCCAGGGGTACACCGGAGTTCGTCTATCGTAAAATATTTGATATACTGTAGAAGGTAAAAATTCATGCAGGGAAATCAGCAATTAAATACGGTTCCGGAAATAAAACAGAAACAGGTGGCCGTGCCGGAAATTATCAGCGTGACCAGTGGAAAAGGTGGCGTCGGTAAATCTTCCGTCAGTGTCAATCTTGCGATTCTCATGCAACAGCTGCGAAAAAAAGTCCTTGTTCTCGATGCGGATATTCACCTGGGTAATGTGGATTTGATCTGCGGGGTGCGCAGCCGCTACACAATTGCTGATGTGGTGACAAAAAATATTCCGCTTAACGAAGTCATCGTTAAGGGGCCCGGAGGAATCGATATATTGCCTGCATCCTCTGCGGTCAGTGAATTGATTGAGATGGAAGATGTAATTCTGAGGAAACTTGCTTCTGCATTTGCAGGCCTGCAACGAGCTTACGATACTATTATTGTCGATACCGGAGCGGGCATTGCAAGCACGGTTCTCTCATTCGTTCTCGGTTCTGATAAAGTAATACTTCTGGTTACTCCCGATCCCGCTTCAATTGCCGATGCTTACGCCGTAATCAAGGTGATAAAACACTGGCGCGTGGCGCTGCCGGTGGTCATGGTGCCAAATCGTGTAAAAACAGAGGCGGAGGGTGAGTCCATTTACAAAAAAATGAATCTTATGGTACAGAAATTCCTGAGCAGTTTTATTGACTATGGCGGTTCAATTGTGGAAGACGAGCATTTGTCGCGCTCGGTCAAGCTCCAGCAACCGCTCGTCCTCGGTGCTCCGAATGCCCCGGTTGTCAGAACGTTAAAGCTGTTGAACAGAAAACTAATGGGAATTCCGATTAATCAGGAGCATGCCAAAAGCAGTTTTTTTGATCGTTTCATTGCAAATCGTCGATTAAATGCCGAGGAATTGGTATGACGAAGATGATTTATAAATTCGCCGTACTCATAGGGCTGATCACCCTCATTTTCTGTATAGCATCCGGAATCAGCCTGATAACCAGTTTTGAACGCAGTATTATGGTTTTTCTGGGTACTCTGATAGCTTTCATTGTCAGTGCCAATCTTTTGAAATGGGGCATTCATTTCACCAGAACGGAACCCGATATTCAAATGAAACCACCAGCTGAAACGGGACAGGATAAAGATGAGTAGTACAACAACTATTACCGACAACGGAGAACAACTGGTAAAGGAGTACCATAAATCCCACAGCCAGGGTGTGAAAGAACTGGTTGTCAGGGCCTATGCGCCGCTGGTAAAATATGTTGTCGGGCGTATCAATGTCTCGCAGAGTTCAACACTGAGAAAAGACGATCTTTACCAATTCGGAGTAATCGGTTTGCTGGAAGCCCTGGAACGGTTTGATCCGGAAAAAGGCGTGCCGTTCAAGAACTATGCTTATAAAAGAATTAACGGAGAAGTTGTGGATGCGTTGCGCAGAGAAGGTGCTTTAAGCCGTGAAAAACTGGAAAAACTGAAAAAAATTGAAAAAGCCACACAGGAACTGATGAATAAATTTGGAAGAGACCCGCTGCCGTTTGAGGTCAGCCAGGCAATCAATATTACCGAGGAAGAATATTATGCTGTAATTCAGGCATCGCAGCTGAATTATTCCGTATCGCTGGATCAGAAGATAACTGACGGGGACGGGGATTATATTTACCGTTCAGAAACAATTGAAGACGAATCGCAACTTTCGGCGGAAGATGAAATGACAAGAGAAAATCTTAAAGAAGAATTGAAAAAGCAACTGCAGGATTTGCCCGAAAGGCAGAAAATTATTCTGGCACTTTATTTTTACGAGGAATTGACCCTTGAGGATATCGGGCAGGTGCTGGACCTGACCGAATCCCGTGTTTCACAAATCCTCAATCAAACGCTGGTTGAAATAAAAGCCAAAATGATGCAATAACGGAAAGAGAGCAATGCGTGCCGATCGGAACCACGAAGGATTTCAGTTTATTGTCGATGGGGATTTGCAGCCCCTGTTGCGCCGTCTGAAAAAAGGAGCACTGGTTCCGGCAAGAATCGTACTTTGTTTGCCGGAAAATAAATATTTGCTGAGAATAATGGGAAACAATCTGGTTATGAAATCACGCTTACCATTCAAGAAATTCGATGAGTTCTATTTGCGGGTAAAACGCCTTAATCCGTTTCTTGAAATGGAAATGGCCGATCCTGCGGATTGGCATTTCAAAAAATCACCGGGAAGAACGGACATTATCGTTTAGAGAACAGAAAATGAAACGGCAGGAAGCTAAGCAGGAATATAATACGGCAAGTATAAAGGATTATGCCACCACCATCACCATCCTTGAGCATATTTCGGACGCCATTTTTATTTTAACACACGAAGGCCGCATACAATACGCAAATACTTTTGCTCTGCAATTGTTAAATAGTAAACTCCGCAATTTGCTCGGAAAACAAATTCACGAAATCATCGATCTCCCGGCCGTTAATAAGAATTCCGGGATGACCCTGACCAATGAAGATTTTCTGCAGGAAATCACCTCGGGCCTGTACCAGGAATTTGAGACAACTCTTAAGGGCGACGGCGGCGTCAATCCGGTGATGATGAGTTTCGGCGTGATCCGTAACAGCAGTGACAGGCCGCTGTACATCATCGCCAGTGCCAAAGATATTTCCCTGCGGAAAAAACTTGAGCTTGATCTTGCCGAGCAACAGGCCCGCATCATATCCCGCGACCGAGTAAGGGCCATGGGAGAGTTGTCCGTCGGACTGGTGCACGAATTATCTCAGCCGCTGGCCAGTATAAAACTGACCCTGGAAATGCTGGAAAAAACGGTGGCTGATGAAAAAGCCGCCGGCCATATCCGGCAATTGCATTCACTCACCGATCAGGTATCGCTGACGGTTCAGAATATTCGCGATTTTGCCGGCAAAACAGAAAACGAAAATGTAGCTATGGTTGCATTGGGAGAGGCATTGCAGAATGCCAGAAATCTGATCGAATATGAATTATTGAAAAGAAATATCGGGGTTTCGGTTGATTTTGAAGAGGAACTTCCGCTGGTGCTTGCCAATCCGGTGAGCATTGAACAGGTTTTCGTAACGCTGTTCACCAATGCATGGAACCGCTTCGACCGGGAAAAAGAACAGGCCGGGCAGGGCAGTAATGACGAAAAATGGATTCGCATATCGGCAAGGGATTTTGGTAAAAAGTGGATAGAAATCGTATTTGAGGATAATGCCGTCCAAAAGGAATCGGATACACCCGTTCGGATGGATGGCCGGATCAGTGCTGTACAGGAAATTGTTGGAAATGAAATGAGTTTGATGATCATCAAAAGTATCATTTCGGATATGGGCGGTGATGTGAGGATTGGTACCCGAAGAAACAGCTCGAATATGACCATGCTGAGATTACCGGCAGACCAGCCGGAAGAAAGGCAACAGCTGTTCAACCTGATTGAAATGCTGCACCAGTAACGAAAGGCGGTGAGAAAGATGATCGATACAAAAGATCTGGTTGAAATCGGAAAAATTCTGCAAATGGGGCTCGACTCCAATGAAACCTATGAAGCGGTCTTCCACCTGTTGGAACGCACGGTACAATTCGACTCAGCGACTCTGTTCGTTTATAACGAGGAAGAAGACAAACTGGAAATCGTTTTAAAACGCGGCGATAAAATAGTTGATCTGGCGGAGAATATCTCATTTGCACGCGGCATGGGTATTTCGAGCTATATTTCAAAAAAGGAAAAGCCCATTATTCTCGAATCGCTGTCACGCTCCCTGCCGGGGAAAATGGACCGGTTCAGCTCTTTCGTTTCCATGCCGCTGCGTATTGGTGATAAACTGATCGGCGTGCTGAACCTCGGACATAACGAGCCCGGAACCTACCGAAAAGAGCAACAGGAAGATTTTACCACCATTGCAACGCAGATTTCCCTGGTGATGGAAAAACTGATCCTGCGTGCCACTCTGGATGAGAAAAACAGAAAACTGAAAAAAGCCCTTGAAGATCTTACCGCTGCACAGGACGAACTGGTTGAAAAGAAAAGAATGGCTGCTATCGGTGAAATAGTCGTAACGGTAAATCATAAAATCAATAATCCATTAACCACAATTATGAACCATGCCCAGCTGTTACCGGTAATGATCGAAACACGAAACCAGAAAAAAGCAAAAAATGCGGCACTGAAAATTCAACAGGCAGCAACGGAAATTAAAGAAGTTACCCATCACCTGACGCATCTGGAATCCACGAATACAGAGGGCTATCTGGAAAACGTGCGGATGATACAACTGCCCGAAGAACGGTAAAATATTCCGCAGAAAAGCAAAATATTCCCCTTTTCCCGACAAAACTCAACCCTTACCTCACGCTATATATTTAATAGCTGTTGTCGTAACCTTAGAAAAAACAACATAAAAACCGGGTTGTAATCTTTCGTCATCCTTTTTTGGCACCACAATTGCCTTTTTGGGGGCGAATGGAATTCGCAACGGAGTAATAATGGAAGTAAGTCTGATCAAATTAAAACAATCGATGACTGCCCAGCAGAACCGCAGCGGTGTAGTTTCGAACAATCTTGCCAACCAGAATACGATCGGATACAAAAAAGATATAACATTTTTCGATCTTTTAAATGCGAAAAAGGCGGAAGATATAACTTTACGGGTTGCCACGGATTTTGATAAGGGAGTAATGAAGCAAACAAAGAATCCGCTGGACCTTGCTATTTCGGAAAACGGATTTTTCACTGTGGAAACCGATTACGGTGAAGCATATACCAGGGATGGTCATTTTCGTTTGGATGCAGAAGGAGTTCTGCGCAACTCGGCAGGAATGCCGGTTCTGGGGGAAGACGGCTGGATAGTATTTGATACAAACTTTGCAACGCCGAAAGATATCAATATTTCAGCAGACGGAGAGATATATTTAGATGGAAAACTGGTTGACAGACTGAAAATTGTCTCTTTTGAATCAAATGCGGAACTGGAAAAAATCGGTGGTAATCTTTTCCGGGCAAAGCCTGCGGCCATGCAGGTCGATCTGGAAAATCCCGGGATACAGCAGGGATTTCTTGAAAATTCCAATGTGAATCCAATTGAAGAAATGATGAACCTGATTGAAATCCAGCGGCAGTTTGAATCCAGCCAGCGAATGGTTCGCAGCCTGGATGAAGTTTACCGCAATGCGGTCAATCAGGTCGGAAAATACAGATAAGGGGACTGAACAATGATGAGATCATTGACGACCGCCGCGCTGGGGATGACAGCCCAGCAATTGAACGTGGATACCATTGCCAATAATCTGGCCAATATCAACACCACGGGTTTCAAAAAAAGCAGTGTTGAATTCCAGGACCTGCTTTACGAAACCATCAGGGGCGGCAGTGCTCAGGGACAAAAAGGTTATGAGAAGCCGAGCGAAATCCAGATCGGTCTCGGTAATCGTCCGATTTCCACGTACCGGTCGTTCGAGCAGGGAAATATAGCGCAAACAGGGAACCAGCTGGATATTGCCATCAATGGAAAAGGGTTCCTGCAGATCGAGCAGGCGGATGGTACGATTGCCTACTCCCGCGACGGTTCACTGCGCATTAATTCCACCGGTTCGCTGGTAACGACCTCCGGCCTCAGAATTTATCCCGATATCAATATACCGGAGGGTGCGGCTTCGATCAGTATAAGCCAGGACGGTATCATTTCCGTTCTGATGCCGGGATCGCAGGAGAGTGAAGAACTGGGACAGATTGAACTGGCCGATTTTATAAATCCGGCGGGATTACAGGCCATTGGCGGTAATTTATATGTTCCGACCGAAGCTTCCGGAGAACCTGTTTTCGGAATTCCCGGCGAAGACAGTCTCGGCACGATTGTTCAGGGTTATCTGGAAAAATCAAATGTTGATGTGGCTCAGGAAATGATAAACCTGATCATTGCGCAACGACTTGCCCGGCGCCTTTGTGAGAATTGCAAGGCCCCGGTC
>JAJRVZ010000169.1 GCA_024277055.1 Calditrichota bacterium
ATACACTATCCGAGGTAATATCGCAATACTTTACTGCGCGAGCTGTGTCGCAAACGGCGTAAAGCTTTCTCCTTTATCTGTCTTACCCGCTCCCGGGTCAGTTTGAATTTTACACCGATTTCTTCCAAAGTATGCGGTTTTTCACCATCAAGACCGAAATATAATTTCAATATTTTAGCTTCACGCGCCGTTAAGGTACTGAGAATATGGTTCACTTCTTCTTTCAGCGACTCACCCATAACTTCGGAATCCGGTTCAGGATCCTGTTGATTCTGAATAATATCGATAAGCCGGCTGTCGCTGTTGCGTTGCAGAGGAGAATCCATTGAAACCGACCGCGTAGCCATTTTTATGGTATCGGATATATCGCCGGAATCCACCTCCAGCACATTGGCAATTTCCTCCGGAGTCGGCTCACGCTCAAACTCCTGCTCCAACATGCTGTACACTTTTCCGATTTTTGTTAAAGTACCGACACGATTCAACGGTAAGCGAACCAGGCGGCTTTGTTCTGCAATTGCCTGCAATATCGATTGTTTAATCCACCAGACCGCGTAGGAGATAAATTTAAATCCCCGTGTCTCATCAAAACGGTATGCGGCCTTCATGAGTCCCAAATTGCCTTCGTTGATCAGATCCTCGAGAGACAACCCATAGTTTTGATAGGATTTTGCCACGCTGACAACAAAACGCAAATTGGCGCTTACCAGTCTTTTAAGTGCCCGCTGATCATTTTGTTTTATCCGTTTTGCCAGTTCTATTTCTTCTGCAGGAGTCAGTAACTGTACTTCTCCAATTTCACGCAAATAGTTTTCCAGCGATTGATTTTTGCTTATGAAAAAATCACTCACTCAAGTCTCTCCATTTTGTTTAAGTTTATGTATCCATTCGAATTAAAAACGTCAATTCCATGGTTAAGTTCCACGCTTATTTTTTGAATATGGTGCAACAGATTTGATCTTTCTTCACCCTTTAAAAGGCGTGGGCTGAATACCACTTCTTTGTTGTAAACATTTATCGGCACCAGTTCCACCGACTTCAAGTCCTCCGGGGTGATGACCGCTTTTACGATCATACTGCGCCGGGCGTGTTCGCTGTACGAAGCGAATATAAAATTTCCAAGGCTGTAAAAAACGGGCTTTCCCCTGTAAACTTCCACGCCTTGCAAAATATGCGGATGATGGCCGATTACCATGCTGCCACCCGCATCGATCACTTTGTGTGCCATTCGCACCTGATACTGATCAGGAATTTCCTGAAGTTCTTTACCCCAGTGAAAGGCGACAATTACAAACCACTTCCGCTGTGCATAAATTGTTATGCTGTCCGTCATGATCTTTATTTCAGGATAGGCCGTGCCTCCGGTTGAGTCGGTAGCGAAAAACGTTTTCGGCAAGGTCATTGAATAGGAGAAGAACGCTATCCGATTCCCATTTATTTCTATTAATGCAGGTCGATATGCTTCCGCCAGCGTTTCTCCGGCACCGGCATATTTTATTCCAGCAGATTGCAGTGCATTTTTCGTGCTGCGTATTCCCTCGACGCCATAGTCAACGATATGATTATTCGCCAGCGCCACCAAATTTATATTCCCGGCCTGAAGAGACGTTACAAAAGCAGGCGGTACTTTGAACACAAATGCTTTTTCGGCCGGACTGCCCTTTTCAACGAACGGAGCTTCCAGATTCGCACAGACAATATCACCTGAATTCAAGACCGATTTCAAGTGTCTGAAAGGATAACCACCCCCTTTTTCATTTATGATCGGTACCAGCCATCCGGCAAGGTTTAAATCACCAACGGCCAGAAACGTTATTTCTTTTTCTCCTGCAATTGCCGAACAAAGGATAACAGAGAATAGAAGAAAAAGTTTAATACAAAAATTCCGGCAATTATTCAACTTTTATTCCGCTCTCTTTACGAATTCTTTCCAGCTTGTCTTCCAGCGCTTTCAATTGTGCTTCAAATGATTGTATTTTTTCGATAAGGTCATGCATATCCTCATCAAGGTCCGCATGGCCGCTGCCGGTAATTTTCACATGATCATACACCCTGCCCCCCAATTCGAGCATGGCCTGCTCTATGCGTCGTTTGACAGAAATGATTTCCAGCTTTGTTCTGCCGATCCGGGTCCATTCATCCGATTTTTCGGACAACGATTTCATTCCGGTTTTTACTGAATTCCACAGTCGATTCATTTTATGCCCTGTCTATGCGATCAATAATTCCCACAATACTTGCATCGGCCAGCGCCATTTTTTTATCCATCGGGATCACCGCCTCATAAGCCGTAACGTAATAAACCAGTTCCCCCTGCCCGGCGCCGACGGTGTCAATGGCTGCGATGGGCGTACCTTTTTTTTCCAGATCAAAATTCAAGGGTTGTATCAGCTGCATTTTCGTACCCTGCAAATTCGGATCCTTTGCGGTTGCCCAAATGGTGCCGATCACACGTGCTATATCCATTTTAACTATCCAATGTGCCGTTTCAGGATTCGACATCCAGTTTATCGACGATTGCCGATACAACTGCATCAACCGGTTTGTTCTGTGTCAGCTCGCTTTGCCGGGCCGAACTGCCGGTCGTGATCAGCACGATTTCTCCGACACCGGCACCCACCGAGTCTGCCGCCACTACAAAAGTACTTTTCTCTGAATAATCCAGTTCCACATGTCTCACGATCAGCAGCTTCAAACCGACAAGTTTTTCATCTTTTTTTGTGGCCCAGACGGTTCCGATTACTTTACCCAGTACCAAAGTTCACCTCTTATTTACAGATGAGGGGCAAAAAACTTTCGCCCGCATTCCCTTTATCGATTTCAAAATATTCTGATATGCTTGCGCTCAGATCGGCGAAGGTTTTCCGCGTTCCGATATTCACCCCCGATTTCAGCTGTCGCCCATAAATCAAAACGGGCACGTATTCACGCGAATGGTCCGTGCTCGGGGTAGTCGGATCGTTTCCATGATCCGACGTGATAATCAGTATATCCTGTTCCTCAAGTTTTTCAGGAAATCTCCAAACCAGACATCAAAAGTTTCCAGGCCCGATTTAAACCCCCCGGTGTCGTTTCGATGTCCCCAGAGCATATCAAAATCCACCAGATTGGCCATGATCAGACCGGATTTGTACCTGGCAACTGATTCATCCAGGGCCTGCATACCTTCCGCATTGGTTTTAGTAATAATGTTTTCATCTATTCCGTCATAGGCATACAAATCGTTAATCTTTCCGATCCCGACGGTTGTGATATGGCGTTCCTGCAGACGGCGCAACATCGTTTTGCCAACCGGTTTTAACGAAAAATCACGCCGGTATTTGGTACGACGAAAATCTTCAGCGGATTTTCCCACGAACGGCCTGGCGATCACCCGTGCAACCTCATGCTTCCCTTTCAGAATCCCGCGTGCAATCTCACACAATTCGTATAATCGATCCAGCGGGATCACTTCCTCGTGGGCGGCTATTTGAAACACGCTGTCCGCTGAGGTGTAAACGATCGGTCTGCCGGTCGCAATATGTTTTTCACCCAATTCTTTGATTATTTCGGTTCCGCTGGCGGTTTTGTTTCCCAGAATCTGCAATCCCGTCTGGCGCGTAAACTCATCCAGTATCAGCGGCGGAAAACCCTGCGGGTAGGTCGGAAACGGCTTGTCCAGCAATACGCCCGCCAGTTCCCAGTGGCCGGTTGTACTGTCCTTTCCGGGAGATACTTCAGCCATTTTTCCGTAATTTCCCAGCGGCGTATCCGGATAGCTCAGTCCTTCAACCTGATGAATACAACCCAAACCCAGCGATGCCAGGTTCGGTAAATTCAATCCGCCCACTGCCCGACTCAGATTTCCCAGCGTATCGGAGCCGCTGTCGCCGTAGTTCGCGGCATCCGGTAATTCACCAACACCCACGCCATCGAGAATTATTATTATTGCTCGCTTCATCCGTTATTGTTCCGTCTTGTAATTGTGTTCTTTGTCCTCAACCGGCCCTTTCAGCACCTTTACCGCATGGGGTAAAATTGCCGTAAGCCATTCCAGATTTTCAACCACTGCCTTCGGATTTCCCGGTAAATTTATTATCAGTTTGTTTCCGCTTATCCCGGAGATACCTCGTGAGAGCGCCGCATGGGGGGTGACAGCCAGCCCCTTAATGCGCAGATATTCATCCATTCCGGGGGTGAACTTCGTGATAAATTTCTTAGTCACCTCAGGTGTAATATCCCGTTCGGCAAATCCCGTTCCGCCACTGGTAAAAATCACATCCACATTTTCCGAATTCAGGGCGGCTTTCAAGGCAGCGCTTATCTCATCGGCTTCGTCGGGAACAATGAAATCCTCGACCAGATCGAACGGTTTCGCAGAGCACCACTCCAAAACCGCCGGCACGGTTGAATCTTTGCGTTCGCCGGTAGTTGCGCGGTCACTGATTATGATCAGCGCCATATTTATCAATTGCATATCAGTTTTTCCATCCCAGGAATTGAAAAACCCGCTCTAACCAGGTTCGTGGTGATGCAAGTATTTTTTCAATTTCCGGCAGTTTATCCCTGGCGGCCTGTTCGCCCAACGCAATAAGTTCTTTAACGCGGGTGAATTCGGACCAGTGTACATCGCCAATTTCCGGCGAAATCACCAGATCGGCTTTTTCCTGTAGCAATTCATTCAATTTTCGATTTGTTATCTGCCCGGCACGCATAACCAGATCAATAACGTTATCTACCGGTGAATTTTCCTCGAATTGCAGCGAAACATTAACCACAAGAACGCGTTCCGCTCCCATTTCGCGCGCCAGTTCCACCGGGAAATTGTTGATCACCGAGCCGTCGATCAGCATTTTGCCGTTCATCTCGACCGGGGGAATAAAACCGGGAATGGCCGAACTGGCTTCTACGGCCGTACGAATATTGCCCTCCCTGAACTGTACCTCGCATCCGGAATTCAGGTCTGTAGCCACACAGGCGAAGGGCAACTTGCATTCCTCTATCGGCCGGTCTTCCAGCAATTCGGTTACAGCTACCTGCAGGCGTTCCATTTTCAACAGGGCCAGCCGGTTTGCCGCAAGATTTATTACCAGACGTCTTTTAACTTTATGCGTCAACTGGCTTAATATATCATCCGGGTCCCGCTGTTGCTTCTGACGGAAATTATTTACCCCGAGTTCCTTGAATTTCGGACCGGTGATAAAATCAACCACTCTTGCTTCAAGGATCTCTGCCGATTCCTGCTGGGCATACACCCCGCCGATCAGCGCGCCCATACTGGTACCTGTAATTACATTGATCGGGATGCCTGCTTCTCTCAATACTTTTATTACGCCCACATGGGCCAGGCCCCGCGCACCGCCGCCGCCCAGTACCAAACCAACTTTCATTTACTAACTCTGAAAATATGAATTTTTATTGCCCTAATTTAGAAAATTGCCGGAAATTATGAAACGTTAACGCAATATAACCATTTTAACCGTCTTATGCTGTCCTGCACTCTGTAGTTTAATAAAATACATTCCGCCGGCCACATCCCGGCCATTATCATCTTCAGCGTTCCATTTTACTGTCTGAATACCGCGTTGAAATATCCGATTATCCGCCAGCCGGCGAACCATTCTGCCGGAAATATCATAAACAGCCAGGCTGATAGGTATATCCTGCGGCAAATTAAAACTGATATTCACCTCACCGTTGAAAGGGTTCGGATAGGCCGGATAAAGAATAAATCTGTTTATAACCGGCACCAATATTTTCTGCGAGGATAACAGCGAATCACCCTTTTGTTCAAGATCCGCAAATAAAAAATAGCGGTAAAGGACACCGGTTGAAACCGATTCATCTATAAATTCGTAGGTTTCAGTCTTGTAGCCAAGCATCCGACCGGGAAGATATGTCAACTGTACGGTATCCCCCTGGCTCTCCGAACGATAAATCTTCCAGCCGTTGTTGCCGATTTCTTGTTCGGCCGTCCAGCTGAGTTTCACCCGCTGACGACGATCTACTTTGACGGAAATCGAAGAAATACTCACCCGTGGCTTTGCGGTCAGTTCAGTCACCAATGCCTGCAGATCGATAGCCCCGTAGCCGCTGTTATTATCAGGCCGGTAGGCCTGTGTGGCCGTGTTGCGCAGCATGTCGGCGATTGCTGCCGGCGTCCACCCGGGATTAACGGACAACAGCAGAGCGCCGCATCCTGCCGCCAGCGGCGCCGCCAGTGAAGTTCCAGTCGCCGTGATATAGCCTGCCGGATCGCTAACACTGACCGTGTATACCGACTGCCCCTGCGCCATCACGTCCGGCTTTAACCGTCCGTCGAAGGTCGGTCCGTGGGAGGTGCCGCTCCACCGTGTACCGGAAGGGGTCAGTGCACCGACGGCAATAACACTGTCGCCGTCGGCCGGGGCGCCGATATAAAACCAGGAAGATGTACCGTCATTGCCGGCTGATGAAAAAACGGTTATACCTTTCTGTACGGCCC
>JAJRVZ010000009.1 GCA_024277055.1 Calditrichota bacterium
GCGACCCGGACGAGGAACTGTCGGTGATCATTGGTAAGCGGCACCGCTACTGTAAATTCGACGAGCAGGGCAACATGCACAATCCGCCCTATCCGGCCATCAAACTGAAGACACCGATCCTGTACAACCGCATGCCGCTGGACAGCAACGGTCGCGTTGAACTGGCGCTGATGAAAGTCTGCCGGAAGCAGAATACGCTGATGGTTATGGACCTGCGGCGCATGCTGGAATATTACGATTACTTTATCACCGAAGGCGGGTACGAACATCTGCCGCCGGTGATCATTCCGCACGTGGACCACGAACTGATCCACCACCTGCTGGTAAATCCCAATACGCAGCGCGAATTCCTGATGGACCTGTGGCGTATGCCCCTGTTCGAGATTACCTACCATAAGGAAATGCACCGCACCATCGACTACATAAACGAATCGGTCATTTCACTGGGCGGAACCAAACCGCTGCTGTGCGGCTACGTCTACGTGGCCGAACATGAAATGATCGGCGGAACCGACCTGCTGCCGATTATCAGCGAACGGATTGACGCTTTTCTCGACGCCGGACTGGATGCCATCCACATCCACGGCATGCGCAACGACGATAATTATTTTATGACCTCGCAGGCGGTTCGTTCGGTTCACCATTACCTGCTGCGCAAAGGTCGGCGGCACGAGATTGCGCTGATCGCCTCCGGCGGCATCCGTCTGGCCTCCGACAGTCAGAAGACCATCCAGCGCGGCGCAGAGGCTACGCTCATCGATTTTGCCGCCCTGCTGGCGCTCGACCCCTATGCCTATAAAGCGATCATTGATAAACAAATGACCACTGAACGGCTGTTGAATATTGATATCGAGCAGGCGGTACAGCGATTAACGAACCAGATGGAATCACGCAAAGTGCAGATTCTCGAAGTGCTGGGCGCCGCCGGTTTCAAGGATTTAAAAAAGACCGTCGGTGAAGAAGGCCGGCTGATCGATTTTCACCAGCTGGAAGAACGCATCCAAAAATCGATTTTCGAAGATGAACAGAAAATCGAACAGTACCGGCAGTTGAACCGAGAACTGATCGATGACAGTGAAATTCCGGAGACAGCTGTCCTGCGCTATTCCCAGCTGGAACGGAAAATCACCGACCTGAAAAAACCGCACCATTTTTATAACCTCAGCGAAACCAATCAGGGTACGTACAAGCGCGATCATGTCTGGCCCGGTTGGGTTATTCAAAGTATGGGCCGTATGGCAGCCGGAGACCGGCAAATGCTGTTGCTGAAAAACGTTAAAGGCACCGGACTGCTCGGAGACGGTTTTGATGTCATGAAAATCCTCTACCAGCGCGACCCGGACCTTATTCCCGTCCGCGAACTCGACCGGGTTTCCACCGCCCTGCCGCTGGACAAGGGTCTCGTGCTCAGTCAGCCGTGGATGTTCGGCGGCAAATCGGTCGGTTCCATCGGGCTGGACACCTGGAAGGCGCACGTTATCGCCGCCCGCGAACTGAATATCCAGTTCGACACCGGAGAAGGCGGTTACCCGACCTGCTTTTTCCTGAATCGTAAAGGCGAACCGGTCTTTTTTACCGAACCGGATATGCAGCGGATCAAACCTTTTTTTGAACACAACCGGCATTACACGGTGCGGGAAATAAAATCCATAATTCGGGAAAACGGAATCACCGAATCGTCCCATCCGTCGGTATTTCAAGCTCTGGACGGCTACGCAGACCTGCAGCAATTGCTTTTTTATGTCGTCATCGACACGAAAGATGAAGCATACGTTTCAACCGAGCTGAAAACCGGGCTGTTCGGCGTGACCAAAGAAACCATCAAAAAAGCGCGGCGGGTCGTAATCGCTTACAGCCAGGGCGCAAAAATGGGTATCGGAGGACACATTCTGGCACAGAAAGTGAATAAACTGGTTTCCTATCTGCGCGGCGTGGAAGGCATCGAGGAACTCAACGGCGAGCGCATTCAGCAGCTGGCGCAGAAAATCGAAAAACTCGAAAAACAGGACGGACACCCGCTGCAGGACACAGCTAAAATTACCGGGAAGATCTTTCAAAGGGCACAGGATGAGCAGCATATCTTTCCCGAATTAAAACAGGCATTGTGGGATCTGCAGCAGAAAGCCTACGAACTGCACGACGCCGGCCGGCTGGATCCTATCGATTTTGAACAGGTGCTGCACCTTTCCGAAGAGGTAATCAGCCATTCCTACACCAGTATTATTTCACCGTTCCCGTTCCACAACTGCTATTCGATAGAGGATGTAAAGGCGTTTATCGATATTGTGCGCATGATCAACCCGCGGGCTGTCGTTTCGGTGAAAGTGTCGCCATCGGTGGACATTGAGTTTATCGCCGCCGGGCTGGCGCGTATCGGACGGGACAACACGCAGGAAGCGATCAGTCGCAAAAAAGCAGCCGACGGGCTGGCGGATATGAGTGATGAGCTGGCAAAATATGCCCGCGATTACGGCATGAAAATCGAAGTATGGCTGGACGGTCCGCGCGGCGGCACCGGTGCCTCCCCGAATATCATCAAGGGACAGATGGGTATGCACATCGAATACGCCCTGCCGCTGATCCACGACCGGCTGGTGCGCGACGGGTTGCGCAACCATGTAAATTTCTTCGTCGCCGGCGGCATCCGCACCTACGAGGACGTCATCAAAGCCGTGGCGCTGGGCGCTGA
>JAJRVZ010000170.1 GCA_024277055.1 Calditrichota bacterium
CTTCTTTCTTTTTATTTGGGCAAAATTAAAATTAAGAAATTTTGAGCAGCACCTTTCTCTTTTTACACAATTTTAAGGACATTACCAGTCACCAACGCACAGTTACTGAGTGCAGCGATCAGTTACGTGTTACTCATCACCCCGGTGTCATTGCGAATCCCGGGTATTCAGGATGAAGCAATCTTCTGCAGACCGGATTGCCGCGTCGCTGCGCTCCTCGCAATGACGGGTACAACATTTTGCTCATCACTCATCACTTTGTCACCTGGTCACTTATTTTTTCGCATTGCTGCTCGGTTCCCGGATGCTGGATACTGGTTTCTCGTTGCTCGTTACGCGTTACCACGGAGTGGTCCCTACGGGACGCATCACCCTCCACTCATCACACATCACTTCCCTAACACCCAATCCATCACCCGGTTTGTTTTTGCCCCTGTTTTGCCGGTACTGGGACAGGCACCCTTTCCGCGTAATTGGTCGACGATTGTCTGCACCAGCGGCTGCTGGATGTGATCGGGATGGGCGATTTCAAGGGAAATGGTATCGGTATCCGATTCCAGTCGCACCGGTTCGTTTTCAAATGTTGAAAATGTGATTATTCCCTTTTCTCCGACAATCTCAACTTTATCTTCATGGCTGCCGGCTGCAAAATTCCAGATGCCGGCGCCCGTTACCCCGCTTTCAAATTGCCAGGCAGCCGACACCGCATCTTCCGCAGCGTATAAATTTTTCTGGTTGGCCGTGAAACCGGCGGCTTTAACAATATCCCCCAACTGATATTGCAACAGGTCGATGGTATGTGAAGCCAGATCACAGAAATATCCGCAGCCGGCCACCGCCGGGTCGATACGCCAGTGTTTTTCCCCTTTCAGGTCGCGTTCATACGGCGGGCGGTACAATTTTACATTAACCATTCCAGGTTTGCCGATGGCCCCCGCATCCAGCCAGGTTTTAACCTGCAGAAAGCGGCGCAATGCCCGCCGGTAATAGGCAACAAACAACGGAACACCTGCATTTTCACTGGCGGCGATCATGTCCTTGCATTCAGTATAATTCAAAGCCATCGGTTTTTCCACATAAACTGCTTTTCCCGCCGCAGCCACCTGCAACACGTATGCCCTATGTGACGATGGCGGGGTGGCAATATAAACGGCATTAACATCAGGATCGCTGATCAGGGCACCGGCATTATCATACCATTTTTGAACGCCGTGGCGTTGGGCATAGTCTTCCGCTTTTGCCGCATTGCGCCGCATGACAGCCACCAGACACGAACCGTCCGCCTGCTGCAGCGCCGGTCCGCTTTTTATTTCCGTCACATTGCCGCAACCGATAATGCCCCAGCACACCTCCTGCAAATCATTTTCCTCCTCTTTTTCCGGTCTTGCGTAATTTTTCCATTACAATACTCAATTCAATCTGCCTGATTTGAATTTGACGGAATATTGTTTTTCTTTGACGGGTATCCTTTTCACCATCCAACCTGTTTTGCAATTGTTCAATTTCCTTCATCAGCTGTATTTCCGACGGAAGCACATTCGCATTTCGCAGCAAACCGTAGGCCGCTCTTAAATGTCCGGGCAGGTTAAAATAGTCTTTAAGATCGATGGGCCGGCCTTTCCCGGGAAGATTTTCAAACTCACCGTTTTGCATGGCTTCACGGATGCGTACTTCGGCTATCTTTTCAAAAATATTCATGATAGTCCCATTGTGGACTCAGGTTTTTTTGAATCCGGACAGCGATTCCAATTCAATCTTCTGGCGAAAATAGCTGTCCAGGCGTTTTTCATTCAACAACCCTTTCTGAACGGCTTCACGTACGGCACAGCCGGGTTCGCTGTTGTGTCTGCAATCGCCAAAACGACAGTTTTCAGCCAGTTCAAAAATATCACGGAAAGCATGTTGCAGGTCATCAACGGTAGCCCACAGCTGAAACTCCCGCATGCCGGGAATGTCCATCAGCAGGCCGCCCTTCGGAAAGGGAATGATTTCCCGATGTGTCGTCGTATGCCGTCCTTTGTTCGCCGAAGTGCTCTTTTCACGCACCACCTGCCGTTCTTCACCCAGCAGGCGATTGATGATCGTCGATTTGCCGACGCCGGATGCCCCGGCTAACAACACCGTTTCTCCCCCCCTGCAATAGGTATGCAATTCGCTGATTCCATCTCCTGTTTTGGCGCTTACCACATGCACCGGTTCCCCGTTGCTTATGCTGCACACGGCATTCATCGGTTCTGCGGGATTTTCACAGAGGTCGCTTTTGTTCAGCACGATCACCGGATTCGCCCCCCCTGCATATACGGCCGTCAGGTATCTTTCCATTTTACGCAGGTTGAATTCATTGTCCAGCCCGGATACGATAAAAATCGTATCAATATTGGCGCCGAGTAACTGTTCTTCCATTTTACCGGTCGTGGTGCGTTTGCGGCCTGTGGCGATCCTACGGGATAATTTACTTTTTCGCGGCAAGACCTCCACGATCAAAGCTTTACCGCCATCAACCACCTGTACAACTACCCAATCTCCCACAACCGGTTGTAAATGTTCAAATTTTTTCTGTCGAAGTCGTCCGGCAAGTTCCGCACCGATCCATCGCTTTTCACAGACACAATGGTAACGAATTTTATCCTCTTTCATAACGCGCGCCGCAATCAGATTTTCTTTTCTGCGGGATTTGAAATGTTTTTCGAAAAAATCCGACCAGCCGTAATCGAGTAGTTTTTGCATTGCCGTAAATATAGTAAAAGAGAATGTCCGAATGCAAAACCGTACTCTGAACTTAGGGATTGCTTTCCAGTAATTGAGGTACTGTTTTCAGATCGTATTCCGGTAGTTTTTCATAGGCTGTTTCTTTCAGTGCCTGTTGTTGGTTATTATAAACCCGTATCAAATAATTGATATTGCGACGGTAATAATCCGCCTGATCGGAAGTATTGGGCGTAATGGTGCTGTTACGCGCCAGTCGACGCGTAAAAGTGATGATACGTGCCATTGTATTCTTCTGCTGATCCAGAATACTGATTATCGAATCCTTTCTGGTAAGCTGTTGTTGCAATTCGTTTTGAACCGATTCGGCCTTTTGTTTGCTTGTGCTGATCGAATCCTGTAAATCACTAATTCGTGCCTCGAATTCATTAATTCGGTTGGCGATCGATATTTCCTGCCAGGTGAACATGAGAACGGCGCCGGCCACCAGTCCGATCAGTACTGCAACGAACGGGTAGATCACCAGTGCATGTTCCCGAATCCAGATACGGCGTTTTGCAGCTTGATCGATATGGCTGGATTCACCCGGACGGTACAGGCCTGCCAGTTCGTCGAAGTCGATCGTCTTGCGGCAATTGGGACAGGTTTTGGCCCCTGCTTTTACAGGTTCCGAACAAAAAGGACAATATTCCATGGCATCTCCTTGTGTTTCATAGGTCAACAAATGCGCCGCCGGTACAGCGCATTGCTCATAACAATTCCCTTTACCGGGTTAATGTTCCCGGTCTTCGGACAGGAAATGTTTTACAACCGTTGCCGGACCCAGTTCTCCAGTCCCCCGCTTACGATCAGTTCCTGCGCTGCAGCACCGACCGGCGCGAAACGATACTGTTCCTCTTCAAACTGGATTACCGAATCCCGGAAATTAATGGATGCCTGAATGCCGGTTCTTATGGTAAGTTTTTCTTCACCGAATTTTATTTTCAAATCGCGGATGAATCGCGGCGCCTCAAGTAAGAGAAAGCCGTTGTTCAGGGCGTTGCGTTTATAGGTTTCACTGAAGGACCCGGCGATAACCAGCCGGATGCCGCGGTGTTTGAGGGCTGTTGCCGCCTGCTCGCGGGAACTTCCGGTCCCGAAATTGAAACCGCCGGCAAGAATGTCTCCCGTTTTTGCCAGTTTCTGAAACTGCGGATCATAATTTTCCATTGCTACCCTTGCCTGTTGTTCGGCGCTAAAATCATCAATATAAGTGTATTTACCGGGATAAATGCCGTCGGTATTTAAATTGTCCTGATAGCAAAACAGGATTTCACCCCGGATGTTTTCCGGGAAACCATCAATTATTTCAAGCCTTGCCGGCCTGACGTCGTCCGCTTCTACTTCTTTCATCTTTCCAACCGGTTTTGTATCGCTCCAGTCACCCGGATAATCGATATACCCTGCCAGGGCCGAGGCTGCCACAACGGCCGGCGATGCCAGATAGGCATCCGCATTTTTGGAACCCATGCGTCCCTTAAAATTGCGGTTGGTTGCAGAAATACCGACTTCACCATCTTTCAGCAAACCGGTTCCCAGCCCGATACAGGGTCCGCAACCGGGAGGCAGTGCAACGGCTCCTGCGTCGAGCAGAACCTGCCAGTCACCTCTCTTTTCCGCTTCAGCCCGGACCTCACTGGAAGCAGCGGCAATATAAAATTCCACACCCGCTGCAATTTTCTTCCCACGCAATACTGCCGCCGCTTCGCCGATATCCTCCACCCGACTGTTAACACAGGAAACCAGGTAAGCTTTGTCGATCTTCTGTTTGCGCTGCCGCATTTCGGCGATGGATGTCATTACTTTTACCGTGTTCGGACCTGAAACATGGGGTTGTACCGAAGAAAGATCTATACTCAGTTCACGAGCGTAAACGGCTTCCCCGTCAGCGGACGGGATATTCTGTTCCAGCTGGTCAATTCTACTGTGATTCAGCCGCGGGTGTCGTCCGTTTCCGTCGGAGTCGGACGGAACGCCGGCCGGTCCGCGCTGATCAATAAAATCCGCTCTTTGCCGCAACCAGTCAAGGGTAACGTCGTCAATCGGGAAAACGCCGGCCAGTGCTCCCCATTCCGTCGTCATATTGGCAATCGTCAGCCGCTGATCAATACTGAGGGTTCTGACGCCATCACCCACAAATTCCACGGCATGGTTCAGTACTTCATCGTTTCCGAAAAATCCGCAAAGACTGATGATCAGGTCTTTTCCGGTCACACCCGGTTGAAGTCTTCCCGTCAGTTCCACGCGGGCCACCGGCGGTACCTGCCACCAGGTTCTGCCTGTTGCCCAGATGGCGGCGGCATCGGTGCGTACGACTGGCGTTCCCAGGCAGCCCAGGCCGCCGTACATATTCGAATGGCTGTCCGATGCAACGACCATCGTTCCCGGCCAGGCATAACCTTCTTCACACATGATCTGATGTCCGATACCCCTGCCGGCCGGATAAAAATCGCAACCCATTTCACGGGAAAACGCTTCGATCTTACCGTACTTTTCCAGGTTTTTTTCACTTTTGTCCTGAATGTTATGATCCAGGGTATGAATAACCTGTCGCGGATCGGCAAGCTTTTTTGCTCCTATAGCCCGAAATTTCGGGATTACCGCCCCCGTATTATCGTGGGTCATCACGTATGCAGGACGAATATAAATATAATCACCGCTCTGTATTTCCGTTTCTCCGTCAATACCGGCAGCAAATCGTTGTGCGATTTTTTCGATCAGATTCTGTGCCATATTTACCCCTTTTAATCTGCGAAAGATAAAATTACAGGAATAAATAAATTCAATCAAATCAATTGAGTTAATAATATCTGCCGAAACTCCGATTATGAATGCGAAAGGAGAATTTTATGAAAAAACTATTACTGAAGCTATTTATTTTGTGCCTGATATCGGCAACCCCGGTTTCTGCGGTTACCTATTTTACTTATTGGGTAAACGGTTCGCCTTCAAACACGCTGGTTCAGGGTGATCTTCTGGCGTGGGAAGCGGATGTCGCTACCCCGGGAAATACGCTAACCTTACATTTTTATATCGATCTGGACGGGAATCATGTCGTTTCTTCGGGTGACAAATTGCTGGAGGTATTCATGCTGGGCGACGGTGAACCGTCCGATGGCGGTCCGGCCGACAGCAGCACCGTACCCGACGGTATTTTGTATGTTGATTTCGGACCGTTCGGGTTCGCGCCCCAGTCCTATGTAATGCTTGTTGAAGATGAAGACGGCAGCAGTCTGACAACCTGGTTCTCCATTTCGGAAATGAGCAATCCTCCGGCCACTGTCAGCGGGCATATCACCCTGGAAGGGATAACCCCTCCCGATACATCCTACGAAAATATCATGATCGCAGCCATGGGAATGGGTATGTTCAGCGGCCTGACCGATGCAAGCGGCGCCTACACGATTAACCTGATAAGTTCCGAGCAGCCGTGGCAAATCGGACCGTTTTTTACTTCAATGATTCACGGGTTTGTCGCACCTGAGGGAATTCAGTTTATAATTACTTCCGGTGATACAACGGGTATCGACTTCTATTTTCAAAAAGCTAAAGCCTGGGTATACGGTCAGATTCAGGATGAATCCGGTGTTCTGATTCCTGTTAATGACGGCATTGCATTACAAAATTTCGATACAAACGATTATTCCGGCGGTCCCGTCACCGATGGTGAATTTCTGTTGCCTGTCGCATTTCCCGATGGGGATACAACAGCTCAGTTTACTATTGAATACTACGGAGAAAATCTGCTGCCGGACTACATGATTCCGGCCCAATCCGAACCGTTCACAGTAAATATGGGAGACAGCCTGGAAAAAAATCTTACCGCTTTTGCCACGGATGCCGTTATCTACGGTTATGTTACCGAGAATGGACAACCGCCGAACAGTTCCTATAAAATTGTGTCTTATACCGATATTTTCGGTACTTCAATCAGCTATTCCGACAGCAGCGGATATCTCGAACTGCCGGTACGTTCGGGTTCTCTGTACTGGGCCTATATAAGTACCGATCCCTGGGACGGCACCCCCCTCCCCGAGGGATGGGTAGTGGAAAACGGAAATTCACACACCGTTTTTCCGGGAGATACCCTGTATTTCAATATTATTCCTGCCGGAAATCTGATATCCGGTCAAGTCTTATTTGATGAAGGCGATCCTGTCCCGCAAGTGTTCGATTTCGGAAATGTCACTGCCCGGGACACCTCCTGGACAGATTGGTATCAGGCTGAAATTGATTCCGGGTTTTACTACTATCTTCCTTTACTTGATGGTACGTATAATGTCTCACTGGACGTCTGGTCCGGCGACTACCTTACCTTTCCCAATGAATACGTGAATGTGACCGTTCAACAGGACACCATTGATTCCCTGAATTTCATCGCCAACTACGCCCACGCCGACCTTACGGTGAAACTGGTCGATGCCCCGATTCCACAGTGGTTCGACGGCTACGGTATTTCAACGGTTGGTGAATGGCCGTTTGTATATGCGCAGTGGGAGAACCTCCCCGGCGACACGACATTCCATTTCAGGGTTTGCGAGGGTAACTGGCTTATTTCCGTTCCTTTTACCGACCCTGATTATGTCATCAGCCGGAGTGATACAGTTGTCGTGGTCAGCGATACGGACAGCAGTTATTATGTAGAATTTGTTTATACGAACATAACCGGTCTTGAATCGCCGGCAGGCGTCCCGAATAAATTATATCTGAAGCAGAATTATCCCAACCCGTTCAACCCAACCACACAGATCGAATACGGTCTTGCCCGGGCCGGACGGGTGGAAATTTCCGTCTATAATATGATCGGGGAAAAAATTGCAACCCTGGTAAATGACTACCGGAAAGCCGGAAAATATACGGTTGAATGGAATGCCGAAGGATTTGCTTCCGGGGTGTATATTTACCGTTTCGAGACGGACGGCTTTTTACAATCCAAAAAATTCATTTTACTTAAATAATCTCTCGAACGGCCTGCCCTGCGGGCCGTTTTTTATTTTATTTCTTCAGCGCAAAATTATGCTGCCGATAAAAAGGTTGCGCCGTTCGGCAATTATCCTTATTATTTTACAATCAGTCACGCTAGTGCGGAGGAATGAGATGGCAGCATCGTTTTCTGAATTGATCATTGAAGGGCAATTTGCCCTGGTAAAGGGTTTTTTAATGGGCTTTTATTTTGGCAGTGAAAAACCTTTTAAATATTTCTTCCATAGAAAACACGGTATCCGCCGCGAAACATTCGGTGAATTTCTGAAAGAAATGCTTGAAATGGATACCTATACCCATGTTTGCATCGAAGACAATATCGTTGCACGCTTCATCAGTGCCATTGAACGCTCGGAAGATAAAATCGGATTAAAGGTTAAAGCGGTTCGCAACATCAAATCCGCCAAATTCGAATTTTCCTATGATCTGTTTAACGAAGATCAGGCCCGGCAGGCAAGCGAAATCTTCTCCAATGTTCCCCCGGGTGTTACGCTAAGCGGATACCAACCGAAGGAATTACGCGAATCGGATGCCAAAGGAATGGAAGGGTATGCCCCGGTTCATGAATATGAAAGCAGTGCCTCCGGTACGGTGGAAGGTAATTTTGGCGGTGTAATGGATCTGTTTCTGGCCATTAAACGCAGCGATCTTGCCGAAAATATCACTTGCAGCGAAATCACGCTCGATCTTGAAGAAAAACAAAAGGATCTATTCTGATTAAAATTTCTGTAAATATTTCCGGGCCTGTTCTGCAGGCCTTTTTTACTTTGGACTGATAAATCTCTCTTTTTTTATATGTAAACGTTCTCAGCAAGGTAATCTGTTGAATTTTAAAATTGCTGTGCCACCACCTTTCTCATTTTTGAGCACGGTCTACAGCCATGGCTGGGTAGATCTGCCGCCGTTCCAATTGAACTCCGAAGAACAATACTTCGATTATACTTTCAGCCCGGATGAAAACAGTATTATTTCTTTCCGAATCAGCGGTGGCGATAATTCTTCGCTCCTCGTACAAACGGAGGGAAAGCTCACCGCCGCTGCCGGCAAAAAAACAGAACACGCCGTGATATGCATGTTTCGCCTCAATGAGGATTATTCCTCTTTTTACAGGTTGGCCCGTGCCGAAAAAAAGTGGAAATGGATTATCAGCTATTCCGCTGGCCGTATGCTGCGCTGCGCTTCTCTCTGGGAAGATATGGTAAAAATGCTGTGTACGACCAACTGTACCTGGAACCTTACGAAGATCATGACTGGAAATCTCGTAGCGGAACTGGGAAAAGAAAAGGGTTCGAAACATTCCTTTCCCGCTCCGGAGATCATCGCCGGTTGTGATGAACAATACCTGAGGCAGCGGATAAAAATGGGCTACCGGGCACCCTACCTGCTGGAATTTGCCGATCGGGTAGCTTCAGGAAAAATCGACCTCAACCAACTGGAAAATCGGGAAGGTACGTCAGATGAACTTTACAAAGCGCTGCGCGCGATTAAGGGTTTTGGTGACTATTCCGTTTCCAGTTTACTGAAACTGCTCGGCTTTTACGATCGGATGGGATACGACAGCTGGAACCGCATACAATTTGCGAAGAAACATAATTCCGGCACGGCCGTTGAAGATAAGGAAATAGCTGCTTATTATAAAAGATATGATTCCTGGGCCGGTTTGTTTTTCTGGATGGATGTTACCGAGCATTGGTATAAAAACAATTTTAAATGGTAGAGATATGAAAAATGAACAGAAAACCGTAAAGATCTTCACTCTTGAACGTCAGCACGAAATGCTCATCCCTTACATTTCCAAAACCTTTGAAGAGCATGATATCCCCCTTCAGGTGCGCAGCAATTTCGACACCGCCTACGATGGTATCTTTGTCGGACAAAAGGGGCTGGCCGGATTATATGTTTTTGAACAGGATGTACCAGACGCACGGGCTTTGCTTGATGATATTCTGAACAGCCGGAGCGAAGAATAGTTTTATCCGTTTGTCAGGTGAGGAATGGTTTCCCGTTTAACTGTATTTTCCTCTATTATCCCCACAGATCACAAGTTGATATAAATTACCGGTGCTTTTATATTACCATTGCGCTGCAATTAAAAAGGCATTGGTCTTCCCGGAGCTAAACAAAATTTCGGTTATTAAATCGGGTTATTCACCATGAAAAAAGATGAAAACAGAAAACGGGCACTGGTGCTGGGTACGGGCGGTGTGCGCGGCGCCTATTTTACGGGTCTGCACGGCGCAATAAAATATCGCGGTATTTTTTTTGATACGATTGCCGGGGCGTCTGCCGGTGCAATTGCCGGGGCATGGCTGGCTGCGGATATGCATGAACAAGAATTACAATCCTGGAAGGAATTTTCCAAATACAAAATCGCCTGGCATCCTTTGTTTAATAACGAAACCTGGAAAACGGTTGACCTGAGTATTCAGTTGACTACCCTGCAATATCTGGATCTGCAGCGGGTTCGCGACTCCCAAACCCACCTTTATGTCGCCGCATCCCGTTTAATGCTGAATGGTGAATATCTGCGCCATTGCTTTGATGTTCGCCGGGCGCCGGATACCACATCGGTCGGTTTGTATCTTCGGGCTTCGGCTTTCCTGCCTTATGTGAACGGGATCGGAACCGCCGTTGAAATCGGTGAAGAAAAATACCGTGATGCCGGCTTAACGGGTCGCATTCCCCTTGATATTCTACCCCAAAACTATTATGATGAAATCTGGCTGATCCTTTGCTCTCCCGCCAGCATTGATGAACTTCCTGCCGTACTCATGCGTTTCCCGCAAAAAGACAGGGTTCATGTTCTCGTACCATCCCGCGACCTGCCCGTCGGTCGCATGAGCAGTGATATGAACAAAATCGAAGCAACCATTAACATCGGTTATGAAGATGGATTGAAGTTCATTGACAAAATTCTTGCCGGCCAAATTGATACTTAACATTTCATGAAAAAATACAGCCTGCTTTTCATTAAAATTTTCATATTGGTCATAATTTTCAGTTGCACCGATTCCAGTTGTCAGGACGAATATTCCGGAAAAATAAAACCGGTACTGATTACCCGGAAGGTGGCACATGATGCCGACGATCCCGCCATTTGGTACAATTCCAGCAGCCCGGAGAACAGCCTTGTACTGGGAACCGACAAGCATAACAGCAACGGCCGTCTCTATGTTTTTGATTTAAGTGGCGGAATCATTGCGGAAAAAACCGTTTCCGGCCTGAAATACCCTAACAATGTAGATGTGGAATATGGGTTCCGTTTTCCTGATGACATGTGCGATATAGCCGTGGTAACTGAACGTGGCCGTAATGCTATCAGAATTTTTTCTCTACCCGATATGAAACCGCTGGACCACGGCGGTATTCCGGTATTTGAAAATGAACGGTATCGGCGTCCCATGGGTGTGAGCCTTTACCGCCGTGCAACTGACGGAAAGATCTTTGCGATTCTCAGCCGCAAAGCTTTCGCCAAAACGGACCATTACTTGTGGCAATATGAATTGACTGCTCAAGCGGACGGCAGTATCGGTGCAAAGTTTGTTCGCGCATTTGGAAAATTCAGCGGTATCAAAGAAATTGAGGCCATTGTCGTGGATGACAGTCTGGGATTTGTCTATTATTCCGACGAGGGATACGGTATTCACAAATATGCGGCTGACCCCAATGCTGCCGGCGCAAATGACGAACTTGCCTGTTTCGGCCGCACGGATTTTAAAGCGGATGTAGAGGGAATTGCCATTTATCAAACCGGCCGTTCATCGGGATGGATTATCGTTTCCGACCAGCAGGCCGATCGGTTTAATATTTATGATCGAGAAGGCAGCGGGAAAAACCGGCACGACCATCGTCTCGTTACAAGGGTTAAGCTCAGTACCCATGGGAGTGATGGCTGCGATGTAATTTCTTTCCCGTTGAACGGAGTTTTTCAAAACGGCTTGTTTGTCGCCATGTCCGATGACAAAACTTTTCAGTTCTATCATCCCGCGGACATATTCAGTAATTAATGGTTTTTAAAATATATAAAGCATCAGATAGATCAGCACACCGCTCACTGATACATACATCCATACCGGCCACAGCCAGCGGACCAGTTTTTTGTGTGCTTCGAACCTTTCTTTAACCGCCAGCCGCACAGCGACGATAATGAAAGGGCCCATCAGAGCCGCCAGAATTACGTGGGGAATCAGGATGGCGAAATATACCGGCCGTGTCCAGTCATGGTGGGGATACGGGACGGAGCCGACATGATAA
>JAJRVZ010000171.1 GCA_024277055.1 Calditrichota bacterium
CCTTTTCCTATTCGAATACGGGCTTCAATGTGCTTGAATTGTTGGTTGAAGAGGTAACCGGCCGTGATTTTGCCGAATACATGAGCCATGAGGTTTTACTTCCGCTGGGTATGCGTCATTCTACCCTCGTCTGGAGCAAGAATCTGCAGCCG
Organism: Calditrichota bacterium; assembly: GCA_024277055.1. GTDB lineage: Bacteria > Calditrichota > Calditrichia > JAJRVZ01 > JAJRVZ01 > JAJRVZ01. The sequence goes on from JAJRVZ010000171.1 coordinate 153, forward strand.
GCCGTTCCCTTTGGTTACGACCTGTGCTGCCGGCCGATTCCGGTCTATGTTTATCCGGATAAAGCTTCGGGCGGTCTTTTCGCCACGGTTAAGGATATGGCGACCTTTGTAACGGCCGGAATGACAAACTTTTCCGGCAAGGGACGAAAAGTGCTTGACGCTCAAAGTATTCATCAACTCTACACGCCGGTGGTCAAAATTTCGGGTTTCTATGGACTTGCTTTTGATGCCTACGGATTGGGACATTTTATTGAAAAACTGCCCGACGGGCTAAAAGCCGTTTCACACGGCGGGCAGGGGTCCGGTTGGATGACCCACTTTTACTCGGTTCCGGAAACCGGCGACGGCGTTGTTGTTTTAACCAACAGTCAACGAAGCTGGCCCTTTTTTGCGCAAATACTAAAAGACTGGGCGGAATGGAACGGGTTCCCTGCGGTCGGCATGGCGCGTATTCTTCAGGGGCAAAGGGCTCTGTGGGGTTTTATTACTTTGCTGCTGCTTGTGTCGCTGTGGCAGTCGTGGCGGCTGGCGCGAGGACTTCTTTCCGGAAAGCGGCGTTTTGCCTTGAGAACAGGGCAAAACATGTTTTTACGCGCAACGCAAGGTGGTTTCTCTCTGTTTTTGGCGTCCGGCCTTTTATGGGCAATCAATCAGGATTATTTATTTTTGTCCGCCGTATTTCCCATAGCTTCCGGTTGGTTGGGAGTCTCTATTTTACTGACAGCCTGCGTTTTATTGTTTTCGGTACTATTTCCTTATAATAATTTTAAAAGGAGGAATAGTAAATAATTCAAGACAAAAGATCGCGTATAGGAGTCAGATCATCAGTTTTGTTTTGATTTGTGATAAACTATCTTGTTATCAAATAAGGTAGTGATTTTTAAACTGAAGTTAGCCAGAATAGCGTTGAGGGAACTAAAAATCCGTTAGTTTCCGGTCAAATTCTGAAAGGGGCCGCTTCAGGCGCTCTGTACAAATGTACAGAGTTTTTTTCAATTAGACTTCACTACCAGGTCTGCTTTCCTCAATTTTATTGTAAAAATCGATGGGTGGAAATTATTTTTCAAAAAATACCGGTTTATCTCTTGACTGTACATTTTTGGTTACTTAAATTGAAAAGCATAATATGTCATATGTATGACAAATCTTATCCCGGGACTTTCCCGGTTTATTACTGAGGGGGAAATATAATACGCAATTAATCCGCAGTGAGATTGGAGGCGTGTAATGCGGCGCTTGGTATTCAGTTACATTTTCCTGCTATCCTGTACGCTTTTTGCTGGAGAAACCGGTAAAATTGCCGGTGTCGTCCAGGATAAATCTTCCGGCAAACCACTTGTTGGAGCGAATATAATTGTTGAATCCAGGTGGATTGAAGGTCAGGAAGTGAAATTATCCCATCCGTACGGCGCCTCGACCGATCTTGAAGGAAGTTTTTTTATTTTAAATATTAATCCCGGTTTTTACAATATACGGGCATCCTATATTGGCTATCAGGAAGAGGTTCGTGTTAAGGTTGAAGTTTTCGTTGATAAAACAACGACGCTGGATTTCGAACTGGGTGAAATTTTAATGGAAGCAGATAAAATTGTAGTCACCGCATATGTCCCGGAAAAGGTTGAAAAAGATCTGACAGCAACCAAGCAAGTTTATAATGTGTCCGAAATACAGGCAATAGCCGGTGTTGCCGATATCTCCGATATTCTGGAATTGCAGGCGGATGTTGTGGATGACCATTTTCGTGGCGGACGGGCAGGTGAATCTTTGTATCTGCTCGGCGGCTCGTCTATTGTAAATCCCCTGGACAACAGCCGGGCTTTTCGCCCGATTGTTACCGGACTCGATCAGGTTGAAGTATATACCAGCGGATTCAGTGCAGAATACGGCAACGCGCAGTCGGGTGTTGTGAATATGATTACCAGAGAGGGCCCGGGTAAGTGGCAGACACGAGTGGAGTTTTCCTCAACATTACCCTATTATAAAACCTGGGGGGGCAGCGTGTATGAAGAAAGCAATCTGGATTTTTACAACCTGTTAAAGAACACGGAAGAGTGGTTGAAGGAAAATCCGCGTAATCCCGGTAAACCGCTGTGGGATATCGGATACGGTGTTACGAAATATCTTCCGCCGCGAATCGTGTGGCCTCCAAATCCGCTGAATCATCAGGACTCTTTGAAAATTGCAGAACTCGGTAAAATTCAGTGGTTACAATCTGTTCGGGATGTCGGGCTGCAGTATAACAATACTATTGATTACAGAGCAGACCTAACAACCGGTGGTCCGATCTCAGAAAATATGCGTTTGTTCATTGCCCTGCGTCAGAACCTTGAAAACCCGATCGTACCGACCCCGATGCCGGACATGGAACGGCAACTGATGACCAATATAACTTATGCTCCAAATCCTGAAAATAAATACAAATTTTCATTTATTTATGACCATCAATTTGATAATTATTTAAACAGTAACTGGCAGCGGTGGCTGTTTGATCGCACCCTCAGTGTAACCAAACGAACTCAAAACACTTACCAGTACGGAATCGAATATACCCGTACCGTATCCCCTTCAACTTTCGCTGAATTTAAATTGAAAGCCATGTCGGTAGAACAGATTGACCGAATTGATCTGCTTAACGAAGGACAATTTCTGGAGGAGTACAGCAATGGCAGGAATTGGGTGGATTACACCGGTCCTTCCAATCACAGGATGGGTCGGCCGAATGATGATCGTGGTGCGCGAAATGCCAGTACCTATTCGTTTTCCGGAAGTATATCCAGCCAGATGGATCGCTCCAATCTTTTAAAAGCCGGTTTACAATTATTTTATTATAACCTGGATGTCGATTATGAAGTAAATATAACCAATGCCTCCGCCTTCCGGAATATATTGTTTACAGCCCGTCCCTACGAAGGTGCTTTGTATTTCCAGGATAAAATGGAATTCCGCGGCTTAATCGCAAACCTAGGGTTACGCTTTGATTTTTACAACCTCAACTTTGATTATTTCGCGGATCAGTTCTCTCCATTACGCAATCCGAATTTTGATGGAACGCGTGAGGGAGGTGAATTTTATGATCGTGATTTAGCCATGAAAAAGCAATCAAATCTGATCACCCAGCTGCAACCCCGAATCGGGATTTCCTTCCCCGTATCAGAATCCTCGGTATTTCATCTTAATTACGGTACTTTTACCCAGCGGCCCAGCTTTAACCAGGTTTTCTTTAATCAAATTACTATCAATAATGAAATTGATATTTTGGGAAATCCAAGACTAAGACCGGAAAACACCAAAACTTATGACGTCGGGCTCGTTCAGGGTTTGCCCTCCGGTTTTCAATTGGATGTAAGCGCCTATTATAAAGACGTGAAAGACCTGGTGGAAACGACCTTTTTCAGCGACACGCTTCAGACGGTTTACCGTACGTACGTCAATCGCGACTATGCCGACATAAAAGGATTTCATATAAGTCTGGAAAAAAAGACGGGCAAACTGCGCGGCTATATCCGCTATAATTTTGAATCGGCAACCGGCAAAAGCAGTAATGCGGAAAACCTTGACGTTGCCCCTACTTATTTTGAAGTGCCCGATCCCGAATTCGGCAATGCAAAGCTGCCCTTTCCGGAAGATGTTTACCTGGATTATGACCGGACACATAAGGCAGTATTCAATATCAGGTATATAACCTCCGGAGATGACGGACCTGAAGTGTATGGCTTCAGACCATTTGCCGATATTTCCGTCAGCAGTACTTTTCGCTATTCGACGGGCAGGCCATTCACCTATGATGCCTCCGGGCAAGGCTTGAAATTCAACCAGCGCACTCCTGTGGAGCAGGAATGGCGCCTGCGTTTTGAAAAGCGAATCAAATTTCCGAACACACGAATTACCGCTTATTTTGAAGTATTCAATCTTCTTAATGAAAAGTTCTGGCACTATAGTCGAACTTTTACAGATGAGCGAAATGTAATCCGCTGGGAAACCGATCGCGCCAATATTTTAACCGACAATGAATATGCTCCCTATGTAAGCAGTCAGGACTTGTATCTGTTGCGCAACCAGCCCCGCCATTACCGCCTGGGCCTGATCTTTAATTTTTGACAATTGCCGGATGTCGAGGGAATCATGCAGAAAAAGAAATATTTGAATTATCCATTTATCATTTTATCGCTTTTACTGGGTACGGTATTCACTGAGGCTCAGGTTCGCGAATTCAGAATTCATGATCGCGGAATGTTACATGAAACGGTCTACAATACGGGTGATATTGGTCGTGGTTGGATGACCGGTCAGGCAGGCAATATTACAACTACTCCTCTAATGGAATGGCCTTCCCGGTCGGCAACGATTGTCGACAATATTAAATACAGTGGTCAGCACAATATTCTTGGTGGCGGCATGTATATGGCAGCCAATTTGCAGGGTAAGCCGGGCAAAGAGAATCGTATTTATTCATTATGCGGAGGGGTTGGTGCCAGTTCTCCCGAAACAGTTTACGGTCGCTGGTCATTTCCGATTTCCATTGAGAAAATTGAGAACTATCCACTGCAGCCGGACGGAACCGTTAATCCTGCTTACAATCCCGACGAGGCGGAAGAAATCATTATTGCCAGATGGGCATCATCGCTGGGGGTAACCGTAACCCGAACGTCGCGCGCCTACAGCTACCCCGACTATGACGATTTTATCATTTACGAATATGAACTGGAATACACGGGCGACACGGATGGTGACCCGTCCACTATTGAACGTGACTCTGTACTTACCGATTTCATGGCCCTGTTCATTTACGGATTTGCGCCCTCCATGTACGGTTATCAGCGTCATTACCAGGAATGGAAATACGACAGCGGCATTTACCGTGGCGACCAGAACGGATTCTGGGATGCGGATTACTGGCTGGCGTTCAACCTGAATCTCCGCACCAACATAACGGATGATAAATTATGGGCCAAACCGGAACCGAACATCGATCTTTTTTATAATTTTGCACAGACCGGTAAAAACGGCGGGGGGTTATGCAGCCCGCAGGCGCCGGGATTTATGGTGTTGTATTACGACACCAATCACCTTGCCGTGGTCGATCCGAATGACCCAAATCGAAATGAATCCGAAGTGGTTGACGTGCTGCGCACAAATAACGGTGAATTTTATGAACTTGATGAGAATAATCATATAAAGCAGCCTTGGTCCAATAAAGTCAGTACCGGTAATACCCGCAGCAGTAAAATGAAAGATCAGTCAATAAACCCGGACAAACGCTGGAGCGGCGTATACAGCCCGTCCAGCGTCACCTGGCCTGCACCCCCGTCAACGGAATGGTATGGACGGGCAGCTTATAATTACCGGCAAAGTGTGGATGCGGGTCAGAAACATATCGTCTTCGGGCCATATACGCTTCACCCCGGAGATAAACTGGAATATTCGCTGGCGGAGGTGGTCGGTTATGGTGCCGCACCCGGCAAAGTGCTTGAAGGCGGGCAGGTAATTCAGCAGTGGGCCCCGACACCATCCTGGAACCGGAAAATTGTAAAAGACGGTCAAACACTGACCGAACATTATCTCGACGAATACGGGTATCCGGATTATGTAAATTCGGAAGTACGCTTCGTACAACAGGTAGCCCACAAAGCGCTGGAAGCCTATCTTGGGCAGCAAGTTCCCTACGATTCGATCGGTAATCGTCCCGCGGGGGGACCAATCTGGCCGGAATCAATGCCAAAAGACGGCGTCTATACAGTACCGGTAACCCTACCCGCTCCGGTATTAAAAGTGGAGAACACTGAAATCGGTGCTATCCGGCTTACCTGGAACCGCGAAGTTGAAAGTTTCACCCATCCTCGCCTGTCCGGCCCGTTGCAGAAATTCTATATTCTGAGAAGCAATGCAGGAATGGGACCCTGGACAATCCTGGATTCGCTTGAGGTCGGACAGGTTAATGATAAAGACCGTTATGAGTTTTTAGATACCGATTCGACGTTCAAAATCGGGGAAACCCGATTTTATGCCGTAACTTCGGTTGATGCCAGTGGAATACAGGGGGCAAAAACTAATATCACCAGACATTCGAAAAACATCGGTTCGGTGGAAAAAATGAAAGAAGTTTTTGTCGCACCTAATCCATTCATCATCGAATCCGGTTTCGGCGGAGCGGTCGGTGCGGAAAACCAGATCGGGTTTTACGGTCTGCCCCGTCGTTGCACCATCCGTATTTATTCATATGCCGGGCAGTTAATCAAAGCAATAGAACATAACGACCCGGTTTATTCCACCGAATGGTTCCAGGTTTCACGGAATGAACAGGAAATCGCATCCGGCATATATTTTTATGTGGTAACATCGCCGGATGGAGACAAAAAAAGTGGAAAATTCATTATCGTTAAATGACGCCAACTCTTTGAGGGATATTATGAACAGGCGCGTATTTAAATATTTTTTAATGATCGCTATTGCACTGTACACATCCGCTGCCGTGGCATTCGAAAAAGTAGGCACAACCTCTTTCCAGTTCCTGAAAATCGGAATGAGTGCACGGGCTACGGGAATGGCGGAAGCATTTGCAGCGGTCGTTGACAATTCCGAATCCGTATTTTATAATCCGGCAGGTCTGGTGAATGTTCAGTCACTTGATTTTACAGCCGCCTACATGGACTATTTTCTGGATGTTTCCCACCTGGCTTTAACCGCAGCCTACACGATCGACGGGATTGGTACGTTCGGTTTTCAGGGCACGATGACGGATGTCGGTGAAATAAAGGTGACTTCCGTTGATGCGCTTGGATTTGTTAATAATATCTACCTTGGCTATACGGGTGAATCGATTAAACCGGGTGCTCAGGTTTTCGGAGTAAGTTTTGCCCGCAGGCTGACGGAAAGTTTCAGTTTTGGTGTCTCAGCGAAATATGCCCGTGAAGACCTGGTTGTAAAAGCAACCGATAATTTCATGTTCGATCTCGGGTTGAGTTACGAGACAGGTTTCAAATCGCTGAAGATTGCCGCAGTAGTCAGACATTTTGGCCCGGAAGTTAAATATTTTGACAAAGAACAGTTACAACGCTATGATGCTGCGAACGATTCAATCTTTTATGAGGAATACAGCGGAAAAAGTTATCCGTTGCCGCAAACCTTTGATATAGCCTTTTCCGCATATCTTATGGGTCCCGGAGAAAGCCTGTTTATGCAGGCCGAAAACCAGACGTTAATGGTTGCCTTTGATATGCTGCAACCGCGCGACTACGATCAGCAATACAATTTGGGCTTTGAATACGGATTCGAAGAAGTCCTGTTTCTGCGTGGCGGCTACCATTTCAACTATGATGAGGAAAGTTATACGTTGGGTGTGGGTCTGAAATACTCGAAATACCGCATAGATTATTCCTATAACGACTTCGGAGATTATCTCGATTCAGTTCACCGGTTCACCGTCGGTTTCAATCTGGATTGATGGAAGCATGAAAGGTTTGATGATGAAATATCCGGTCATTGTATTATTTATTTTAATTCTGGCAACGTCCCTGTGGGCGCAACACCGGGGTGACAACCTGGCTTTTCAGGGGCTGGGCGACCAGAATGAAGCCGGTGTTGCGGCGCTAGGCATCGGCGGCGCTTATACCTCATTTTCCGGCGATTTGAATGCGTTGTTTTATAATCCGGCCGGGCTGGCAGATATTTCCACGCTGCAGATTTCTGTTTCTATGAATTCCACCTCAAAATTATGGCGCGAAAACCAGAATTACCGACCGAACCGTATTTACTGGACACTTCCTTTTTACCTTGAAGGATTATACACTCCTGATCCGGCCAACAACGGTGTGTGGGACTATGAACTGGCGCAGGATTCTTCGTACATCGTGCGCTACCCGGAACTGGGACTCGAACCGTTCAGTGAAGAGGCGGCCGACTGGCAACGCAAAATCAATGTGCTTGGTTTGAATAATATTTCAATCGCCTATCCGCTGGATATGGGCGGCAATAAAATCGTGCTGGCCGGCGGCTTTTATCGCAGATATAATCTTTATGATTTTGACCGCAATGATACTTATCTGGATCCGCATATCGGTTTCGACGGTTACGGAGTAGTGCAGCGCGTTGTTACCGATACCGTACGTTTTAACTGGGACCGATTTCTGCGGCAGCGGGACGGACGGATTAACAGTATCAACGGCGCCGTGGCCTATAACATCAATGATAATTTAAAAGTGGGGATCGGGTTTAGCACCTTCAGTGGGGAAACGGAAGATTATCAGTATTTGAACAGAGTCGGATTCTTTGAAATTGCGAAAGATAACCGTTTCAGATTTTCCTATGATACACTTGATGTAAGTTTTCGCGGTAAATCCAGTTTCACATCCACCAGTTTCAATTTCGGCGCATTGTATAAACTTGATCGAATCGGACTGGGGGTGAATGCGGTGCTGCCGTACACGATTACCCGCGACTGGAAATACACGAAAACGACGCTCGATACAAACGGCATATCCTCGCAACAACTTTCGGGAAAAGATGAATTTGAGGTTCCTGCAACGATATCTTTCGGAATACATATTAAACCCGCGGATAAATTCACAGTGGCATTCGATTACCAGTTTTCGAATTACAGCAAGGCTGTATTTAAGTTGAGCCATCCCGATTCATTGCATCAATCATGGGCAGACCAGCAGATCATTCGTTTCGGAATTGAATACCGTCCTTTCGAAATGCTGGCTCTGAGGGCTGGGTACCGGAATATTCCCGCCGTATTCATTCCGGATGGGGCGGCAGACAAAGAAAAAGGACCGGTAGCGGAAAGTTTTGTTCTTGGCTTCGGGCTTAAATTATTTGACTATGGTCGCCTGGACGCGGCATTTGAACTACGACAGCTGAAATACTATGATTCATATTTCAGCAACACCAATTACCAGTACGAACAGATTCAAAACCTGAATGTGGCCTATACCTATGCGTTTTAAATCGGACAGTTATAAGAAGGAGGGGATCCATGAAGCTTGTTAAATATTTATCCGTCATGTTCATCCTGTTGATGATTGTGGCGTAACCGTTGCGGGCCAGCAGAATCGATGTAGAGGCGATTTACGATTTTAAACTGGCGCTGGATTATGCCTTTGGTCCTGCAAATATCGATACGATAATGCTTGTAACCTCTGGTGGTATATATACTACCAGTGATACCGTTTATATGCAGATCAAAAAACCGATCGTAATAATGGCTCAACCCGGACTTGCTGAAAAACCCATTTTCCGTCACAGCGATATTGATTCCAGTGTGCTGGAAATTTTTCGCATTCACGACGATGTGACTTTCGAAGGAGTTGTTTTTGACGGTTACAATGCCGTTCGGCCGCTGAAATATGCATTGCGTGTCGGCCACGGACCGGCAGACCAGTTCCCGCGTATTTTTGCCCGCGAAGGATTGAATGTGCATATCAAGGATTGCGAATTCAGAAATATTTTTCCGCCCAACTGGGAAAATTCCGTGGGAGGCAGTGCCTTTTATTTCCTTCGTCCGGGCAGCGGAGAACCGGTCATAAAAGCGGGAAATATTATCATTGAAGATTGTATATTTCGAAATATCGGTGATGAGGCTATCCGAATGGCCGAAACGGAGAAATATTCCGTCGAGCGTGTCTGTGATACTTTGATTGTTCGCAACTGTACCTTTAAGAATGTTATGGCGGAATGTATCCGTTTTTATGCGGACACGGATACCGGTACAACGGATGCCTATGTTTTGCTGGAGCACCTGACCATTGACAGCAGCGCGACACGGGTTGCTTTCATCAAAAATAACCAGGGTACACAATTCCGCGATATTATCGTAACAAACGCTCACCTTCCAAAGCCCTACCGCCAGGAACGCGCCGATTATGTCGTGCAGGTTCAGCAGCGCGGATCGCTGATCAGCCACATTGATACGCTGAATATGGTGTTTACAATTCCGTATTCGGAAAGGATCAGCGCCAGCAAAGGCGCTGAAGTGGATTCATTAACCGTTTATGGATTTGATCCGCTTTACGAAAATCCTCTGTCATTCAATTACACTTTACGCGCCGGATCGCCCGCCTACGGCCGTGCCTATTCGGGGCTGGCGCTGGGTGATCTGCGCTGGGCTGATCCCGGAGCCGCAGCCATTGACGACGAAAATGATCTGCCACGGGAATTCTCGTTACAGCAGAATTATCCCAATCCGTTCAATCCTTCCACGAAAATAGTCTATTCATTAAAGAAAGCATCGGATGTACGTCTGGAAGTATATAACCTTACCGGACGGAAAATTGTCGAACTTGTGAGCGGAAGAAAAAATGCAGGTACGCACATCGCGAAATGGAATGCTTTTAATATTGCTTCCGGAGTGTATTTCTATAAATTATCAGCAAATGGCAGGGAACTTGTACGTAAAATGGTTCTGATGAAATAAACATTATGATACTATAAAAACGATGATACCGGATGACACTTCGTCATCCGGTATTGTTTTCTCCAGGATGGTTTAATGAAAATATACCGGTTTTATGTGATACTTTTTTCACTTCTGATCATTTCTGCACTGTCATATCAGTGTAACGCGACCGAATTCCAGGTTTCATCGGCTTCGGAAATAAGCAGCGCGATGCAAATTGCGCAACCGGGCGACACACTGACAATGACCGAAGGCGAATGGATTGACCAGCGAATTGTTTTTCAGGGAAATGGTGCAGAAGGCGATTCCATTCTGTTGCGTGCGCAACGGCCGGGATATGTCATCCTGACCGGCACTTCGACTTTGCGTATCAGCGGAGATTATCTGAAAGTTGATGGATTGTATTTTAAAGACGGTTATTCCGTATCTGGAGCCGTAATCGAATTCCGCGGCGGACCTTACGCCAATCGCTGTCGCCTGACCAACACCGCAATAGTGAATTACAATCCTTCATCCATTTCAACCGATTACAAATGGATTTCCCTCTACGGTACCTATAACCGGGTTGATCACTGTTACCTGCGAGGGAAAAACCATTCCGGCACAACACTGGTCGTCTGGCTCAACGGCCAGCCTAATTATCACCGGATCGATCAGAATTATTTTGCTTACCGGCCGGAACTCGGTTTCAACGGTGGCGAAACAATACGCATCGGTACCAGTACTTTTTCTCTGACTGATTCCTATACCACCGTTGAAACAAACTATTTCGAGCATTGTAACGGGGAAATCGAAATTATTTCGAATAAATCGGGGCATAATATTTATCGCTATAATACATTTTTTGAATGCCGTGGTACACTGACCCTGCGACATGGGAATTATGCCACGGTTAACGGGAATTTTTTCATCGGCAACAACAAGCCGGAAACGGGCGGTGTGCGCATCATCGGAGAGGACCACCTCGTTTATAATAACTATTTTCAGGAGCTGAGCGGCACCGGGTTCAGAGCAGCCATTTCTTTAATGAACGGAGTTCCGAATTCACCGTTAAATCGCTATTTTCAGGTAAAACGTGCAAGCGTGCTGTTCAATACGCTGGTTAATAATTTTGAATCGATTGAACTGGGCAGCGGCAGCGATTCGGAACGTACTTTGCCGCCGCTGGACTGTGTGATAGCAAACAATACCGTATACAGTAGTTCGCAGCTGATCACCGAAGTCGATACACCGATTAATCTGACCTGGGAAGGCAACATCATGTTTGGCGGACCGCTGGGTATAACCCAACCTGCGGGAATAACCCTGGCGGATCCGTTACTGCAATCGGCGGTCGATTCGCTTTTCAGGCCTGACGAAACGAACAGTCCGCTGCTGGGTGCGGCTGCGGGCATGTATCCGCAGGTCACCGATGACATGGACGGTCAGTTTCGTGATGATCCGAAAGACGTCGGCGCTGATCAGGTCTCACCTGATCCGGTTGTTCGCCGCCCTTTAACCGCACATGATGTCGGTCCAACCTGGTGGCCGCCTGAAATCCAGGTGATGGTTACCCCTGTGGCCGCGGGACCTGATTCGCTGTATAATGCGATAATATCAGCCGGTGACGGAGAAGTATTGGAACTGGTTTCATCCGGCGGGTTGTACGAAAATACACACAATCTGGTTATTGATAAGAAACTGACAATCCGTGCCGCTTCGCGGCTGGATCAGAAACCCGTCATCCGCCAGATCAATGTCTCCACCGGCACCCGTATCCTGTTCGAAATCAGAGAAGGGGGCAGCCTGGAGTTGAAAGGGCTGGAACTGGACGGGATGAGCGGAAGTGACACTCCGGCAAAGTATCTGTTACGAACCGATGACCAGCCGATGACGGGAACCTATTCACTGAAAGTGGACAGCTGCTATCTGCACGATGTTGTGCTGGGCGCAGAAGGGTATTTTTTCAGAGCTTATGCAGGCACCAGAGCTGACACAATCCGGTTTACAAATTCGCTGTTTTACAACAGTGGCAAACAGGGTATCCGGCTTATCGATGAAAGTTAAGGCAGCGGCCTTTATAATGTTGATTATTTCGAAATGACTAATTGCACAGTATGGCGCACCAGTCGAGAAGCAATTACGATTTATGCCGGGGACGATGTTCCTTTCACACCGGGACCGGTGATACGAATCAATCATTGTACATTTGATGATTGCGGCTATACCGGATACAGTGTTATTTCCGCGGATGAAGTGGATGACACACAGATCAAAAATTGTATTATCAGCAATGCTCCCGCAGCCGCCGCTGAACTTTTCGGGGTAACCGCCACCGTTTCCCACAGCGATATTTATAATTCCGGAAATTTGCAACTGAATCGGGGCGCCTCTGCCGGCAGCGGAATGATGTTTGTTGATCCGCAGTATGCCAACGCTTCCGCCGGAGATTTCACGCTGGCGCAAACATCTCCCCTCTGGTTTCAGGCCGATGACGGCAGTGCGATGGGTGATCTGTACTGGGCGACCAATCCGCCAACCGTTATCGAATCCCCTTCGATTAGGGAACCCGGATCATTCGACTTGATTAACATTTCCCCTAATCCGTTCAACCCGTCAACCCGGATCACATTTGAGCTCCCGGCAGGCGGCAGAGTGAAAATATACATATATGATGCCGGGGGGGCGCTGGTTGGGAAACTGCTGGATCGAATAATGGCCGCGGGTCGTCATACCATTAAATGGCGGGCGAAAGGACGGGCTTCCGGTTTATATTTCGCGGTAGTGAAATTCGGACGGTTGGTCTACAGGCATAAAATGCTGCTGATAAAATGAGAAAGGATTCCCTGCAAATGATATTTCGCAGACTGATACCCATGTTGCTGCTTCCCTGTCTGCTGGTGGCACAAGGTTCCTGGCAATCACAAATCGTATATTATGACAGTAACAATAAACTGGTGTACGTTCATGACGGGGAGGGTAACCGAATTCCGGATTTCAGCTATGCCGGCTATAAAAACAGCGAGCAGCCGATACCCGATGTGCCGGTTGTAAAAACCATTGCGCCCATTGTCGGAGATAACACACAGCACATTCAGGACGCACTTTTTGAAATCGGTCTGATGCCGGCGGATAATAATGGCATACGGGGTGCTTTGTTGTTGGAAGCCGGAGAATACGAAATACAGGGAACGATTCATCTGGCATTTTCAGGTGTCGTGCTTCGGGGTGTCGGCGACGGAGCCGATCCGGACAGCAATACGGTATTAAAAGCAACCGGAGATTCACCGCACTGGCGTACGGTTATTATAGCCGGAGGCGGTTCGAGAACAAATTGGGCGGATGGCGTTGATGTACGCGATATAATAACCGACACCGTATTCGTAGGCGACAATCAATTTGAGGTTACCGATGCCTCGCCTTTTTCAGTCGGCGACAATATCATCATATTTCATCCATGTACACAGGCCTGGCTTTCGGCTGTTGATACCGGGGGAACTTTCTGGTGGCTGCCCGCCGCCGAACCGGGAGTTGATGTACCGTGGACTGTGGACAGCCAGCCGATAGTTTACAATCGCAATATTACAGCTATAGAAGGCAACAAGATAACAATAGATGTGCCGGTTTATAATCCACTGGTACGAAGTCTTTCGCAATCATACATTTACAAATATACCCGGATGGGAATACGCACTAAAATCGGTATTGAAAAATTGCGAATTGACATCCAGGCGAATGGTGTGGCTGATGAAAACCATGCCTGGGACGCCATTGACATGTATCAGCTGGAAGATTCCTGGGTGCGTGACTGCACGATGTTGCACTTCGGTCTGTCTGCTGTAAAGACAGGAACGGCCACACGAATAACTATTGAAAACTGCAGGGCTTTTGATCCCCGGGCAACGGTCGAGGGCGGTAAGATGTACAATTTCCAGATGTATCGTTCCTCTCAACAGATACTTGTTAAAGATTGCCAGGCGCGAAACGGCCGCCACCATTATATGTCCAATGGTACAAGTTCGGCATCGGGAATTGTCTTTCTCGACTGCACTTCATCAGGAGCTTATACCAGCAGCGAGGGCCACCGTCGATGGACGCAGGGCATGCTCTACGACAATGTTATCGACCTGGACGGCCCAAGGCCGGGATTTAATCCACGATTGCTCGGCCTGTATTGCCGGGGACACTACGGAACCAGTCATGGCTGGGCTGCAGTTCATTCGGTTGCCTGGGCCTGCGATGTAGCCGCGGGTGATTTGATTGTCCAGAAACCGCCCACGGGCCAAAACTACGCTATCGGCTGTTTTGGAAATATCAGCGGTCAAAGTCCGCCTGCGCCGTTTCCGGTACCGGAAGGGTATATTGAAGGAACGAATCAGCCCGGGCTGGAGCCGCGCTCGCTGTTTTACGCACAGCTTGCCGACCGGGGTATTGTGTCGACGGTTAAACCGAAACGCCCGGAGGCAATTCCGACCATTCTGAAATTGTATGCCAACTACCCTAATCCATTCAATCCTTCTACCCGAATACGATTTGAATTGTCCGAAGCATCAGATATTGAACTGGTAATTAGCGATGTGCTTGGCCGGAAGATTGTTACCCTGGCCGCCGGACATTTCCGATCCGGCTCGCATGAGCTGTTCTGGAATGGTTTGAACGACAGGGGACGGCCCGTGTCGTCGGGAATTTACTTTTACCTGTTGAAAGCCGGCCGGCAAATACAATCCCGAAAAATGGTACTTTTGCGGTGAAAACCCTTTACCCGCATTTTTCAGGCGCTTCAGCGGCAATGGCCGTGGAAAACTTGCCGTACCGACACACGGTTCGGCGCAGAAATTACCCCCGGACATCCGGCATCCGAGCGGTGAACGAAACATGCGAACAGGGTTATCAAGCAGTCTGTTTGGTAATAGGGAAATAAATGAAAGAACATATTTATAGCGGAGTCTTACTGGTATTTATTGGTTTGACGGCATTCGGTGTGGCCGACGTTCCCGAAGGGATTTATTTCAGGGGGACGGAATTGAGGCGACTCAAACAACAGGCTGAGCACGCCGGACAATATTTAAGCGAAATAGAATCCGTTGCCGATTCGCTGCTGAGTAAAGGCCCGTGGAGTATCACTTTTTTTCCCGGCAAAGCGCCAAGCGGCGATCCACACGATTACTACAGCGAAGGGCCATATTGGTGGCCTGATCCGGAAAATCCGGGCGGCCCATTTATCCGCAGAGACGGCGAGCGCAACCCGGCGCGTTTTATTGCACATAAAAAAGCGCTGAACGAAATGTATTTTGCAGTCGGTTATTTAAGTCTGGCAGGATACCTGTTTGATGATTCACGGTATAGTCGGCGGGCTGCAGAGCTGCTTCGCGTGTGGTACCTTGACCCGCAAACAAGAATGAATCCCAATCTGAATTACGGTCAGGCGATTCCCAATAAAAGTCCGGGAAGGGGGGTGGGGATCATCGACACGCATCGCTGGACGAAATTGGTGCAGTTTTTCGGCTTGCTGGCAAAATCTCAAAGCTGGCCGGAGTGGGAACAGCGGCAACTGAAAAAATGGTTTTCCGATTTCCTGCAGTGGCTGAATAGCAGCAGGAACGGGTTGCAGGAAAAGCAACAGGGGAACAATCATACGACATGGTGGGCCGCTCAGGTCGCGGCCTATGCCCGCTTTACGGGAAATAAGCTTATTCGACAAATGGCCTACCGGCATGCGGTGGAATATATTATTCCCAATCAAATTGAAGCCGACGGCACCTTTCCGAAGGAAGAGGCGCGCACAAGATCATGGAGCTACGTGCAATTCAATCTGGAAGCCTTTGCGCTGTTATGCCGGCTGGCGGAAACCGACGGAATTGATATTTGGACGGCTGGAAAAGATGATGGGGGAACAGTTCAAAAGGCAATATATGCCATGGTGCCCTTTCTGGAATCTCCACAAAAATGGGCTTATAAACAAATTACGAAAATGACACCGGGAGGTCGCACCTTTCTGTATTTTGCCGAGCAGAAATTCAAAGATGAAAAACTTTTGCAACTTTTCGTCCGGTTGAATAAAATGCGGCGCAGACAATCAAAAAAAGAGTTACGAGATCCGTTTCTATTAATATGTGAGATGTTGTCGGATAAAATTGACAAATAAGAATAAAGAGCCATAAATTGGGGTTGATTGCAACGTCTAAACAGCTTATATTGGGTTGTATTTATAATATATCATATGTAATACAAATATTGGTTTGAAGTGGAAAATCTTTTCCCGAAAATAGGAACCTCGAAGACGCTCTCCAAAGAGATAGAGGAAAATATTGAAGAGCTGATCGTAGGCAAAAAATTGGTCGCCGGTCAAAAACTGCCGACCGAAAAGGAGCTGTGCGAAATGTTCGGGGTAAGCCGTACGGCATTACGTGAAGCGTTGCAAATGCTGAATGCGCGCGGGCTTATTTCGGTGCGAAAAGGCAGCGGAATTTACGTCAATGAGTTTTCCTACCTTACGGCGACAAAAGCCACAAGGATGTTCCTGGAAATGAATTTCGATCAGAATTATATCATGCATATTATCGAAGTGCGTCAGATGATTGAACCTCAAATAACCCGTCTTGCCGCTCGTAACCGGAGTGAAGAAGATATACAAATATTAAAAGAAACGATAGATAAACTGAGTCATGCTGCCGATGTACAGGACGAAGGCGCCTATGATCGCGATTTTCATATTCGCATTGCGGCCGCCAGCGGCAATCCGGTAATACCGTTAATGGTTAATCCGATTTTTCGTCTGATGCCGCGCATACGCGCCGTTGTCTATGAACAAATCGATACGGCAAAAAGCGCAGCGCTCAGTTCGCATCAGGAAATCTACCGCATGATTGTCTCACAAGATGAACAGGGGGCGGAAAAGGCTATGCGTGAGCATTTGCGAATTGCAGAGGAACATTCACGGCTGATCCGGCAAAAACTGGGCGAATAAAAAATTTTCTCCGAAATATGTGTATGATATATGAGGTATTATGATTTTTGCGGGCAATTATAAATTGGAGGTATTATGAATATTTCCCTGGAAAAGAAAACTGCAATTGTTACCGGAAGCATTCAGGGTATCGGTAAACAGATTGCCAAAACACTGGCTGATGCCGGTGCCAATGTGGTTATTAACAATCATCGCAACCCGGAAAAACTGGAGGCGGTGGCTGAAGAAATCGGCGGAAATAAAAGTAATATTACAGCGGTAATTGCTGATGTAACTAAAAGAAGCGATGCTGCAAAATTGATAGATGCGGCGCTGGCGTTCGGGACAGGTATTGATATTCTGGTCAATAATGCCGGCGGGCTGATAAAACGTGTACCGGTGGCGGAATTTGAGGACGATCATTTTAACACGGTGATCGAGGTGAATTTGAAAACGGCGTTTCTGGTATCCTCGTTGGTTATACCGCATATGAAGAATAAAAACAGTGGAAAAATAATTAATTTGTCTTCGCAGGCCGCACACGACGGCGGCGGTCCCGGCGCTGCGGCATACGCAGCATCCAAAGGGGGGATCTGGACTTTTACAAAATCACTGGCTAAAGAACTGGCACCGGAAAAAATTTGTGTAAATTGTGTATCCCCCGGATTTATCGCCAATACCGATTTCCATAATACTTTTACACCTGAAGAAGCCCGTAACAGAATGCCTTCGGTGATTCCCCTGGGACGTTCCGGCGAAGCGCAGGATATTGCTAATGTTGTTCTTTTTCTGGCCTCTCCTCTTTCTGATTATATGACCGGTCAAACGCTGGAAGTTAACGGTGGTTTGTACATGCC
>JAJRVZ010000172.1 GCA_024277055.1 Calditrichota bacterium
AAGACGGGGTTCCATCGCACCCGATATTTCCGCGGCCTGTTGCAACGAAGTGCTGGGAGAAAGGGTAATGCGCACAGCCAGCGTTCCTTCATCCAGAATGGGAACAAACTCGGTTCCCAGAAAAGGTATCAGCAACAGACTTGCGGCCAGCAGCAACAGGGCCGTAGCCGCCACCATAATGCGGTGGTTAATGACTTTTTCGAGGAGCGGGACATAAGCCCTCTGCAGATAATCGACAATAAGATTGGGTTTCTCTTTAATTCCCTTCCTGAAAAAATACGTACACAGTACCGGGACCAGCGTCAGTGAGAAGATCAACGAACCCAGCATGGCGAAACTGATCGTAAAAGCCATCGGGCTGAACAGTTTACCCTCCACTTCCTGCAGCGTAAAAAGCGGCAAAAAGACAATGATAATAATGGAAATGGCAAACACAATCGGTCGTCCGACCTCGCGGGCCGCATGTAAAATGGTCGGAATGGCTTTGCTTTCATCATTGTTGTTTCCGGCAAGATGACGAATGATGTTTTCCACCATGACGATTGAACCATCCACCATCATCCCGATACCGATCGCCAATCCTCCCAATGACATGAGATTGGCGGACATGCCGAAATAATTCATTAAAATAAAAGCGATCAGTGCGGAAAGCGGCAGGGTCAGGGTTACAATCAAAGCGCTGCGAAAATTACCCAGAAACAGCAACAGGATGATAATGACCAGAATACCGCCTTCCAGAAGGGCGCTTTTCACCGTATCGGTGGCCTTTTTTACCAGGTCGGCCTGGTCATAATAGGGAACCACCTTAACTCCCTCCGGAAGCGATGTATTAATCTGTGCGACTTTTTTCTTCACATTGTCAATTACTTCCGATGTGTTTTCTCCCAGCAGTTTCAAGACGATGCCCGAAACGATTTCACCCTTGTTGTTCATTGAAACCACTCCGCGGCGGATTTCCGGGCCGAAAACAACATCCGCAATATCCCGGATATAAACCGGTATTCCGTTTCTGCGCACGACCTTTATGTTTTCAATGTCCTTCAGAGTGGATACCCAACCCAATCCCCTGATCAGGTATTCTTCGGAATCACGGACGATAAAATTGCCGCCGACGTTGCGGTTATTGGATTTGACCACCGCCAGAATTTCGTCCAGCGTTATATCGTACTTTTGCATGAGAACCGGATCAAGTTGAATCTGATACTGTTTTACTTCGCCTCCGAAGCTGAGAATCTCGGTAACCCCCGGCACCGTGCGCAGCTGGAATTTTACCACCCAGTCCTGAATTTCCCGTAACTCCATCAGCGAATATCCCTCACCCTGCAGATAGTACTGGTAAATCTGTCCCAGACCTGAAGTTATCGGTCCCAATTCCGGGTCGCCAAGTCCTTCGGGGATTTCCCCCTTGGCCGATTGCAGGCGTTCGAACACCAGTTGTCTGGCGAAATAGATATCGACATTATCTTCGAAATAAACCGACACAACCGACAGGCCGAAGGTTGAGACCGATTTCACTTCCCGGATGTCCGGTAAACCGTTCATGGCCACCTCGATTGGGTAGGTGATCAGTTTTTCCACTTCTTCGGGAGCCAGTCCTTCGGCTTCCGTGAATACCTGCACCAGCACGGGGGAAACATCGGGGAAAGCGTCAATTGGTAACTTGTTTAAAGAAATGAAGCCGGCCGCAATGATCAGGATGGTGAAAATCAAAACCAGTAATCTCTGGCGGGCGGCGAATTCTATGATTTTATTTATCATGATTTATACTCCTTAGTGATGATCTCCGCCAAACGATTCTTTTTCCATTTCAGACTTCACAAAAAAGGCTTTGCGCAACACGAGCCGGTCGTCTTTTTTTAATCCGTCTTTTATTTGCAGCAGGCTGTCAGACCTTATACCAATAAGCACGTTTTTTCTTACAAACGAATTTGGTTCATCTTCCACAAATACAAAATAATCGGTTCCGTCGAACTGAACTGCCTGTTCCGGAACGGCCAGAACGGAATCCGGCCTGGAATAGTAGAAAAAAACAGTGGTAAACATGTTGGGGATCAGTTCGGTTTTACCCTTTTCAATTTCGATAAAAACTTTAAAAGTACGTGATTCGGGATGTAATTCCTTGTTGATTTTGATAACTTTGCCGGAGAATCTTTTTCCGGGCAGGGCGGTGGCCTCGATTTGAACTTTCTGTCCCTCTTTGAGATTGATGTAATCCTTTTCATATACCCCCGCCTCAACCCAGATGCGGGTGTTATCGATTACTTTCATAATATCCGTGTCGGGTTGAATCAGTTGTCCCAATTCGATATTCCGTTCGGTTACATAGCCGCTGATGGGGCTTTTAACTACCAGCACACCGCGGCGGTGCTCCGTACTGCTGAACATTGTTTCCACATCTTCATCGCTGAAACCGAGTGAATGAAGTTTACGGTCGGCGGCGGCTTTCAGCTCTGCTTCGGCCCGCTCGTAGTTTGCTTTTGCAGTAATCAGATCTTTTTCCGCTTTAATATCCTCTTCGCGCAATTTTTTGATGCGCTCGTAATTTGCTTTTTCAGCTTCGAAATCGGCTTTAGCACGAATGTAATCGGCGGTAATATTGGCGATTTCCAGACTCTCCAGTTCAAACAACGGGTCGTCTTTTTTTACATAATCACCGATCTGGACATGAATTTTACGCACACGTCCGGTGACCAGGCTGTTTAAATGCGCCACGTAATCGGGATTTACAACTACCTTGCCCTGTGCCGAGAAATATTGATGTAAAACGGCATGCCGGGGCTTTCCAACCGTGATGCCGATCTCCTTTATTATTTCCGGTGTAAGAACAATTTCCGAACTGTGCTTCTCTACGGTTTCTTCCGTCTGTGTCCGACCATCATTATTTCCTGAGCATCCAAAGAAAATCAATCCGGCTGTGATTACACCGAAAAAAAGAATTTTAACAGTGATAAAACTCGTTAATTTCATAATTCCTCTCCCACCAGTTTGGTTAAATGCGCTTTTTCTATTTGGTAGTTCGTAAGCGATCTTAA
The DNA here is from genome assembly GCA_024277055.1 of Calditrichota bacterium. Lineage (GTDB taxonomy): Bacteria > Calditrichota > Calditrichia > JAJRVZ01 > JAJRVZ01 > JAJRVZ01. Next base: position 3,033 of record JAJRVZ010000172.1, read on the forward strand.
ATATCCGCTTCGCGTATTGATCAGAGTTTGTTGAGCATCGATAAACTGCAGGTAACCGATTTCGCCGACGGTGTAGCTTTTTTTGGCAATACGGAAAACTTCCTCGGCCTCGCCCAGAAGACTGGTTTGATATAAACGGACTTCAGTTACTGCTTTCTGGAAATTTGAGACGGCCTGATTCAGATCCTTTTGCAGGCGCAGACTCTCGGCATTCACAAAATATTCGGCCATTGCAAGTTGCGCGTTTTTTTCCTGAATGCGTCCTTTTTGTCCCATAAACCACAGGGGAAATGACAAGCCGATTCCACCGCCCCAGAAAACGGTGTTATCGATTTCCTGTTTGTAATAGGTTAAAGATATTTTGGGCAGAAAACCGCCGTAGGCCAGCCTGCTTGCATTAAGAGCCGCCTGCTGACCCGTTTGTGCCGCTTTCAATGCCGGGTGTAATTGCAAACTGGGTTTCAGCTCTTCGTACGCAAATTCTTCAATCGTTTCCGGTATCGAATCGGAAAGGGTAATGGTTAATCTGTCCCCCTCCCTGAAGCCTAAAACCTGGCGCAGGCGGGAAAGGGATGATTCATAGTCTTTCTGTTCACCGACTAATTGTTTTCTGGCCTCTCCCAGGTTTACCTTTGCTTTCAGCATCGTCAGGCGGTCGCTTTCGCCCAGTTCATAGCTGCGCTTTGCGCGTTCGTAAAAATCCTGTGATAATTCAAGATTTTTTTTCGCAAGCGTAACCAACTCTTTTTGAAGCAAAACCGTAAAATATGCCTGCTTGACCATGAAGATTAATTCGCGTTTGGATTCTTCCATGCTGAACCGGCTGCGCTGAATTTCAGCGTTCAGTGCTTTATGCCGGAAATAATAAATGGCAGGAAAATCGAAAGTCTGTGAAATGTACAGTCTTTTTTCCCCGTAACGGGTGTAAGGGCTGCCCTTGGGAATTTCTTCGACTTCAATACCAACTTCCGGATCTTCCGGAATCATCTCCGACCAATAAACTCCTTTTTGCACCTCTACATTTTTGTATTGCATCCGGAACTGCGGATTCTGCTTCAAGGCCAGGGTTATCGCATCTTCGAGCGATAGTGCCGGCGCTGACTGTGAGAACCCGTCTGAAAATTGCAAAATCAGGAAAAGAGTTGAAAAAAGTATTCTTTTCATAAATAATTCTCCTATTTTATGATTCTTGCTTTATTTCCTTCAAACAGGATACCATATCAATTATAATGGTAAACCGGCGGCTTCAGGATTCTAAATGATCAGTTCCTGAAATAAAGCTTTAAACAGGGTTTTCATTGAAATCCGGTCCAAAGAATACAGAAAGACTTGTTGGTAAGCAGTATGCAAAATATGGTATTCGGAGGTATTAAAAAAACAATCGGCACTGAAGTATTTTTCCGGGTTGTTTCCGAAACTGTTTTCCTCTGAAAAGGCACTTTTCGTAATCAGTTTGTTGTAATCATGCTCAAAATGATGATTCTCACCATTTTCGGGCCGGCCGAATTCAGAGTGCACAAACACCAGAATAAAGCTGAATAGAAACAGCGTAATTACCGGGTATTTAAATTTTCTGATACGTTTCATATTCAGATTGACATTATTCATTTTTTCAGTTATTGTGTTTAAAATCCGTGCTGACTTAAACAGCCTCATCACCACGTTCACCGGTGCTGATGCGCACGGCGTCAAAGGTATCGGTAATATAAATTTTCCCGTCACCCTTCAGGCCTGTATGGGCCTCCGTCTGTATGGCGGAAACCACCTTTTCCGTCAATTCATCCAGGCAAAATACCTCGAGCTTAATATGTTTAACAAAATCATAAATTTCCTCTTCAATGGAGTGGGGTTTGTCCTGTGACGCCCCCCGGCCGCACCCGCGTACATCCAGAATGGTCATACCGCTCAGGCCTTTGATTTCATGAAGAGCCATGGTAACATTGTTCAGTTTATGCGGTTTAATGTATGCGATGATATGTTTCATTACCTGCTCCTTATTTACTGGTTGTTTTCTGAATTTCCATTTTTTTTGTCACCGATAAAACCTGCCTTAATCCAGCCGTCTCTCTACAGTTAAATCAATGGCAAACCATTTGTAAATGGCCGGGATAACCAGCAATGTCAGTATCGTTGATGTGAGCAGCCCGCCGATTACGACCGTAGCCAGCGGTCGCTGAACCTCGCTTCCCGTTCCACTGGAAAAAAGCAGGGGGATGAGTCCCAGTGCGGTTGTCAGTGCGGTCATTAAAACCGGACGCAGACGCAGCATCGCCCCTCTGATCGATGCTTCGTTCATCGGTACACCATCCTTGAGCAACTGATTCAGATAAGTTACCAGCACCATGCCGTTTTCCAGCGCGATGCCGAACAGGGCAATGAATCCGACCGATGAAGGAACGGACAGGTTTTGTCCCGTCATCCACAGACCCACAATACCGCCCACCAGCGCCAGCGGAATATTCAAAAGGATCAGAAAGGTGTTTTTCAGCGAATTAAAACTGGAGAACAGCAGCAGGAAAATAATCAGCAGCGTGATCGGAACTACCACTGCCAGGCGTTTGTTTGCTTCCTGCTGCAACCGGAACTGACCGCCCCAGGTGACAAGATAACCGGGGGGTAAATCGACGTTTTCCTCAATCGCTTTCTGACCGTCTGCCACAAAAGAGCCGATATCGCGGTCGACTACATTACTTTGAATGGTGATAAAACGCTGGCTGTTTTCCCGGGTGATCTGCCGTGGTCCTATAACCTCTTCGATTGTCGCCAGTTGCGATAGCGGAATGATAATATCATCGTGCGCCCGGATCAGAATTTCGCGGATAGCCTCCAGGGAATTACGCGACTGCGGTTCAAACCGGACCAGAATTTCAAAGCGGCGTACCCCTTCAAAAATCTGACCGGCCGTCTCTCCGCCGACAGCCGCCCGGATGACCTGCTGCACATCTTCCACATTAAGTCCGTATCGTGCAATGGCATGGCGATCCACCTTTATCAACAGTTGTGGTGTCCCGCTGATTTGATCCGCCTGAACATCGGCAGCGCCGGGTACCTTGCTGATCACGTTTACGATTTCATCTGCTTTTTCCT
>JAJRVZ010000173.1 GCA_024277055.1 Calditrichota bacterium
AGGGCTTCGCCGTCGACATCGGTACGATTTATGATACCGCCCTGCCCGGATTACGTATCGGAGCGGCGTTGACCAACTTTGGCACCGATATGAAAATGAGCGGTGATGATCTGCTGGTTTATCACGACATCGATCCGAATCAGATGGGAAACAACGACCGTATTTTTGCCGAGCTGCAAACTTCAGAATGGCCGCTGCCGCTTAATTTTCAACTGGGTGTGGCTATGGATATTCTGAATACCGAAGAACATACCCTGACCCTCGCAACCGATGCCGTCCACCCCATCGATAATTCCGAAAGTATTCACCTGGGGGCGGAATATATCTGGAATAAAAAATACTTTCTGCGGGCAGGATATCGCAATTTGTTTCTGGACGATGGTGAAGAGGGGCCCACGTTCGGCGGTGGCATTTATATGCCGCTTTTCGGTAACTTTCAATTCAGTTTGAATTATGCCTGGGCCGATTTCGGTCGCCTGGAAAATACGCAGCGTTTTTCGATTAACATAAAATTTTGAAGGAATAAATACGACCGGACTGATCGGTTTTCAGCCCGGTATTAAATTAGATACGGGCTTCAGTTACATTCATTTGCACCAATGGAAACAATGAGAATGGCGGTTTTAAAACAGGGACTGGTTGTGCCTCTTCTTTTCGCAATTCTGATCGGCTGTGATGGAAATGAGAACAAACTAACTGCCGAATTGCTGTATTGGTCGTCGAACAACCCCTACGAAATAGAATTTGCCGATTCTGTCGTCAGTCTGTGGAATCGCCTTAATCCGGAAGAACCGATTGTATATCAGCCCGTTCCGGAAGGCCGGTCCAGTGAAGAAGTTATTCTGGCGGCGGTAGTCGGCAGAACCACACCGGATTTTTATTCCAATATCTGGCAAGGTGATGTTGAGTTTTTTGCACAGAGCGGGGTGCTGGTTGCATTGGATACGCTGAACGGGTTTATGGATTTTCTTTACGACCGCTGTGACAGTTCCGTCGTCGAAGAAATCAGGTCCTCCGACGGTCATATCTATCAAATCCCCTGGAAAATAAATCCGATAATGATGATCTACAATGTGAACATATTTCGCGAAAACGGATACCCCCATCCCCCGGTAACCTATAAAGACTATTTGGAAGCGGCGGAAAAAATTTCAATTGACAGGGACGGCGATGGTTATTTTGACCGCTGGATCGGTTACAGACGAATAATGGCGACCTGGTGGCAGCGATTTTTTGATTTTTACCCGTTATACCTCGGAGCATCCGGCGGCGCCAAACTGGTGGACCGGAACAAAGTCCTGTTCGATAATAAATATGCGGTTCAGGTATTCAGGTTTCTAAAAACCCTGTACGATAAAAAGTATTTTACGCGCGAATCATTGAGTGCCAGACAGGATGCTTTTCTGAATTCCGATATAGCAACACGTTTCACGGGGCCATGGGAAATTGTCCACGCGGAAAAATTCAAACCGGAAGGATTCGATTACGGTTTTTCACCTCTTCCGGTTCCTGATGATTCAATCGAAGCGGTTTACACCTACGGAGATCCCAAAAATATCGTTATTTTTAATACCTGTAAACAGCCGGAAAAAGCCTGGCGGTTTTTACGATTTATGATGAATGTGGAAAATGATTTCCTGTTTCTGAAAATGACGACACAGTTGCCGCGGCGCAAGAACCTGTTCAAATCCCCCCTGTTCCGACAGTATTTTGAACAGCATCCGAAGATGCTGCCCTTTGCCCGGCAGGCGCTTTATGTGCGGGGTACCGATACCTGCGCCCGTCTGAAGGAGGTTTTTGATATTATTTCACAGGAATACGAAGCCTGTGTCATTTACGGAACCAAATCACCGGAACAGGCCATCCATGACGCCGCAGCGGCTGCACAGGTTATACTGAATTGAGTGACAAATGAAAAAAGGAAAATTAACACCGTACCTGATGGTATCACCGTATTTGCTGCATTTCAGTGTATTCGTTGCTTTCCCGGTAATTTTTTCACTGGTGCTCGTTTTCCATCGCTGGAATATCATTGCCCCTATGCAATGGGTTGGATTGCAAAATTTCAACCATTTAATAAACGACCGGCTGTTTTTCCGGTCGCTGATCAATACTTTCATTTTCCTGTTAATCCATATCCCGTTGCAGATTATCGTTGCGCTGGCACTGGCGGAGTTTTTGAATCAGCAGATCCGTCTTAGGGCCTTTTTTCGCGCAGCGTACTTTTTACCGGTAATTATTTCAGGCGTTGTAGTTACCATTGTATGGCAACAATTATATGGATTCGATTCGGGACTGTTCAACCGGCTGTTAACGACGGTGGGGTTGCCCAAAATCGGATGGCTAATTGATAAGAGATTAGCCATGTCGTCTATCGCACTTATGGCTACGTGGAAGAATGTCGGTTTGTATGTCGTCCTGTTCCTCGTTGGCTTACAGAGTGTTCCATTACATTATTACGAGGCGGCGGATATGGACGGCGCGACCCATTGGCAGAAATTTCGCTATATTACCATTCCATCGATCAACCCTACTATTTTTATGGTTGTCGTGTTGTCGACGATCGGTGGATTCTCCCTATTTATTGAACCGTATATCATGACAGGCGGCGGACCGCTGAACAGCACTTTGTCTGCGGTGCTTTACATATACAAACAGGCATTCACATATTACCATATGGGTTATGCGGCAACCCTTGGTTTTTGCTTTGCAGCGGTGATCATGCTGGTGATTTTTATTCAGAAAAAATTTATCGAGAAAGATTGAAATCGTGAAAAGGGCAATTTTATACACAATCCTGACCCTCGGTGCCGTTATGTTTCTTTATCCGTTTTTGTGGATGATACTGGCATCGATGGCGCCGGAGAATGAGATCGGCAAACTGACCCTTCTACCTTCATCTCTTTCGCTGAAAAGTTATGTGCATATGTTTTCCAAAATCCCGATCGGCAAAGCGCTGTTTAACAGCCTGTTTGTTTCAGCCTGTGTTACAGGCGGCGTGCTTATTTTCAGCTCGATGGTCGGTTATGCACTTTCTCGTTTTGATTTTCGGGGAAGGGATACCATTTTTTACATTATTCTGTTCACCATGACCCTGCCGTTCCAGATAACCCTGATCCCCCAGTACATTCTCATTGTGAAACTGGGTTGGGTGGATACCTACCTGGCCCTGATTGTTCCCTATTTTCTCAATACGCTGGGTATTATCCTGTTCCGCCAGCATTTCAAAAGCCTGCCGCAGGATATCATCGACGCCGCCCGTATTGACGGCTGTGGCGAACTGCGAATACTGTTCCGGGTTCTGTGGCCGAATTCGATACCGGCCCTGGTGACCGTAGCGATTCTGACGTTCATGGCCACCTGGAATGAAGTACTCTGGCCGCTGATCGTGATCCGCAAAGAAGAATTAATGACCATGCCGCAGCTGGTTACCCTTTTCGCCGTCGGTGGCAGAGCAGAATCCCAGCTCGGTACGAAACTGGCCTCGGCCACCATGCTGGCCCTGCCGATCCTGGTGGCATACCTGTTTTTCCAACGGTATTTCATCCAGAGTATGGCCTCCAGCGGGTTGAAGGAATAATTCTTTTAACAGAGCGAATGATGAAAAACCACGGGACAGCGACATGACAGCGGATAGTAACAAATCGAACCGGGAAAGAAGGTAATGACAGACCGACTGATATACAGATATTCAAACAGGATTTCCGCCGATTCCGGGCGTGTGATCCTGCAATATTTTCAACCGGGCGGCTCGAAGCGCCGTTTGCAGATTCTTCAGCGTATCGAAGAGATTGACGACCACGGGGCAGGGGAAACCTGGAAAAAAACTCAGGCACTATTTGAAAACCGGCACCGGGATTTTGCAGGCCTTGTCGAGCGCAATTTTAACCGGGTAAAACAATTTTATCCCCAGGCTGAAAAATGGTCAGCGAAAAAACAACTGCTTGCCGGTGCTTACTTCAGCAACGAATATACTTTCCAGAGTGCGGCGTTGATGAATCCGTCTATCATTCCGGCGTCCGGCGACCGGGCCGGTTCGGTTGAATTTATATCGAGCCTGCGTGCCGTGGGAGAGGGACATATATCGTCCCTCGTATTTCAAGGCGGCAGGATGGACGGCAACGGCGAACTGGAACTGAATAATATTCCAATAACTGCCGAATTGCCGGAAACCGTCCGGATGTATAATTCATCATCAGGAGAATGGGAAATTGAATTCGCCGATGACAGTACCCTGGAAGAGCGGGTAATTTTTCCTGTAACGGAGGATGAAAGTAACGGAATAGAGGATGCCCGGTTTGTTCGCTTTTCTGCGGACGACGGTTCAAAAAAATATTTCGCAACCTATACGGCCTACGACGGCCACCATATCAATATTAAATTGCTGCAAACCGGAGACTTCAGACAATTCCGGTCCGTGCGTTTACAGGGAAAGGCCGTCTCCGACAAAGGCGCTGCTCTTTTCCCCCGCATGATCGACGGCCAATATGTAATGACATCACGAAATGACGGGGAATCGTTGTTTATTATGTATTCGGATGACATTTATCGCTGGGAAAATTCCGAACCGATTTACAATCCCGCAAGGGAATGGGAGCTCATACAAACCGGCAACTGCGGCTCACCCATTGAAACGGATGAAGGCTGGCTTTTACTTACACACGGAGTCGGCCCGGTGCGCCGGTACGTAATCAGTGCCATTCTGCTGGACCTGCAGAATCCCGGCAAAGTAATCGCTCGCCTGCCCGCCCCGCTGATCAGCCCGCAGGAAAATGAGCGCAACGGGTATGTGCCCAATGTTGTTTATACCTGTGGTGCCATGGCTGCCGGTGATCATTTACTTGTTCCTTTTGCCATGTCCGATTATTGCAGCGGATATGCCAGAGCGTCCATCCGGGAAATTATCAACAATATGGAGTAATTACGAAAGCTAACGGAGGCGAACATGGAAATTACTCGTTATAAAAACAATCCTGTGCTGACGGCAAACGATGTATCGTTTTGCGTTAACAGTATATTCAACGCCGGTGCGGTTAAAATCGAAAATGAATACCTGTTGCTGTGCCGGGTTGAAATGCCCAACGGAAGGTCTTCTTTACTCACGGCCCGGGGAGCCGACGGCAAATCGTTCAAGCCGGAACTGAAACCGTTATTAACACCGGAGCAACACGGCCCCTGCAAAGAATTTGTCGAATGGGGCGTCGAGGACCCGCGCATTACCCCGCTTGAAGGGAAATATTATATCACCTATACCGGCTATTCAAAGTATAAACCGCTGGTGATGCTGGCGGAAACCGACAATTTCAGGGATGTAAATATTCTCGGTCCGATCACCGTGCCTTCTAATAAGGATGCCGCCATTTTCCCCGAAAAAATCGGCGGTTATTACTGGAAGATCGACCGTCCTACGGCCGAAGAGCGCCATGATATGTGGATCAGCCGCAGCCCGGACCTGCTGCATTGGGGACATTTCAGGGTATTGCAGGAACCGGAATCCGGCAGCTGGGAACAGGACAAAATCGGGCTTTCCAGCCAGCCGGTAAAAACCGATGAAGGCTGGTTAATGCTGTACCATGGCGTCAGAGGATTCGGAATCAGTTCCATTTACAAACTGGGCGTTATGTTGCTCGACCCGGAAAAACCGTGGAAGGTAATCGGTAAAAGCCGCTACCCTATTCTCTCGCCGCAACTGGATTACGAGCGTGTTGGAGACGTCTGTAATGTAGTTTTTTCCTGCGGCTGGATTTTTGAAAATGACGGAGAAGTAAAAATCTATTACAGCGGAGCCGACACGAATATTTGTCTGGCCACAACGACGGTCGATGACCTGCTTGCCCGCTGCCGGGATAAATAGTCCATGAAATTAATCCCGTTCCTGCTGGGTTTCTATTTGCTGATAGTTGCCGGCGGTTGCCGGAAAAAAAACCCGGATTTACCGTCAATCGGCAACAGAATGGCTAATCCGGCTCATTTGAACTTTCTGTTCGAACCTGTCATTTTCAAAGGTGATTCGGCCGGTATTATTCATATTTACAGCGAATATCCGGATTATCTCTGGGTCGGGGATGAAGATGAGGGGATCGCCTGCGTGGATGATGCGGCCCGTGCGGCTGTTTTTTATCAACGGTATTACCGGTACTCCGGGGATCGGACAGCGGCGGAAAAGGCGCTTTTACTGTGCAGATTTCTGCTCGGCATGCAGGGTAATTCTGGCTATTTTTTTAATTTTATTTACCCCGACCATTCGATAAATCTCACCCACAGAAACAGCGAAGATCGTCCCGACTGGTGGAGCTGGCGGGCACTATGGGCATTGACGGAATGTTATCCCCTGGCAAGCGAGGCCGACGGTCAACTGGCCGCCCAGATTCATGATTCGATCGAGAAGCTGTTGAAAGCCGTTCGTAAATTTATACCACGGGAAACCGAAATTACTGAAACAAAGGGTTTCAGCCATCCCCGCTGGCTGCCCTACGAAGCGGCGGCGGACCAGGCCTCGGTGCTGCTGCTGGGCGTTACCACCTGGAACCGCCTGTTTTCTTCCGCAGAAAACGAATTGCTGATGAACCGGCTGGCGGAAGGAATTGTCATGATGCAGGCCGGTGATGAAAAAACCTTTCCGTACGGTGCTTTCTTAAGCTGGAAAAATCTGTGGCACGGCTGGGGAAATTGCCAGGCCTGGGCTTTGTTGAATTTACCGGCAGATAAATTCCGGCAAGAATACCGGGTACACGCGCTGCAGGAGGTAGATGGTTTTTATCCCCATCTTTTGCGATCGGGCATGTTAAATGAATTTTCCCTGATCAGGACCGATGACCGGCTGGAAATTGAAAGCAAAAAACGGTTTCCTCAAATTGCGTACGAACTGCGGCCGATGATACTGGCGGCGCTGCAGGCGGCAGGTATAAGTGAAAATAACGACTATGCCATGCTGGCGGGAAAACTGGCCGGCTGGTTTTTCGGCGTGAATGCCGCGCGGCAGTCGATGTACGATCCGGCAACCGGGCGCTGTTTCGACGGTATTATCAGCGAAAAAAAGATAAACCGCAATTCCGGCGCGGAGTCAACGATTGAAGCGCTGCTGGCCCTGCTGGCCGTCGAACAGCATCCGGGGGCTTTAAAGGAATTACAATTAACCTTGAAAAACATTACGGAAGAATAGATGGAAAAACGATTCGAATTGAACAACGGCTGGCGGTTTTGTCTGGCTGCAAAAAATAAAAACAGCGGTGATATTCCCGAAACGATTAAATATAACCGCTGGTTTCCGGCAACGGTGCCCGGCACGGTGCATACCGATCTGCTGGCCAACGGTTTAATTGACGATCCCTTCTTTGCCGATAACGAATTGCGCCTGCAATGGATTCACCGGCAGGACTGGCGTTACGCCCTTGATTTTGACCTGCCGGACACTTTTGATCACAGGCAAAGAACCTGGCTGGAGTTTGACGGACTGGATACGATCGGTACCATTTTTCTGAACGGCTCGGAAATCGGGAGTGCTGAAAACATGTTTCGCCAATACCGTTTCGATATCTCGGCACAATTGAAACCCGCCGCCAATCGCCTGGAGATCCTCTTTCATTCCCCACTGGTTTACGGTGAGCAAATGAACGAACGATTCGGCAAACTGCAGTCGGCACGTCATGACCTTCGGGCCCATATCCGCAAGGCACAATATTCATTCGGCTGGGATTGGGGGCCGGAATACCCGACCGTCGGCATCTGGCGGGCGGTACGGCTGGTACAGAACAGGCGGATGCGGGTGAACGGCGTTTATTTTGACACGCTCGAAATTCTGCCGGAAAAAACCCGCCTGCGGGTACGGCTTGATTACGAATTGTTTTCCGGTCTGCCGGCGGAAATAGTGCTGACCATGAACAACGACGGAAATGAAGTCGAATGGCTGATTGAACCCGGCGAAACGGAATTTGAATTTTTTATTGCCGATCCCGAATTGTGGTGGCCGCACGGCAGCGGTGCTCAAAACCTTTACCGGTTGCAGGTTTCGTTTTTTGATTCGGACAAATCACTACTGGCCCGGGTCACAAAAAAGGTCGGTATCCGCACGGTGGAATTGCAGCAAAAAGACGAGCATGGTGAAGCATTCCGGTTTATCGTCAATGGTAAAGCGATTTTCATGAAAGGAGCCAACTGGATTCCCTCCGATGCATTTCTTCCCCGTGTTTCGAATCGTACTTACAGGCAGCTACTGCAAAAAGCCTGTGATGCAAATATGAATATGCTGCGGGTCTGGGGCGGCGGCATTTATGAACAGGATATCTTTTATGATTTGTGCGATGAACTGGGTCTGCTGGTCTGGCAGGATTTCATGTTCGCCTGCTCAAGTTATCCGGAACATGAAGCATTCATCGAAAATGTAGAGCATGAAGTGAAGGATAACATGGCACGGTTACAGTCGCATCCCTGTATAGCGATCTGGTGCGGCAACAATGAAAATGAATGGATCTGGTCGCGCAGCGGTCACGGCGGTTACACAAATATGCCCGGCTACGGAATTTTTCATGAAAAACTTCCGCAGTGGGTTGCCGAAATAGACCCGCCGCGTCCCTACTGGCCCAGTTCCCCTTTCGGCAAAGGCGAAGACCCGAACGGTACAAAATCCGGCAACCGGCACGCCTGGCACATCTGGAGCGGCTGGGTGGATTATGATGAAGTTGTCGGCGACGATAGCCTGTTCGTTACCGAATTCGGTTTTCAGGCGCCGGCTAACCGGGATACATTTGAATCCGTTCTGGAAGAAAGACAGCGTGGCATTCAGGATGAAATCTTCGAATTTCATAACAAACAGACGGAAGGACCGGAGCGGTTGCTGCGTTTTTTATCGGCACACCTGCCGGTACGCACCGAATGGGATAAATATATTTACCTGACACAGCTCAACCAGGGATTCGCCCTGCAAACCTGCCTGCAGCACTGGCGCTCCCGCTGGCCGCAAACCGCCGGCGGTATTATCTGGCAGCTTAACGATTGCTGGCCGGTTTCCGGCTGGGCCCTGGTTGATTCCCGGTTAAAAACGAAACTGTCCTGGCATTTTGTACGTCGCGCCTTTGCTGATTACGCGCTTTTTTTCAAAGGGGAAGGCAGCTCCCTGCAAATCGGGGTTCATTCACCCGAAATCGATACCGAACCTTTGCGGCTGGAAATGCAATGGATCTGTGCGTCCGGCGGCGAAATATTCCACACGGATTCCTGTGTGTATGCGGCTAACGGACAGCCGGTTAAAGCACCCATCAATCCCGAACCGGAAATCACCGATGCAATATTGCTGGTTACGCTGAAGTCCAAAACCGGCGAAATTCTGGCCCGAAACGCCCGGCCTTCAAAACCGTGGAAATATATGAAATTTCCCGCGCCCGGACTTACCGCGGACCTGATCTCCGAAAAACAATTACAACTGTCCACCGCCAAACCGGCCTGGTTTGTCGATCTGTATATGCCGGGTGTTGACTTTTCCGATCGTGGGTTTATACTTTTGCCCGGCGAGCGGAAACTGATAGATGCCATTCCTTTGAGTAAAATTGAAGTTTCGGAATCTTTCCGACTGAAATATTACTGTCTGAATGAAATATAGCCTGAAACCCGGATTCAGATGAGAATCAAGTTTTTACATATCTGTCGCATCCTGTTCTTTTTATTGATCCCGCCGGTTCTATACGCCCAGCAAATTGTCATACCCCGTGTCGAATCAATGCCCAACCTGCCGCAACCATTTGAAATGCGCAACTGGCGGCAGGTAGCCCTTGACTACGACACTTTCGTTTTTGACCTTAATAAAAGCGGACAATATCTGCCGCTGATATGGACGGATAATAACGGAGTAAACTACCCCAATCACAGCCGTTTCGGAATTCACACGGTCGTCGGGACTCCTTTTCCGCTGAACGCAGAAGCGATCAATGCGCTGCCCGCAGTGATCGGCGCCGGTTTATGCGGTGTGGACAAATCCGATCAGAACGGTCGCAACTGGGTGCTGATGTGCGAGGAATGGTTCAACCGGCGGCCGCAGGAAAATGTATATCTTAACGGACCGGTAACTTCCAGCGGAAACGACTGGTGGTACGACACCATGCCCAATGTATTTTTTTACCAGTTAAACGATTTATATCCCGGTACCGGAGATTTTGATTTCCAGTTTACATCGATTGCGGATCGCTGGCTGCAGGCAGTTCAGGCCATGGGCGGCAGCACCACCCCCTGGCAGGTTCCCTATATGAATTACCGTGCCTGGCATCTGGCGGATATGACGCCGAACAACAGCGGGGTTCCGGAACCGGAAGCCGCCGGAGCGATTGCATGGATATTATACAATGCCTGGATTCAGACTGCGGATGAAAACTATCGCATCGGCGCCGAATGGGCAATGGAATTTCTGAACGGCTGGAGCAGCAATCCTTCCTACGAACTGCAACTGCCCTACGGTGTTTACACGGCCGCACGGATGAACGCCGAACTGGGGACAATCTATGATGTGGAAAAACTGGTTAACTGGTGCTTCAATATCGGCCCGCTGCGCCAGTGGGGGGTGATCACCGGCAGCTGGGGCGGTTACGATTGCTACGGACTGGTTGGAGAAGCGCTGGGAGAAGGACAATATGCATTCACCATGAACGGGTTCCAGATGGCGGCGGCGCTGATACCCATGGTGCGCTACGATGACCGCTTTGCCGCGGCCATTGGAAAGTGGGTACTGAATCTGGCCAACGCTTCCCGGCTGTTTTATCCCGACTTTCTTCCGGATTACAACCAGGACAGTGGGGAATGGGCGCATCAGTACGATTCGCTCTCCGTAATCGCCCACGAGGCGATGCGCCGCGACTGGAACGGCGTCAGTCCCTATGCCACCGGCGACGCCGTCAGCGGCGGATGGGGTGCCACTAATCTTGCTCTGTATTCTTCATCGCATGTCGGCTATCTCGGCGCGGTGCTGGATACAACCGAAGTTCCGGGAATACTCATTCTCGATCTACTTAAAACCGATTTTTATCATAACGAAGCGTACCCGTCTTTTCTGGTTTATAATCCCCATGTATCACAGCGGTCAATAACGCTGAATACAGGTAATTCGACGGTAGATATTTATGACACAGTTGAAAACAGTTTTATAGCCGTTTCGGTCAGCGGGCCGGTCGCCGTGGATATTCCGGCTGATGTCGCTCGTGTGCTTGTTCTCGTTCCCGCCGGCGGTGTACAGCGTTACGAACTTGACCGTTTTCTGGTGAACGATGTGGTCGTCGATTATCGCGCCGGGCAAGCGGTTGTGAACCATCCTCCCCGCATCAAAGCGTTAGCCGCAGATGCGGCACAGGTTGAATCGGGCCGGACGATTGCCCTCTATTGCACTGCAGAGGATGCGGATGGTGATTCGCTTAATTACAGCTGGCAGGTATCGGCAGGTACGATTTCCGGAATTGGTGACAGCATTCAATGGACGGCGCCCGATTCGGCAGACACGGTCTGCATCCGTTGCCTTGTCAGCGATCCTCAGGGGGCTGCGGACAGCGCCGCCGTTCAAATTGATGTTCAGACCTTTATCAACCATGATCCGCTCATTGAAAACCTGAATGCCGTGCCCCGAAAGCTGGACCTGCAGGCCTCAACCTCCGTCCGCTGCTTGGCAACCGATGCCGATAATGACAGTCTACAGTATGAATGGTCAGCCAAAGCGGGCAGTTTTTCCGGAAACGGTGCCATCGTGGAATGGACGGCACCGGATACAGCAGGAAATTATTATCTGGCTTGTAAAGTTACCGATTCACACGGTGGATTTGTACGGGACAGCATCCGTGTGATGGTGCGTGATTTTTCTCAGCAGCAGACCGGTTCGATGATCGCCTGGTATCCGCTGGACGGCAATGCGCAGGATGCCGGCGGTAACGGACACCACGGTTCGGTAAACGGAGCCGTTCCGGTGGCCGATCGGTTCGGAAACAACAACAGCGCTTTTTGGTTCGACGGCGTAAACGACAATATCACCGTTCCCAATCATGACAGCCTTAATTATCAGCAGGCCATATCGATCAGTTTCTGGATGCAGATCGGTGAATTTTATGAACGGGAAGCCCACCCGTTGTCGCACGGAAGCTGGCAGAATCGCTGGAAAGTTTCCATCGGCTCCCGGCGCCTGCGCTGGACGATAAAAACGGATTCGCCGCAAAACGGCGGTGTCATCGATCTCGATAGCGAAAGCCTGTTGCAAACTTTCACGGATTATCATGTAGTTGTAATTTATGACGGGACCGATATGGAGATATGGATCAACGGTCAGCTGGATGCCTTTGCCTCATGGAGTGGAAATTTGCTTCCGTCGCCGGTTGATTTTCTCATGGGACAGGTACTGCCGTCACAAAGCCAGTATAATTTCAAAGGAATTCTGGATGATGTGCGTATTTTTGACTACGGTCTGACGGTTGATGAAATCCGGTCGTTATATAGCGCTACAAGAATTTACGGTCCGCTGACCGAATCCATTCCCAATCAATTTTTTCTCTACCAGAATTATCCGAACCCGTTTAATCCGCTGACAAAGATTTCTTTTGATCTGCCGACCCGCCAATTTATATCGCTGCAGGTTTACAATTCCCTGGGTCAGATGATCGTTACGCTGATCGAATCAAATATGCCTGCAGGACATCATACCTGTGTTTTCGATGCCGGCGACATCGCCGCCGGAATCTACTATTATCAATTGAAGGGCGAATACATTCCACGACAGACCCGCAAAATGCTGCTGCTTAAATGAATTTCTTTTTATACGCTGTTGGAATGAATCACTGATTTTGATTGTTGGAGTAAGTATAATTTTGCCGTAACAAATATATGCAAAAACAGCAAGCCACTTATCCCATCTACCCCATCCTGTCCGTCAATTTTGTCGGCACCCTGGGTTTCAGCATCGTTCTACCGTTCCTGATATTTCTGGTTACCCGCTTCGGCGGCAATGCGTTTATTTACGGATTGACTGGTGCCACCTACTCATTTTTTCAATTTATCGGTGCACCGTTACTGGGACGCTGGTCGGATCGCAGCGGGCGCCGGAAAATTCTGTTGCTCAGCCATCTGGGCACACTTTTTTCCTGGCTGATTTTTCTGGTTGCCCTGTACACGCCGGTTGAACCGCTTGCCGAAATCGACTGGCCGCTGGCCGGCGCTTTTACCCTGACGCTTCCATTGCTGATCCTGTTTGCAGCCCGTGCACTGGATGGCATTACCGGTGGCAATATTTCCGTGGCCAATGCTTATCTGGCGGATATTACCCCGGACGAGCAGCATAACGCCAATTTCGGCAAAATGGCTGTTTCAGCCAACCTGGGTTTTGTCGTCGGTCCGGCCATTGCCGGGTTGCTCGGAACAACAGCCTGGGGCGAGGTCCCACCGGTGTTGGCAGCCATTGCCATTTCAGTAGTGGCTGCCCTGCTGATAATTTTTGCACTGAAGGAACCGGAGCATTGTGAACTGGACAGCGATCCTTTACCGGGTGGCGTTCGCAAACTTCTGGGACAGGAATTAAAAGACTGTTTTCAACCGACCGGTTCGGAGCCGGTCGGTTTCCGTGAAATTCTCGGAATGGCCCCTGTGCGCCGCTTGCTGGCAATCTATTTTTTCGTGTTTCTGGGCTTTAACTTTTTTTATATCGCCTTTCCGGTGTACGCGGTGAAAGAGCTGCACTGGCAACTCAGCGATACCGGACTGTTTTTTTCATTTTTCGGGCTGGCAATGGGATCGGTACAGGGTCCGCTGCTCAGCCGCCTGTCGAAAAAGTACGAAGAATCGAAACTGATCGTTGCCGGTAACGTGATTCTTATCGGCGGATTTTTGCTGTTTACATCGACTGCGACAATAATCATGTACGCAGCCGCCCTTTTGATTTCGCTGGGAAACGGTATCATGTGGCCCTCGGTTATGGCGCTGCTTTCCAAATCGGCGAAAAAAGAATACCAGGGCGCAGTACAGGGCCTGGCCGGCAGTTTGGGCAGTCTGGCCAGTATCATCGGTTTGATTGTTGGGGGAATATTGTATGAGTGGCTGGCCGGACATATTTTCATTCTGTCGTCAGCCATAATGTTGCTGGTATTTTTTCTTTCGCTGGCTTTGCGCAAGATTACGGTAGACGGAAGCGCCGTGAATCAGATCCCATAAAATTCGTTCCGGTCATTGCCGCGATTTTGCGATAAATCTGCAAGGGGATATATATCCGTCGGTCTGCTGAGGATAAAATCCTGATTGCTACCCCGCAATCCCGGTAATTCATATTTCGGAATGCAGAATTACGTACAAACCGGCTGAATTAAACCGTTGTTGGAAACTTTTTCCGTTTTCCTGACAACTACCATATTATTTACCCGGAATATCCGGGGTGTCCGGAATACTCTCGCCGGAAGTTATGTCCATTGCGTAATCCGCTTGCCCTCTGAGTCAGTAAAAGAACCGGTGATAATTATGATCAGGTCGACCATCATCCAGATTCCAAGACCGCTGATGGTAAGCAATTGCAGAACTGCGGTACCGATTTTGCCGACGAAGAAACGATGTGCACCGAACACCCCGAAAAACAAACAAAGAAGAAATGCCGGCAGAATTCTTTTCTCGCTCATTTTTTGTCTCCGTTACAATTTTAAATATCGGAAAAGGGTTTAAGAAAGGGAATTTTACGATAATCCTTCCGTAAAGTATAAAGAATTTTTAAAAACTGAAAATTCATATTCATAATATTTTTATAATTTAAAGAATTTTATTGAAATCGCAGGATTTTGTGTTTTTTAGTTAATCGTGAATATTCTGATTTAAAAATTCCCTTGTTTATTTGTAGCGCGAATTACATTTCAAAGACACCTTTTTATTCAACAGACGGATTTGTAAGCAGAATTATATTTTGAATCTTCCCGTAGATTTAACCTTGCCCGTATTCTTAACGGGTTACCTAAACAAGGAGGACAGACTTATGCGTACGAAGGTAAAGATTCTTGTTGTATTTGTGGTTGCCGCATTTGTTCTTACGGCCTGCAGTATGATGGCCGGAATGATGGGCATGGGCGATCTGATGACGTCTATGGAAAACATGGACGCCGTGATGTCCATGAACATGCAGCAACGTAAGCAGCATATGATGAAGAAACAGCAGGCAATGCTGGACTATGGAAAGACCCTTTTCCACGACAGCAAACTGGGCAGGAACGGACAGAATTGTAATTCCTGTCACCCGGGCGGGGCCACCACCGGCGGAGAAGCACAGGTTCCGATGACCCGGATGAAGATGCCGATACCGACGCTGATCGGCGCCTCAGCCCGTTTCCCTAAATTTAAAGTACCGAATGATCGTGTTATCACCCTGGCGCAAATGGATAATAATTGTATAAAGATGTTCATGGGTGGTGAAGCGCTTCCGTTGAAATCGCGCGAATCGGTGGCACTTGCCATGTATGTCACTTCCTTGAGTAATGAAAATGAAGTTGCCGTCGGTTCGGGTAAATAATCGAAGTTTGCAGAATAAAGAGGAGAATGAATAATGAAAGTATCCAGTCGAATAATTTCCGTAATCATGTTGCTGTTTATTGTTCTGGTTGCCGGTTGCAGCATGTGGTCGCGGCACAAACCGGAAACCCACGGTGAGATGAACAAAGGTACCATGGATGAAGCGTTGGGCAATATGAAGAGAGTAATGATGATGGATATGAACGGCCGCAAGCAGTACATGATGAAAAAAGAAGCCGAAGCGCTGGCACTGGGTAAAAAATTGTTTTTCGACACCAGTCTCAGTGAAAACGGCCGTAATTGTAATTCCTGCCATCCGAACGGCACCACCACCGGCGGTGAAGTGGAGATTCCCGAGAAAATGGGTCATGGTCCTTACAAGCTGCCCATCCCGACTTTGATCGGTGCTTCAGCCCGCTTCCCGAAATACAAGGTTCCCAACAATGAAGTGATCACGCTGGAACAAATGAATAATAATTGTATTCGTATGTTCATGGGCGGCAAACGGTTGCCGCTGGACAGCCCGGAATCCTATTATCTGGCAAAATATGTCACCTCGCTCAGCAACGGTGATAATGTAAAAGTAGGTAACTGAGCATGCCTGTTTTCTCCCGATTGAAACGATTTTATTATTATTACATTTTTCTTGCATCCCTTTTGCCGGTTGCCTGTTCCACGTCTTCGGTGCGGCAGGCGACTGCCGGCGGTGAAAGGGAAGCGGCCGTTTCTGTGGCGGTGGCGGGTTTTATAAACAACGGTATTGTTCAGCAAAAAGGATGTCTTACCTGTCATTCAATCGGCGGCAAAGGCGGAACGGTCGGTCCGGGGTTGGATCAGGTGGGCAACCGGCGCAGTGCGGACTGGCTGCGCCGCTGGCTGATTAATCCGAATGATGTGAAAAACGGGACCAGGATGCCGAATTTCCAGTTTTCGGAGCAGGAATTGAACGAACTGGTCGATGTATTGTCCCGCCTTAAAAAAGAATTCGATCCGCAAATGATTCTGGCCGGCAGCGGCAATCCTGCCGAAAAAGGCGAACAATTGTTCAAAAGCTATGACTGTTTCGCCTGTCACAGAATCGGAAGCAAGGGACGATTTATCGGACCAAACCTGACCTGGCTGGGACGGCGTAAATCGGTTGAATGGGAAAAGAACTGGTTGAAGAATCCTCCCGCCTACAAACCCGACACTTTCATGCCCGATTTCGGTTTGACACCGGGCGAAATCGAGGCGCTGGCGGCGTTTGTTACATCGCAGCAGGGGCAGAGAAACAGCGAGGTCAAAAAGTGGGAAGAGAACGTCATTTTCTTTCTCGACAGCCGACCACGGGAAATCGGTGAAATGTTTTACCGGCGTTTCGGCTGCGACGGCTGCCACGGCCGGCGCGGAGAAAGTGGATACCGGAATCCCAATGCTGCACCGAAGGAACAGATGCCCCGCCTGACACGTGTGGCCCGCAAAATGGATAAAGCGCAATTGACCGACTGGCTGATGAGCGGTCACCGGCCGCAGCGACTGGCCACAGAGGGCAGCGAGCCACTGTCCTGTCCGGATTGGAAAGGAGCCGTCACCGGTGATGAAGCAGGATATATTTATGATTTCCTGCTGAGCATCGCTCCAAAGAAAAAGCGATTTAAATTCGGTGGATAAGAAAAAGAGAAGGGTTAAGAATTGCAAAAACAACAATAAGATACGGTGACGGAATGCCGGATGCTTAAGCTTGTGAGTAGAATTTCCGATTACATGAATTCAGCATCCATTTTTTTCAGCATTTTGTATTTATCTGAAATGTATGTCACGAAGTGTATCACAATCTATTCAATCCTTTATCAGGTATTCATTTTAAAATAAGGTGAACATATGAAAAAAAGAAAAATGATTGCGGCAGCCATTGGTTCGTTGATTCTGGCTTTCATGGTCAATACGGGTTTTTCAGGCAGCGCCGGTAAAAAAAATACCAGCGCTGCCACCGGCGCAATTGAAGGCCATGTAACTTTTAAAGGAGCTGCACCCAAAGCGGAAGAAATCAAGGTGACCCGCGATCACAAGGCCTGTGGTGTTCATAAAAAATCCGAGGAGTTTGTAGTAGGTGAAAAAGGCGGCTTAAAAAATGTAGTGTTTCGGCTGAAACTGATGGGTGCGACCGCCAAATCGGCAGGAATTGCCGGGCGCGAGATCAGCCTCGAGCAGAAAGGCTGCACTTATATACCTCATGTGCAAACCGCAACGATCGGATCCAAACTGAATATTATCAATGAAGACCCTGTATTCCATAACGTGCACGCTTTATTTGTAAAAAATGAAGATGTAAAGGAAACCCTGTTCAATATTCCGCAGATACCGGGCTCCGATCTGGCCAGACAGTCGCAGCTACTTGAAAAGACCGGCGTGTATGAATTTGTGTGCGACGTCCATCCGTGGATGAAGTCGTTTATCATTGTACACAGCAACAATTTCGTTGCCGCCACCGATGAGAATGGCTATTACGTGTTGCCGCAAATCCCGCCCGGTGTGCACAAACTGAAAATATGGCACGAAGCGCTGGGAGAATCCGAACGGACGGTGATAGTCTCGGCAGGCAAAACACTGACCATTGACCTGCCGATTGAGCCGAATGAATAAACGGTTGTGCATCGGAGATATAAAAAATTTGAAGCGAACACACCCCATGCATCAGCGTGGGGTTTTTTAATTTCACTTTATCAGTAACATTTTTTTACTGGTGACGACATTCGCCCTGGAAGAAGCAGCCTGCTCTTCCACCAGCAATTTCACGATATAAATTCCGGACCCGACACTGCCGCCGCTTTGGTTTCTGCCATCCCATTGAACCGTCCATTCCCCTGCCTGTCGCTGTTCATCAACTAATGTACGTATTTCCTGTCCAAGCAAATTGAACACCCGAAGCGTCACGCCGGCCGAACGGGGCAGGAAGTACCGGATGGTGGTCGATGAATTGAAGGGGTTCGGATAATTCTGGAACAATTTAAATTCCTGTGGTACGGTCGGTCCCGATTCACCGACCGCGGTCAGACCGGGTACAAATTCATAAATATCAAATCGTGTGAGTGGTTTGAGGGTAGCAATGATATATTCATCGCCGGCCTGCGGCAGAACGGCATCGGGTTGGCCGGAGGCGAAAAGGGCCCAGATAAAAATGGGGTTGCCGGTGGAATCGGGCTCCAGCAGGTAAAGCATGTCGGCCTGAGAAAGCGTAAGATTGTTATCGGCGTCGAGAAAAATCACATCCGACAGACGGTCGGCGGACAGATTACGCACTTTGAATTTCATTGGCGTGGGCGGAGCGCCGAAGGCGCTGCTCGAAGTGTCGACCACCGAATCAAAAAAGGTGATACTGTAATCGGCGGGCCAGGGAGTACCGGTAATGATTTGCCCGTCAATATTCAGGGTAGGCAGGAAAACGGACAGTTCCAGTGTGGAAGTACCCGTATGCCAGCGGGTGCTGTCCGGGTTGACCTGAGGCGGATCGAAATCATTAATAACCAGACGCAGCCCTTCAAAGGCCGGCCCTTCCGTAACTCCGTCGATTTGTGTTGCGTTTTCAACCAGCGTGTCGCCGCTGGTCAGATTCCGCACCCTGTAGCTTTTCGATCCGGAAGATGAATCGTCGAAGGTGATGCGGTAACGATTACCGTCGCGGACGCTGTCCGGGTCTACCACGAGAACGGTAATAGCCGCACCGGCAGTTCCGGCAATATGGTCGGTGGTTTCCTGCGGCAGTACGATTCGTTCATTATATACTTCGAATACCTGCGACGTATCGGCCGTTTCGACGGATTGATCGGAGCATCTCAGGCGCATACGGTAAAAAGGGGAATTGGGAAAACCGCGGGTGTTCCAGCTGAATACTCCTGTGTTCGGAAAGCCGGTAACCAGCGTTTGCCATGACCGGCCACCGTTGGTAGTAAAATCCAATGCAATGCTTAATGAATCTCCATCGGCATCCGCCGCATCCCATTGCACTTCCCAGATGTCCGAAGCGAGTTCGCCTCCGCGTGGCGAGCGCAGGTCAATTTCAGGGGCTGCATTACCCGGATTGTTAACCGTGAACGTACCGGATGTTTGCGCCATGGCAAAACTGCTATCCCCTTCCGCCACGATTCGCAGCAGATAATGCGAGCCGTCGTCCACCTGCAGCGTATTCCAGTTGTACGGATTGCCTCCGGCCGGGCCGCTGAATTCCTGCCACCAGCTGCGCCCGCCGTCACTACTCAGGTAAAGAGTGACGCTCAGGGGTTCCGGCGGCGATGCAATTGACCAGTTTATCGGGGTTTCCCCGGAAACGATTGCTCCCGCCAGCGGTGAAATGATACTGATCTGCGGTTTATGCAGGGTAGATGTGAAGGTACCCAGTACACCAATATGATCGGAGGGATATATATTTTCCGTATTGGACTGATCGAAAACCAATCGCAGGTCATGAATCCGGCCCCGATGGTTATCGAGCAGAAAAACGTAATCAATTCTGTCGGAAGGATTATCCGACGGAATCGTGTATCCGTTTTGGCCGGGATTGGCTTCCCGCCACGTATCCAGATAGCGCATGCCGAGGCTGTCGGTATTAACCATCAGTTCAATCGGCGGGGAAACCGGACCGGTATTAAAATCTCCGCTCACAAAAGTAAGCACGGCGGTGGAATCACTCACGATGCCCGCCACATACTGTTTCAATGACCGAACCTGTGCCAGGCGGACTGCTTCCTGGTTGCCGAAGGAAAGATGGGTATCGAAAAAATTGACGATGCCGGCGGGGGTGAGCACCCGGCACCAGAGAGCTTTTCGACTGAACAGCCCGGGCGGCAGTTCGATGAATCCGCTGTCCAGTATCGGGTACCGGCTGAGAACAGCGATGCCTTCGTCGAACTGGTTCCAGGAGAAATGGGTGCGTTGCCAGCGGTATTCGTAATGGGTTCCGGTCATGAAGTAAAGTGAATCGGACAAAATCCGGGCACGGTTGTCTGCACCGCCGGTTCCCGGAGTTTCGACCACTTCCTGCAGAGCGATAATATCCGGTTGTAATTCAACCAGGTTATCGAGAATCATGCTGCGACGGACAGGCCAGTTGCTGTCCGGTGCGCCGTAGATGTTGAAACTCAGTACCCGCAGTGTATCGCTGAGATTGTGGCTTTGTGCCGGAACTACTGCGGTCAGCAGGCCGGGCAGTAAAAACAAACCGTAAATCAGTTTCCCTGGCGACACTTGATTCTCCGAATTCGGGTTATTGGGTTATGTGTAAGGTAGTTTAATTTAAAGGTGAATACAACTGAAATTAATTAGATTTTTGTTAAAAGGTTTTAAAAAATCAGAGCACTGTAACGGTAAATCGTGTCAAATTCTTCAGTATGTTAAATCCGCCGAATTCATTTTTCTTTTGCCCTGTTTTTTTTGTGATGCCTTATCAATATTAATTATGCCGGGAACTTTCACTTATCAGGTGCTACATGGTATTAATACACGAACGCTCCGGAATAGAACAGTATTTCTCAAAACCTGTTTTCTGAAAATAATTGAGTGCGACTGTTGCTGAAGCGGTAATAAGCTATCGAATTGACGCGGGATAAAACAACGGGTAACAATATGACGGAGGCAAGAGTTTTTCTGCAGAATTTATGCCGGCCAAAATCTTTTATCCCGAAGGCCGATTTCCCGAACTTCCCGGATTATCTTATTTAAACTCCGATTACCGGATTTAAAAATAATGTTGCTATTACTGTTTCAGGGCTGTATATTGTTGTCACCAAATAAATGTGCTCTGTTTTTCCCGCTTTTTGTGTTTTAATGTTAACTGCTTATTAGCTTCAAATTAACATCAAAAGAGATCGTGGAGAATAAAACAAACGTGTTCAACACGGTTTTTTCAAATGAGCAGAAAACAAGATGTACGTAAGTTGTAATTTTTTTAAGAAGGACTAATGCCATGGAAAAAGGAACAGTTAAGTGGTTCAACGGATCCAAAGGTTATGGTTTCATCGCCAGAGAACAGGGTGAAGACGTATTCGTTCATTATAACGCCATTCAGGGCGACGGATACAAATCGCTTGAAGAAGGCGATCAGGTCGAGTTCGAAATCGGACAGGGACCTAAGGGACTGCAAGCAACGAATGTTACAAAACTATAAATTGTAATTTTAGTACTGCTTTACCAGAAACCCCGGTTGTTCGAACAACCGGGGTTTTTTTTTGTAAAAACAGGACAATAAGCTGTGACACGCAAAGTGTCACTTGTCATTTGTATTTCAAACAATTAATATTTGCTCTGCTCGGAATTAATTCAAAAAGTCAGAGGAATATTTTCACCGGTGAAGATTCTGTTTAACCGTTACCTCAGCGCCTATCGCGGATTGCCGTCCATGGCCTGGCTGCTGGCCCTGGTTGTGCTGGTAAACCGCAGCGGTACCATGGTGCTGTTTTTCATGGCGCTGTACGTCACTTCTCAACTGGATTTTTCCGCTGCGGCGGCCGGGCAGCTGATCAGCATTTACGGACTCGGTGCAATGGCCGGTTCATTTCTCGGCGGCTGGCTGACCGACCGCATCGGTGCCGTTCGGGTACAATTGTACAGCCTGCTGCTTACGGGAATCGGTTTCATTGCTCTTTCTCTGCCGACAGATTTCATGACCATTGCTTTGCTGTTGTTCTTTATTGCCGTCGTAGCGGAAGCCTTTCGTCCTGCCAACGGCACAGCCATGGCGATGGCCTGTCCGCCGGAATTACGCGCCCGTGGTTTCGGACTGAACCGGCTGGCGATAAATATCGGAATCACCATCGGGCCGGCGGTGGGGGGATTCCTGGCACGTTATGATTACCATTACCTGTTCTGGGTGGATGGCATAACCTGTCTGACGGCCGCTTTACTCATAATCATGCTGTGGAAATCATTCCGTCACCTGCACCAAACGGCCCCCAGTGAAAGCAGGCGGGAAGCGGCTTCGCCCTGGAAAGACCATGTATACCTGTTACTGCTCGGTTTAATTCTGGTCATGGGATTGGTATTTGTGCAGCTGTTTAATACCTGGCCGTTGCACATGCGATCTGTTTACCTGCTCACCGAAGACCGCATCGGATTACTTCTGGGACTGAATGCCATTCTCGTCACGCTGGTGGAAATGCCGCTGATTCATGCGCTGGAAAACAAACATACCATGAAAGTTATTGCCACCGGGTGCCTGTTCCTGTTCACCGGATTCGCTGTTCTGCCCCTGGGCAGCGGTTTCCTGTTCGCCGCTTTTTCCGTGATCATCTGGTCCGTCGGCGAGATGCTTGTTTTTCCTCAGTTTGCAGGATTCGTGGCCAACCGTGCAGGAGACGCCAATCGGGGCAGCTACATGGGGTTGTTTACGCTGACTTTTTCATTATCACTGGTCATCGGCCCGGCAAGCGGTACGTTTATTTACGAAAGCTTCGGTGTGCATACGTTGTGGTACGGGATCGGTGTAACCGGTATTCTGGTGTGGATAAGTATGCGCATTCTGATCCGTCGGGCAGGTCTTTAAGAAAAAGTTAAAGTAATTTCCATAATCGGCCGGCCTGCTTTTTCGCTTCCTCCAGGATTTGTTGTTCATTAACCGTCTGAATGCTTCGATCCCGGATGATGAATTTGCCCCGGGCGATAACCGACTCAATATGTGCAGAAGATAGCCCGTAAAAAAAATGTCCTGCCCAGTTTTCAGCAGAAACCGGGGTTGGGGCATTATAATTCAAAATGATCAGATTGTTTTCACCATCACCGGCGAACCCGTTTTGCCTTAAAAAATCGTGACCTCCTCGCAGGCGCCGGTATGCGGTCAGCGGTGTTAGTTTTTCGTGCCGCTTATGAGTGAAATAATGCGTGCGGGCGCTTTGCAGCATATCGGAGTGCATGCCGTCGGTACCCAGCATGATCCGACCTTCATTCACCCCTCTGCCATCAAAAAGTCCAACTTCGTTATTCAGATTGCTTTCGGTGTTCACCGCGATCCATGCCGGAGAATTTTTGAGAATGCCGCGTTCGTTTTCATTTAAATGAATGGCGTGCGCCAGAATGGTTTTTGGGAAATCCAGCACCCCGGCTTTTTTCAGCCTTTCCACCACACGCATCCCGTATTCCTTTTCACACCGTTGCTGATCAACTACATCTTCGGCCACATGAATATGAATGCCGCTGTCGTATCGTCCGGCCAATTGTACGGCTTGCTGCAGCAGCTCGTCCCCTACTGTGAACGAAGCATGCAATCCCACCAGCCCCGGCCGCATTTGAAGATATTTTTCTGTCTCCCGCAGACCGGCATCCCGGCTGCTCGCACCATCACGATCGGACAGTTCACAGCACAGTAGATGCCCGATGCCGACCTCATCAAACGCATCGGCAATAATTTCCAGCGAACCGCTTACCGCATTGGGCGATGCGTGATGATCAATTACAAAGGTAACCCCGTTTCCGGCGCATTGCATGGCCGTAACCAGCGCCGAAGCACGGATCATTTCCGCATCCAGTTTTTTATCCAGGTTCCACCAGATATATTGCAGGATTTCATAAAAGCTCTGCGGAGTTTGTTTCGGGAAGGGCATCCCGCGCGCCAAAGCCGAATATACATGGTGATGGGCATTTACAAAGCTGCGGGTTACGATTTTCCCACTGCAATCCAGCGCCTCCTGCGGACACTTATCAATGAATTTTATTCCGTCTTCAATTCCTTCTTCCACCCGTAGATTACCGCTGGTGATCGTCCCATCCCGCCAGTCGATATAAGTTGCATTCTTTAGATAGACTGCCATATTCAAAAAGCCGTTTTGGGCCGGCGGGCACCGAACAGCACTTCGCACGGCGCATTTTTGGCAACGTGCTTATGCAGATCATTACACCAGATGGCCATAAAAGTACGACAGGTTCCCGATCCGTCCAGAGCTTCCTCTTTGGCGAAATCGGCATGCTCGCAGCGCAAATCGCAGAATTTTATTTTAGAGGAAGTAACTCCGGCGTTTTTACTCATTTTGACTTCCTTTTTCTTTCTTTATTTTTTATTGGTAATTCAAATATCCTTTTCCCCTCATATTTCCATAAAGCATTGGCAACGGCCGGTGCGGTAGGAACCAGACCGATTTCGCCGACACCCTTCGCGCCGTAGGGACCCAGCGGGTCTTTCACTTCCACACCGATTACCTTGATTTCAGGCATTTCTCCGGCACGTAAAATTCCGCAATCGCGCAGCCGGTAACTTTTCGGCACGCCGTTTTCGTATTCAAGTTTTTCGCTCAACGCGTAGCCCAACCCCATGTGTACCGAGCCCTCAATCTGCCCTTCAAACAAAGTCGGATTCATGATTCTTCCGGCATCGTGCGCTGCAACTACTTTTTTAATTTTACCGTCATCGTCCAGAATAACCAGTTGCGTGGCGTAGCTGTATGAATAATGCGTAACGATTTCGTCCGCCTCCTCGCCCGGTTTGGTGGTCCAGTCACATACCCAGGCTCCGCTGTAGGTACGTCCGGTCAACTGCTCCAGACTGCTGTTTTGCAAATCGGATTTTAATTGTCTGCAGGCATTGATAATCGCATTACCCAGCAACGAGGTTGCCCGGGAGGCTGTTGTCATCCCCGCCGGGGCTTCGTCTCTGGTCGACACTTCCACCTGCACCATCGCCGGGTCGATTCCGGTTTCCTCACACAACGTTTGTACCGCCATGGTGTGAATACCCTGACCCATTTCGCACCAGCCGTGATGAATGGTTACGCGCTTTGCACCGTCTATCGAAATTTTTACCGTACTCTCATCATTCATCCCGTTTCCGATGCCGGTATTTTTGATGCCGCAGGCCAACCCGGCGTATCCGGCCGATTTAAACTCGTCCTTCACAGCCAGCAGCGTTTCGCGCACACCGACTCCCCCTTTCAAAACCTGGCCGGTGGCGGTCATATCCCCTTCGCTCAGCGCATTGTCGAAACGGAACTGCCAGCGGTCAAAGCCGCCCTTCTCACACAATTCATCGAGGGCGCATTCCATGGCAAAATTGGCCTGGTTGGCGCCGAAGCCCCGCATGGCACCGTTGGGAATATTATTCGTGTATACCGTCGTACTGATCACATCCACGTTGGGTACCCTGTAGGCGCCGGTAGAATGACCCGCCGCCCGTTCAAGCACTTTCATGCCCACACTGGCATAGGCGCCGGTATCGCCGATGATGCAAGCCTTTAGTGCCGTCAGCTTGCCCCGCTCATCACAGCCGAGGGTGAAATTCAATTCAATCGGGTGACGCTTGGGATGCATACGGATAGACTCTTCACGGTTCAGCACTACTTTTACCGGCCGCTGCAGAAGAAAGGCGGCCAATGCCGTATGTCCCTGCACCGACATATCTTCTTTGCCGCCGAATCCGCCGCCGTTCGGAACCAGTTGAACATTTACCAGTTTCTCCGGCAGTCCCAGCAGAGAAGCAATCTGGCGGCGGTCTTCGTAAACGCCCTGGCTCTGTGAAAACACCGTTACGCCGTCACCGTCGGGCTGGGACAGGCAGGCTTCCGGTTCCATATAACCGTGTTCGACGGTTTGCGTTTTGTAGGTGTGCTGAACTACATAGGCGGAATTTTCCAGTGCGTTGTCCGCATTTCCCCGGTTAACGACACACTGCTCCAGCACATTGCTGCGGCCGGGATGAACCTGAGGACTGTCCGGTTTCACAGCCTCATGCATATCGGTCACCGGCTGCAGTACTTCGTATTCCACCTCTATCATTTTTGCCGCTTTGCGCGCCGTTTCCTCATCGTCCGCCACAACCAGTGCCAGCACATCGCCGATATAGTGTGTCGTCTCACCTGCGGCGATAAACAACGGCCAGTCATTGACGATCAGGCCGACCCTGCGTTCGCCCGGCACATCCTCCGCTGTTAAAATCCGCTGAACACCCGGGACTCCGGCAGCTGTTTCCGTGTTTATGCGTAATACTCTGGCTTTGGGATAATCACTGTACCGCAGCGCGCCGTGCAGCATACCGGGAATTTTATAATCGCATACGTAGGGTCGCTGCCCCAGCACCAGCGCCTCGGCTTCGTATTTCGGCATACGGGTTCCCACTTTTCCGCTGTCGCGATCAATTTTAGTAAATCTCCGTTCGCGGATCAGTTCGGCGGCGTATTCTATTGAGTCGATAATTTTTACATACCCGGTACAGCGGCACAAATGATTGGTCAGCGCTTTGGCGATCTCTTCACGCGAAGGGTGCGGGTTTTTGGCCACCAGCGTCCTGGCGCGCATGACGATACCCGGAATACAGAAACCGCACTGCACGCCGCCCTTCTCGGCAAAAGCCGTGACAAAAGCGTTCTTCTCCAGTTCTTCCATTCCCTCCGTGGTAATTACGGTACCGCCGTCCACTTTGCGCATCGGCGTTACGCAGGACAGCACCGTTCTTTTGTTCAGTTCAACCGCGCAACAGCCGCAGGCCGCCTGCGGTGCACAGCCATCCTTCGGCGAAATAATTCCGGCCTCCTCACGCAGGTAATTCAGCAGCGATTGTTCCGGGTCACCTGTATAATTGGTCTCAACACCGTTGAGCAGAAAACGCATATAGACTCCTGATAATTGACAGAGGTATCATTTTATTAAAGAGAGCGCTTCGAGTCAAAAATAAAATCTGTTTTTGAATAATAAATTCTGAATTTTAAAGATATCCGAATCGGTGAAGGCTCGAATAACTTTAGAATTGTGATATTGTATTTTTCGGATTGTAACCGGTTGTCATCTCAATCCGACCGGTTACCGAACCAGCCACAGACTCAGTTCCGGAATGTAGGTAATGATAGCCAGGGCGACCAACAAAATGATAATAAAAGGAATCGTCGCGATATAAAGTTTCATAATCGGTTTTTCAAAGCGGAACGAAGCGATAAACAGGTTCATACCCACCGGTGGCGTGGAATAACCGATGCCCAGGTTGGCCAGAAAGATCACGCCCAGATGCACCGGATCGACACCGAAATTTTGCGCAATCGGAATGATCAGCGGTACCACCACCATGATAGCAGAAAAAATATCCATCAGCGCTCCGACGACCAGCAGGAAAATATTCAGAACCAGCAGAAAAGCGAATTTCGACGTTATAAATGTTTGCATCCAGGCCAGAATCTGCATCGGAATTTCAGCGTCAATCATATAGCTGGCCAGCCCCAGCGCCGCAGCCAGAATCACCAGGATACCGCCCACCAGAATCATGCTGTCGCGCATTACCTTCGGCAGTCCCTTTTTAATATCGATATCCCCGTAAATAAACACCTCGACGATCAGAACATAAAACGCGGTCACCGCCGCCGCTTCGGTCGCTGTAAAAAATCCGCCGTAAATGCCAAACAGAATAATAAACGGCAACGGAATTTCCCAGGCTGCTTCTTTTATCGCCTGCCAGGCCCTTTTGCCGGAAAACGGTTCCGTCTGCGTATGCACTTTTCGCATCTTGTACACGCTGTAAACGGATAGCAGGACAATCATAATTGTTCCCGGAATAATTCCGGCAATGAATAATTTGTCGATGCTGGTGCTGGATACAAGGCCGTATAAAATGATCGGTAAACTGGGAGGAAACAACAGACCCAGGTTCCCGGATGAAGTCAGAATGCCCAGATTAAATTTTTCAGGATAGTTTTCTTCCTGCAGGACCGGGTACAGCAAACCACCGAGAGCGATAATGGTCACCCCGGAAGCACCGGTAAAAGCCGTGAAAATCGCACAGGAGATCAGGGTAACAATAGCCAGGCCGCCGGGCAGCCAGGAAAAAAACGCGCGCGACAGGTTGACCAGCCGTTGCGGCGTCTTACTTTCAGCCAGCAGGTAACCGGCAAAAGTAAACAGCGGGATCGCCAGCAGAACCGGCTGACTGGCCAGGCGATACAATTCGATAATCACGGCTGAGGCGTCGATATCGGCATAAAAAAAGGCCAGCAGAGCAACCGCCGCAATAATCACAAACAGGCTGGTTCCGAACAGTGCCAGCAGTAACAGTAACAGACCGAACAGCAATTCCGTCATGCGCCGGTTTCCTGTTGTTTGAAAAAATGAATGCTGTGTTCAAGAACGGAAATAAAAAAACGGAATGACATGAGTAAAAAACCGATGGGAATAATGATCTGAAAATACCATACGGGAATTTCATTAAAAATAAGTGTACCGGCCATTTTTTCATCCTGTACAAAGGTCCAGCCGGCGTCGGCCAGAAGCCAGCAGATATAAACGGCAAACAGATTCGTTACGATGCGCGCAATATCCTGTCCGCGCGGTTTCAGAAAACGGGTGAACAGATCAATATTGATATGTTTCTCTTCACGGGTGGCCAGCGAGGCACCGACAAAACCGACCCACAATACCAGGTGACGCAGCAGGATGTCCCCCCACAGTATGCCCTGATCGAAAAAATTACGCAACACCACCTGCAGGAAGGAAAGCAGCACCATTATTGATAATATCAATACGAGAACTATATTCTCAATTTTTTCAATATTTACATTAATAAGCCGGAAAATTTTCATAAGCATTTTAGCTGCACCGCTCATTCATTTTCAGATAAATCATCACCTCTGTTTCCAATAAAGAACTATTTCCCGTTTTTACTGCGAAATTCCGTCAGCATGCCTTCCACCCGGTCCAGCAGTTCCTGATCGTACAGTTTACCGACCAGCGCCTGCCGTGCTTTTTTCCCGGAGGCATTGAAACCGGCAATTTCAGCGGTATCGGTTATATTTGTGAACTGAATCCCGGCTTCCTTGATCAGTTCCAGCGATTTGGCGTTGTCTTCACGACTCAGCCGGGTCAGCTTGCCAAAATATTCCCAGGACAACTTCTTCAGTTTTTGCTGATTCTCCGGGCTTAATTTGTTGAAACGTTTTTTTGAAATGAGAACGGCGCCGTTCGAATCGGCCAGCGGTAAATCCAGTACATATTTTATTTTGGTGTGCCACTGTAACGCCACACAGGCCAGCGGCGATGCATAAATACCGTTGATCAGATTGGTTTGCAGTGAAGTTAATACATCCGTTATCGAAAGCGGTATCGGACTGACATTCATGGCGCTGAAGGTCTGAACCGCAATCGGATCACCTTCCCACATCCACATTTTTATGCCATTCATGTCGTTCAGCGAACGTACGGGTTTATTGGTGAACACATACACGAAACCAACCTCGGCCCAGCCCAGCAGTACATAACCTTTTTGTTCGAATTTTTGCGCGAAGTAGTCGAATAACCGGCTGGTCACATAATCCACTTCTTCATAGGATTTAAACAAGAACGGGGAATCGAGAATGCGGACTTCCGGCAGGATTTCTCCCAGACCGACACCGGTGAATCCGGCGCTGTGCAGCTGCCCGATACGCATTTTACGCAGGACATCTTTTTCATCACCGGAGACGCCGCCGGCATATATTTTGAAACTGACTTCACCGTTTGTTGCGTCTTTGACCGCTTTGGCATAGTCCTTCATCACGTTCATCCACGTGGAGCCTTCGGGAGCAAGGGTTGCAAATTTTATTTTTACCCCGGCCTGCAGTGAAACAGTCACAATCAAAAAGAAAACTATCAGCATTCGTATCATAATTTCCAATCTCCGTTCGCATTTTCCGTTTACAGACTAAAATATCTCTTCCCGCTGTTCTTTCAATAATGCCGCCTTGCGTTTGGCGATGGCATTCAGCAATTGATATCCCGGCAACACATCAACCGGTGTATTTTCCACTTTTTTAATTAATTCATCAAATTTTTCTTCATCCAGTGTTTTGGCGGCATAGTATTTCGCATAATAGATATAGGTGAGTAAAAAGTTCCCGCCGGTAATTTCCAGATTCCGCTCAAAATATTTTTTCGCCTTTTCGGGATCACCGCCCAGCATACGTGGTCTGGTACCCCAGATACTGCCGAAAAACAGATCGGCGGCGCCGTGAAAATAGCTTTCATTCAGCTCCAGTACCCGCTGCATCAGCACCTGTACCTTGGCCAGATCGATAAAAGCCCTCGGGTTATCCAGACTGAGGTTGATCCATCCGGCCCATGAAAAAGCCGTCCAGAACAGGGCGTCAACGTCGTCCGTATCAAATTGCTTTACCGCCGTTTCCCATTCCGCCACGGGCTTATTTTCGGCCGCACGGAATGAATCATTCATACGTAAAACCCGCAGACCGAAATCGCGGGCGCGTAAATACAATACTTTTGCCCGCTCCGGAGCACTGTCTTCCACAAATCCCAACGCATAACCGGCATAAGCCTGCGCCGTCATCAACAACAGTTTTTTGTTCTCAGGGTCACCTTTGGTCATGCCCTCCAGCAGTTTCAAATTACCCGCCAGCGCCTGTTCAGCCAGCACCAGGTCTGTTTCCTCATACATGGCCTCAATACCGTATTCCAGAATCGTACCGGTCTGGCGGATAATGAATTGGTTAAGACTGCAACCACTTAATATCAGACTCAAAATCAGAATTGTAAAATGTTTTTTCATTTTCCCCGTTTATCATTGAGTTAAAAAAGTCTAAAGTGAAAGAACTTTTTATTGCAGTTCCAGGGTAATTGAACCAATGAGTATCTTCAGTTTTCCCATAATCGGGATCAGCTGGTCATCATTCGTAAACCAGCCCCATGCATCGCCGCTCATACCGGCAATACCCTCGAAATCGGCTCTGGCGAAAATTTTCATGGCATCGTATTCTTTATCTCCCGCCTCTATTTCTTCAAACTCATCCAAATAGGTGATATGCCCCAGCTTGTAATTTTCATTAATTATTACGGTTGTCGTTCCACCGGTATTTTGCGATAAAACTCCGCGGGCATAAAACAGCATCGATGTTCCGTCCTGTGCCATCCGCGGCAGATCCTTTACCTGCAATTCGAAATGACCGTCCTGCCATACCTTGTACGCTCTGAATATATTTTCATCGTAATCGCAAAAATACATACGAACAATATATTCATCATCATCCGGTGTGTAAAGTCTCGAACGGATCGCATTGAAAGATCTTTCATCTATATAGGATTCGTAAATATGGTGTAAAGATAAAATAAAATCAAATGACGGGTTCGAATCGACAAAGAATACGACCCGGTAAACCGTTCTTCCATCAATTACCTGTTTTTCACGTGTCCTGACTTTCAGCCAGCCCAGGGTAACAAACCCGTATTCCACCGTATAATTCAGACTTTCCTCCGGGTTAATCCGGTAATTGTATTCGGGCACGGGATCGATGACCGGCAAATGATCTCTTTTGTACCGGACCCGAAGCGTGTCCCTCAGATAGGCAAGATTATCGGATTTTGGATAATCGAGACACAATTGCAGCAGTATTTCTTCAGCCAGTTTTTCATCGCCGATGGCTCTTAAATAATAATATTTCTCAATCAGCAGATTACTTTCAGGATACAGGCTTTCTACGGTTTTCAGCAGTTCACCGGCCAGTAACAATTCCCCGAGGTTCCGGTATGCCTGAAGCAAACCGGTGATTGCTTCAATATTTGACTCGTGATCGGCAAGAAATTCTTCATACAATTTTCGTGCGGATTTCCAGTTCTTAAGCAACGCTTCAAGCCGGGCAAGTTCAAGATGTAAAATCTTGTGATCCGTTTCCTTCATCAGACCGCGCTGAATCGTCGTTTTCGCCCCGAACAAATTGCCGCTTCTTTCATAGATTTTGGCGATTTCTTTATAGGCAAACGGAAAATTCGGGTTGATATCTATTGACTTTTGCAGCCACTTCAGGGCCCGTGAATTTTTGCCCTGCAAAGCATATAAATAGCCAATATTGTAAAACAGCACATGATCCGCCGTCTTCGCCGCCGCTGCTTTTTCCTCCAGCAATTTCAACGTACCGTCAATATCCGCAGCAAGCCATGATTCGATTTCCGAATCCAACCGAACTTCTTTGGGTTCATCCTGAGCAACTGCGAATGACCAAAAAATTATTAATATGAACAAAATTTCTTTAATCACCGGTAAAATCAACCCTTATCATCGGACATCATTTTTTTGATAAACGGCTGGAACAGATCGATCGGGACGGGGAAAATAGTCGTTGAGTTGTTTTCTGCGGAGATCTCACTCAGGGTTTGCAGATAGCGTAATTGCAGGGCAACCGGATATTTTTCAATAATTGCCGCCGCTTCCGACAACTTCTGTGCCGCCTGAAATTCACCGGCAGCATTGATCACTTTCGAGCGGCGTTCACGCTCCGCCTCAGCCTGTTTGGCCATCGCTCTCTTCATCTCCAGCGGCAAATCGATGTGTTTTACTTCAACCAAAGACACTTTAATACCCCACGGATCAGACTGATGATCGATGATATTCTGCAATTCCATGTTTATTTTATCCCGCTCCGCCAGCAATTCATCCAGTTCCACCTGACCGGCAATACTACGCAAAGTAGTCTGCGCAAGTTGCGAGGTCGCGAATAAATAATTCTCAACCTCGACAACAGCCTTTTCAGGATTAATTACCCTGAAATAGATCACGGCATTAACCTGAACGGATACATTGTCTTTCGTAATAACATCCTGCGGCGGAACGTCCATCACTACGGTTCGCAGACTTGTTTTCACCATTTTATCAATTATCGGGATCAGAATGATCAGTCCCGGTCCCTTGGCGCCGATCAATCTACCCAGCCTGAAAATAACACCTCTTTCATATTCCCGCAAAATGCGGATAGCAGACGCCAGAATCAAAATAACCAAAATTATCAATCCACCAAAATACGGCATGATCAGGCCCTCCGCTTTATTTGACTGCTTTGACTTTTATTTTGAGATGATGCGGATCAACCGATTCCACAATCACCTTTTGTCCTTTTTTTATTTTTTTGCCGCTTACCGCTTTCCATATTTCCCCATGAACCTGCACCGGGCCTTCCGGACCGATATCTTTCAGGGCAACACCGAGTTCGCCAACCAGTCCTTCGCGCCCGGTTTCCGGTTTACGGGTTTGAGCTTTAATGCCCATTCCAACGGCGAAGGCAAAAAACAGCGTTGTGGTAATGGCCGCGCCGGCGATAACCTGCCAGCTGATCTGGAAAAAAGGTAGCGGACTGTCAATAAGCATAATCGACCCGATTACCAGCGAAATGACTCCGCCGATTGTCAAAATACCGTAACTGGGAATTTTTATTTCCAGCAGAAAAAGTACGATGGCAAACAGGATAAGCAACACGCCGGCATAATTAACCGGGAGAGTTTGCAACGAAAACAGGGCGAGGATCAGGCAAATTCCGCCGATTACTCCGGGAAAAACCGCTCCGGGGTTATACAATTCAAAAAATATACCGTATATCCCTATCAACATCAGGATATAGGCGATATTCGGATTACTGAGCACAGCCAGTGCCCGCTGGCGCCAGCTCATT
This sequence comes from Calditrichota bacterium, assembly GCA_024277055.1. Taxonomy (GTDB): domain Bacteria; phylum Calditrichota; class Calditrichia; order JAJRVZ01; family JAJRVZ01; genus JAJRVZ01. Next base: position 33,849 of record JAJRVZ010000173.1, read on the forward strand.
TCGAATATGAGAATGGATGCGTTTTTTGTATGCAGGACTTTTTTACCGCTCAGAACTTCAACTTCCAGGCCGTCAACCACAGCCAGGAGACTGTCCACAGTCGGTACCACATAATCGATAACTTTTTCTTTCAGCGCCACAGTTTCCGTGATGTTTCCGCTTTCACGGACGGCTTTCTCGGCCCAGTCTGCATTGCGTCCTCTTTTTTCGGCAACCGAACGGATATGGGCAACGGCGTCGTTCACTATTTTTTCCATCATAACCTGTGAAGAGTCCTGACCGCCGCCGAGAGTCACCGGATGCGCGGAACCGATATTGGTTCCCGGCGCCATCGCTGCGATATGTGCAGCCATGGTAATGAAAACGCCTGCCGAGCCGGCTCGCGAACCCGGAGGGGAAATGAATACGGCAACCGGCACTTCAGATGACAAAATGCGTTTTACGATATCATGCATCGATTGCATCAGGCCGCCGGGCGTATCCATCTGGATAACCAGCAGTTCCGCCTTCCCCGCCTCCGCCCGGTCTATGGATTCGACGATGTATTCCATAGAAACCGGATCGATTACCCCGTCAACAATAATCTGATGTACCAGCGGCAAAGCCGGTAAACTTGTAGTCCCTACAATTAATAAAAATAACCACTTCATAGTGTTTTCCACGAATCCGGACAAGCGTTTCAAGTTAGACTAACCCGGTTTGAAAAGCAAGCAAAATTGGCAAATGTCGGGTAGACACACTTGAATTGAATTACTTATTTTTACACATTTTTTTTGAATTGTTTAACCTGAATCCTTCAACGAAATCCGTTACCTGAGATTATGGCTGCCTTAACCATTTAATTCTCGTAGTGTTCCCCGATTGTCGTTATTCACATCGCTCCGCTGAATCGCCCTCCGTCAATCTGAATGGTGTTACCGGTCATGTAAGAGGATTGGTCGGATGCCAGAAATGCCACCAGCCCTCCGAACTCCGCAGGATCGCCGATGCGGCGCAAAGGTACGATTTTTTTCCAGCTTTCATAGACCGCTTCGCGGGTTTCACCGGCAGCAATGCGTTTTTCAACCAATCTTTCCAGTCCGTCGGTGGCATGAAACCCCGGCGCCACATTGTGGACATGAATCCCGTAGGGGCCGACTTCCGTCGCAACGGTTTTTGCCAGTCCGACCACTGCCAGTCGCAGCGAATTGGACAGTACCAGATTGGCAATCGGTTCTTTAACGGACATTGAAGTAATATTGATGATCTTCCCGCTTTTCTGTTTTTTCATTTGCGGCAGAACCGCTCGAAAAGCAGTCACCACACTCATCAAGGTTATCTGAAAGTATTTTTCCCATTCATCGTCGCTGGTTTCCTCAAACGACTTTACGGGGGGTCCGCCGGCATTGGTCACCAGCACATCCACCGTCCCCCATTTGTTTATGACATCGCGGATAAACCCGCTGATCTGATCTTTATGCCGTACATCCACAACAGCGGAAAAAACTTCAGCGCCGGTCTTCTGTCGTATTTCCTGTGCGGCATTCTCAATATTCCGCTCATCACGTGAACAGACGGCCACCCGGCAACCTTCTTCCGCCAGTTTCACAGCGCTAGATTTTCCCAGTCCTTTGCTGGCGGCAAATACGACGGCAACTTTATTTTTCAGTCCAAGTTCCATTTCCCGATCTCCTTCAATTTAAACAGAATGACGATGCAAAGTGTTACCAAATATCCGGCCGGCCGGACATTTGATGACCTCATTTAAAACGGCGGCAGGGCCTTCAACACCACCTTTTCATCACACCAATAGAATTCCAGCCGTTCCGCGTGCAGCATCAGGTACTTTGCCGGTACACCGCCGTATTTACGGTCTCCGACGATAGGACTTCCGATGTGCTGCAAATGAACGCGCAACTGATGCATTCTGCCGCTGTCCGGCTGCAATTGCACCCGGCCGGTTTCTTCAAATCTATCAATAACCCTGTATTTTGTGACAGCTTTTATTCCGTCGTCGACGACAGCCATTCTTGACGCTGCAACTCTTTTCAGTGATGCTTCTATTACCCCTTCATCCCCTTCGGGGGCGGGACTGCATATCGCCGTGTAAGTTTTTTCTATCCGACGGTTACGGAAAAATTCTGAAAATTGCGCCGCCGATTTTTTATTGCGGGCAAACAGTAAAATACCGGAAGTATCGCGATCCAGCCGGTGCAGCGGATACAACTTCCCTTTTTCTTTTTCAGCGCGGTACAACATGGAGTTTTTTACTGAATGTCGCGTCGGCAGGGCGTTGATTCCGGGCGGTTTGTTCACCGCCAGCCAGTTCGCGTTTTCTTCTACTACCTCCAGTTCGGAAACGGATATACTCTGTTTATCCAGCGGTGCGGACACCTCTATCGCCAGCAGCAACCTGTCACCCGCTTTCACCTCCGTGGACTGCTTTCTGCAACGCCGGCCGTTCAAATACACCGCGCCTTCGTCGATCAGAGCGCGAATACGACGTCTTGACTGTTGCGGATACAATTTCGCCAGTGCCCGGTCTATTCGATCACCGGCTTCGTTCCCGGAAACCACAAATTCCATCATTACCCCGGTTTATTGCTTTAATTGCCCAATTGTAATACATTTAGCGCAGATAAACAACCGGATTGTTTTCATTGAAAGTTCTGAAAGAAATCTCACAGCATCCGCTTATCAAAGTCATTCTCGGTATTTTTATATTGTCACTTACCGGCGCCACGCTGGTTATCCTTTTTGAAGGCGGTAATGATCAGTTCACCGATTTAACCGATGCGCTGTGGTGGGTGCTGGTCACCATTACTACGGTGGGTTACGGCGATAAGGTTCCGGTAACACCCGGCGGCCGGGTGATAGGAATTCTCATCATGTTTTCAGGGGTGGCACTGCTTTCCCTGTTCACGGCCACCATTTCATCCATTTTTGTTGCTCGACAAATAAAAGAGGGACGCGGTTTGGAACAGATAAAAGCCAAAGACCACCTGCTGATCTGCG
>JAJRVZ010000174.1 GCA_024277055.1 Calditrichota bacterium
ATTTTGTTTTCCGGGTTTCAACAAGTTTGAACGGCATCGCAGAAATTTTTGAGTCTGCCCGATAATTTCATGTTCTGTCTCTTCGCCTGTCGGTCCGACTCTGCAGGCAAATTGTATTTGTGTCCGTTGTTCTCTGCATGATCCTTTGGCAATAAACAGAAATTGAATAAATTCCTGATTGGAGTTTTTCTCAAATCCTTCCGCTATTCAGCTCTTTCTGCCATGCAACAAGATCTTCAAATTTGACAACTGTTTTACTCAAAATATGCCTTCTGTCATCAACTACGGAATAGTTACACCAGATAAATGGCCGGCCGTCTCTCTATTTGCCGGATTCCCGATTCCGGTTTCCCTTCTCCGTTCCGATGAGGCGCTGTGCCGCTTCCAGCATTGATGATTCGCAGGACAACAATTCAGCCAGCATCTCCATGGTAATTACCTTGCCGTCATACCGCTGGTCTTCCGGGTCGGTCAGTTTTTCGTTGACAAACCAGATGCAGGTATCCAGGCTGCGACTGCGCAGGCGCAATGCCGGCCGCCGGGCCTGAATCACGTCTACCAATTGCTGTGCCACATCCCGGTCGTTTTTCTTGCGCCGCTGTAATTTGGGCCTGTGTTCCGGTTGCAAAAGGTTAAATACCCTCTGGTCGGTATTGGCGATGATGCTCGATGTTACCATAATTAGCCCTCCAGACAGACCCGGGCCAGCTGCCACTGAAAATCCGCCGTGTCGAACATGATCTCGAAATAGTCCGAACTGTCCGCCACCAGCGAAAAGTGGTACTGCTTGTTGTAGCCCTGCGGGCTTACCCAGTATCCGTTCACTCGGTTGATCCTGTATACCCGCCCGTTCCATTTGAAACGAAGCGGCTTGATTTTGCCTTCCCTGAACAGCGATATTACCTCGATCGGTTCGTAAATGTCTTCGTAAACCATTCTTCACTTCCTTGCTGACAGGCCTTACTTATTTATATCGCCAAAACCGTACAAAGGGTTTGTTTTTTCTATCCCCTGCGTAGATTTCACTACAATTCGCTCAATAAAGTACCGCACACCATAAGTGTACATCTGTACACCAAATATATAAAAGACACAACCGTTGTGCAAGTATTATTTTAGAAAACCGTAAACTAAAGAAGAAGCAGGGAATGCGTTGAATATGAACAAGAATTTTTGAATCAGGAATGCCAAAAAAGGCGGATTGAATAATGAATATCGAATGCCGAATGTTGAAGAATGCCGGAGAGGAGCATTCCGTGGTAACACGTGATCGTAGCGAGGAATGAGTGACTGTTCGTTGAAGTAACTGCGGCTGCGCCGGTAACTGTGCTTCACAGTGACCGGGTGACAAAGTGATGAGTGAAGAGTGATGAGTAAAGGGTGACGCGTCCCGGAGGGACCACTCCGTGATAACGAGTGACGAGCAACAAGCAACGAGTAACGGGCGGCGAAGCTAAAACTCGCGGGTAATCGAAATAACTTTACCGATAATGCTGAACCCTGGGGTGTTAGTCTCTACGATCACGGAGGAAGGGTAATCATCGGCCGTTTCCAGGCGGACCAGCCCGTTTTGCCGGTAATACTTGCGCACAAAAATCCGTTCGCCGAGTTTCACCACTGCAAAATCACCGCTTTTGAGCGTTGCATTGACCCGTACCGTGAGAAAATCATTCTTCAGTATTCCGGCATGACACAACGCGTTATCCATAACCTGCAGCGTAACATTTTCGGAAGACTGTCCGGGAAAATTGGCAACCAGTTCGCCCAGATTGTAATCACCGGATACGGATTCGCCGTCGTTGGGGCGTACCTCGCCAATTAAAGGAATATTGAAAAAATCGCGGGTGAGCGGTTGACTGCGATCGAAAGGATCTTTTTTATCGGAAGAATACTTGGTCACTGAATCCTCAATTCATCGTTTCACGAACCAGCCCGACAACCTTGCCCTGAATCGTCCACGATTCCTGTGGGATAATATCCTGATAGGCAGGATTTTCCGCTTTCAAATAAGTGAGCGGCGGCTCTACGATCAGTCTTTTGACCGTAACTTCGTCACCAAGCAGGGCAACCACGATATCATTGTGGCCGGCTACATTGGCTGCTTTAACGATTACCAGATCATTTTCAAAAATTCCTGCGTTGATCATTGAGTCACCCCGAACCCGCAGGGCGAAATAGCGTCCCTCACTGGTAATTAAATGCCGCGGAACCGGAACATAGCGCTCGACATTTTCTTCGGCAAGAATCGGAAAACCGGCGGCAACGTGACCGATGAGAGGAACGGCCGATTCGTTCAGACTGGCCGGCTGGTAAGCCGGATCAACAATGCGCATGCCCCGTGGCGATGAATCCTTTTCCAGATATCCCTTGGCAACCAGTGCATCGATATGCTTTTTGATGGCGTTCTTCGAACTGAAGCCCAATTGATCACACATCTGCTGGTAAGTCGGTGGAAAACCGCATGTATCTATGTGCTCGCTGATAAGTTGTAAAATACGTTTCTGTTTTTCGGTCAATCCTCGCATATTGCCTCCTGTAACAAAAAGTGTACGAGCGTACACGGGATTATACGACACAAATCCGCTTCTGTCAAGAGGAATTTTGAACAATTTCCAGAAAAATGATTATAATTATTCTTTTGGAAATGCTGTTATTATTCATTACGTTTTAATGTTTTATTTAAAAGGGATTCAAAAAGGTCCATTATGCAGCACCGATCCGGATCATATTCGATAATTCTGGTAATTCTTGCCGCCTACATTCTTTCGTCGATGATTCTCGGCAATATTCATGACCATCCCTTTGATATCACCGACAATCCAAACTGTCCGGCTTATTTGTATTCACTTTCCAGTGCGTCCGATATACCGGCTGGAACTGAAAATCCACAAACGCTGCCGCTGATATCCAACCGTCTGGTGCTGGATGACCAGGAAAAACCGGCGGTTTCGATCTGTAATCATCCTTTAATTTCAAGGGCGCCCCCGGTTATCTGATACTTCTTTTTGCACTTCTCACATAAACCGAACAACTCAAACCTGGGGTGTACACATGCATCTGAATTTTATTTATATTGTATTGTTGTCCTGGATTCTGCTGGTAACGGCCGGTGCGCAGGATTCCACATCCGTTGCCGAAATCAGGGTGCGCCTGGATTCATTGGAGCGGATTTTGAAACAGCGTGAATTGCAGGATTTACTGGAAGAAGCGAAACAGGCAGCCGGAGGGGAGGAAAGGCCGGCAGAGCGTGCGGATATTTTCAAAAGCCGCCAAAACGCCTTACAGGCACTGAACCCGGAAATCAGCGTGGTTGGCGACTTCTATTCCCAATATTTATCAGGTGACGGATTCACCGACGAGACGCGCAGCGGTATTTTTTTTCGCACGATTGCCATGCACGTCCGTTCCGATCTCGATCCGTTCAGTTACACGAAAATCTCTTTCGAATGGGGTGGCCATGGCGCCGAAGTCACCGAGGCCTATATGGTCTGGACCAATTTATTCGGCGGTACATCGCTAACAGCCGGGTATTTCAGACAGCAGTTCGGTGTAATCAACCGCTGGCACGAGCATGCCCTCGACCAGTTCGATATTCCTTTGCCGCTGAAATCCTATTTCGGAGCGGAAGGGCTGACACAGGCCGGTTTTTCGCTGGACTGGATGCTGCCGCCTGTTACGGCTGATGTCAATCAGCTGACGCTACAGGTTACCAACAGCCAGAATGAGGAATTGTTCGCCGGTGAATTTTTCAGTACGCCGTCCGTAATCGGACGATTCAAAAATTACTGGGATATCAGCGAAGCCGCTTATTTTGAACTGGGACTTTCCGGGTTGTGGGGCACCAATCATTTTCGTGGATTTGATGAAAGCGGCGTTAAGATAAAAGAATCGAGTCGCAATACCTTTGCAGCCGGCATCGACCTGACCTGGCTGTGGGAGCCTCCGGCCACCGCGAAATACCGCTCATTTGTCTGGCGCGGTGAGGCCATGTTCATGAAAAAAGAGCTGCCTGACAATATCGATATTGAAGCGCTGGGCGGCTTCAGTTACGCCGAATATAAACTCGGCCAACGCAGCAGCATTGGTCTGCGGACCGATTATACTCAACCGCTTGTAGCCGGAAAACGTTCGAAATACCTGTACCAATTGGTGCCGTACTGGACCTGGCGGCAGAGCGAATGGGTAACCCTGCGCCTGCAGTATAATTATCTGGACGGTCCCGGCATTGCACAATCCGATCAGCGCGTTACTCTTCACTTGAACTGGGCCGCCGGACCGCATTTACACGATCGCTACTGAAAATGAACTTGATGAGGTATGCCATGAAATACATCCGTTTTTTCAATATTTTTATCTTACTTATTCTGACACAGGTACTCAGCGCACAGGAGAAACAACTGAAAGTGGTAACCACGCTCAGCAGTTACGCTTCCATTACAAAATTTATCGGTGGTAAATATGTAGATGTGCAATATATCGTTCCGGGCAATCAGGACGCCCACTTTGTCCGACCGCGCCCCAGTTTTGCCCGCATGATGCAGCAAGCCGATCTGTTTATATCAACCGGTCTTGACCTCGAACTCTGGGTGCCCTCACTGATGAATATGGCACATAATGAGAAGATCCGTTCGGGGCAGATCGGCTATGTGGCTGCAGCGCAGGCAGTTCGGTTGCTGGACAAACCGGCGGCTGTTTCCCGAAGTGAAGGGGACATGCATATTTACGGCAACCCACACATACACACCAGCCCCTTGAACGCGATTGATATTGCCGTCAATATTGTCACCGGTCTGCAGAAGAATGATTCCAGACATTCAAAGTTTTATGAGCAGCGACTGGAAAAATTCCGCCGGCAGATTTACCTGCGTCTTTTCGGTGATAAACTGGTGAAATTGATGGGCGGAGAAATTCTGCACCGCCTGGCGATCGGCGGCAACCTTATTTCATTTCTGAAAAAGAAATCTTTCCGCGGCGAGAAAATGTACGATATGCTGGGCGGATGGATGAAAGAGGCGGAAATTTTCCGGAATAAAAAAATAGTCACGTATCATAAAAACTTGATTTATTTCGCATCGCTTTTCGGGCTGAAAGTTTCGGATTTTGTTGAGCCGAAACCGGGCATCCCGCCGTCGCCGCGGCATGTACAGCAGCTGATCGACCGCATGAGATCGGAAAATATCCGGGTAATTCTGGCGGCAAATTATTTCAGTAAAGAAAAAGTAATGGAGGTTGCTGAAAAGGTTGATGCAAGGGCGGTAATCGTTCCGATGTCCGTTGAAGGCAATGCCGATGCCGGCGCCTATTTCCGGCTGGTCGACCGCTGGGTCTCCTCGCTTGCAGAGGCCTTTAAGTCTTTATCGGGGGTTGAAGAATGAATTTCACCGATACCGTGATACAGGTAATGGCGCCGGCCTTTTTCGAATGCCTGGTGCTGGTCGGTATCCATTCCTACCTGGGATTGCATGTACTGCGTCGTAAAGTAATTTTTGTCGATTTGGCACTGGCGCAGATTGCCGCGTTGGGCACTACCGTCGGATTTTTATTCGGCATCATGCCGGGAACGACCGGCGCCTACTGGTTCTCTCTGGC
>JAJRVZ010000175.1 GCA_024277055.1 Calditrichota bacterium
ATACGGCGTCAAACCAACACAGATAATCGACTGGCTTGCGCTCATGGGGGATAGTTCCGATAATATTCCCGGAGTACCCTCCGTCGGTCTGAAAACGGCGGTACAGTTACTGACCGAATTCGGCTCACTGGATAATATATATGCCCACCTTGAAGATATTCAGCGAGAATCATTACGTATAAAACTGGCGGAAAACCGTGAACTGGCCTATCTGTCACAAAAACTGGTTACGCTGGATTGTGAAGTACCCTTATCGGTTGAACTTGATGAGCTGCGTTTGATCCCATGGGATTCCGAGAAAGCCACCGTTTTATTAAAAGATATGGAATTTAACCGGCTGGTTACCTATGCCCGAAAATTGCACACCCTGCTGACGGACAACAGTCCTGCCGAACAGTCGCTTGAAAGTGTCGAACGGAAAGTAAATTACACAATCGTCAACGACGAGACCACCTTAAAGAAAGCAATTGAAGGTCTTCAAAGCTGCGGGGAATTCTGTTTCGATCTCGAAACCGATTCCCTGGATACCTTTTCCGCCCGAATTGCCGGAATCGCCATCGCCGTAAACGAGGGAAGCGCGATTTACATTTCCGTGAACCATCCGGATTCAAAGCTGGGTGAAAAGAAAGTTTTAGAGGCAATCGGACCGGTGTTTGCCGATCCGGCGATCCGAAAAATAGGGCAGAATACAAAGTTTGATGCCATGATCCTAAGAAGCCACGGTGTGTCCGTTAACGGTTTATTTTTTGATACCATGCTGGCATCTTATCTGATCGATCCTTCGGGTACCAAACATAAACTTGATGTACTGGCGGAAAACTGGCTGGATTACCGGATGATTCCAATCGAAGAGGTGATCGGCAAGGGCAAGGAGCAGAAACTGATGACCGAGCTGCCTGCATCGGAAGTGTATACCTATGCTTGTGAAGATGCCGATATAACCCTGAGATTAAAGGGGGTTCTGGCGCCGAAAATCGAAGAGAATGAACTGACCAATCTGTTTTATCAGATCGAGATGCCGCTGGTGGAAGTGTTGATGGAAATGGAAGAACAGGGCGTACGGCTGGACCTTGAGTTATTGAAAGCGCTTTCTGAACAGCTGGAGCACGAAATTAAAAAGCTGCAGAACCAGATTTACGAAGCCGCCGGGGAAGAATTCAATATTAATTCTACGCAGCAATTGGGGCCCATTCTTTTTGAGAAACTGCAAATACACAAGGAGATCGGAGCACGCAAACCCCCGAAAACCAAGACCGGCCATTATTCAACCTCTGAACAAATTCTCGAGCGTTATGCCCGTCATCCGTTGCCGAAAAAAATCCTCGATTACCGTAAACTGAATAAATTGAAAAATACCTACGTCGATGCGTTTCCGGAGATGATCCATAAACAAAGCGGAAAGATTCATACATCATATAATCAGACGGTGGCTGCCACCGGCCGGTTATCGAGCAGCAATCCGAATCTGCAGAATATCCCAATCCGCACTGAAATCGGCCGTGAAATGCGCCGCGCTTTCATCCCCTCACAGCCGGGCTGGAAAATGGTAAGTGCCGATTATTCTCAGATTGAATTGCGTATTATGGCGCATCTGTCCGGAGATGAGAGCATGATCAGCAGTTTTGAACAGGACCTGGATATCCACGCAGCGACGGCCGCCCAGATTTTTGAAGTACCGATTTCCGAAATCACGGAAGATTACCGTCGAAAGGCAAAAGAAATAAATTTCGGTATTATTTACGGTATGAGTAAATACGGCCTGGCAAACCGTCTGGAAATCACCGTTGAGGAAGCGGAAAGATTTATAATGGAATATTTTGCCACCTATCCGAAAATACAGGATTTCATGCGTGAAACGATCACGTTTGCCAGTATGCACGGCTATGTAAAAACAATGATGAACCGCCGGCGTTATTTACCCGAAATACACAGCAGCAACCGGCAGTTGCGGGAATTTGCCGAGCGTACATCGATCAATACACCCATACAGGGAAGCGCCGCCGATCTCATTAAAATGGCAATGGTCCAGATTCACCAGGAAATGAAAGAAAAAGAATTGAAAAGCAAGATGTTGTTGCAGGTGCATGACGAACTGGTATTTGAATCGCCTGTAGATGAAATTGAACAGTTATCAGCCATAGTTAAAAAACGGATGGAAGGCGCAATACATCTGCGGGTTCCGTTGAAGGTGGAAATCGGAACAGGAAACAACTGGCTCGAAGCGCACTAAACCAGCTCGATTACCTGCCCCTCCCTCGCCGCAAGCACGTTCATGGAACTGCCTGCATTCCAAACCAGTTTTCGTGAATCTTCCAGCATTTGATCCAGAAAATCATCGGAATGAACCGGGTCATGATGGAACAGAACCAGCGTTTTAACATTTCCCTTTAACGCCACGTGTACCGTGAAGTCGAAGGGTGAATGCCCCCAGGTAACCTTTTTTTCAAATTCCTGCGGTGTGTATTGCGCGTCATGTATCAGAATATCACAATCCGAGCAGAACTGAATCAAACGATCATTTTCATGATTGTTTTCCCAGTCGGTATTCACCGGACTGTCCGGCCCCTCAGGCGCAATCATTCTGGGCTCGTTATCGCTGATATATACAAAGGATGTTTCGCCGACCTGGAATTTGTAACCCAGTGCACTTCCCGGATGGTTTAGAAAAAAGGTCTCAACCGAAATACCTTCAATCTCATATTTACCTTCATCCAATTCCTGAAAATCGAAACTTGACGCCATATCTTTCAGGCTTACCGGAAAATTTACCGGATTCATCTGTTCGGATAATACATCAACCAGGGTACGTCCTTCATCTTTGGCGGCGCAGAAGGTGAATTCGTTTCCGGGAATATAAGCCGGAGTAAAAAACGGGATACCCTGAATATGATCCCAGTGCAGATGGCTGAGAAATACGTGGGCTTTCACCGGTTTACCGGTGCCGAGCAGGTAATTCCCAAACTCCCTGATACCCGATCCGGCGTCCAGAATAAACATTTTATCATCCCCCAGGTTCAGTTCGGCGCAAGGAGTATTGCCCCCGTAACGTATGGTTGAAGGACCTGGTGTCGGAATGGAACCTCGCA
>JAJRVZ010000176.1 GCA_024277055.1 Calditrichota bacterium
AATGGTATTATATTTTCGGAATTTTATTCCTGTCGATTATTGTATTTGTTGCCGGTTATCCCAAATTGTCCGGAAAAAAGGAAGATTTGGAGAATTATAAAACCGCGGTTGTTACGCGGCGGGATATTGGTTCCAGCGTGCTGGCAACCGGCGTCATCAAACCGATGGTGGGCGCCGAGGTGCGGGTGGGATCGCGGGTGTCCGGCGTGGTTAAAAAAATTTACGCCAATGTGGGCGATTATGTGAAAAAGGGGCAGATCATCGCCGAACTGGATCCGTCGGAATTGCAGGCCAAATATAACCAGATGCGGGCTGCTTTAGAGGTTGCTAAAGTTAATTTTGAATATTCCAAACTGGATCTGGAAAGACAAAAATCGCTGTTCGAACAGAATTACATCTCTCAAAATCAACTCGATCTGGCAGAAAAAACTTTTGAAGCGAACAAAGCGCAGTTGGAACAGGCAAAAGCCAATCTGGAATACGCCAAAGTTCAATTGGATTATACCAAAATAACCGCGCCCATCGCCGGGGTCGTGGCGTCCGTTTCCACCCAGGAGGGCGAAACCGTTGCCGCTAGTTTTGCGGCACCCACTTTTGTCACCATCATCCAACTGGACCGTCTGGAAGTCTGTGCCTATGTGGATGAAACCGACATCGGCCGGATTCGGATGGGACAAACCGCTGTTTTTACCGTGGATACCTATCCCGACACCGATTTTGAGGGTCTGGTTACAACGATTTATCCCAAAGCGGTTATTCAGGATAATGTGGTAAATTATGTGGTGACATTGAAAATTACCGATTATAAAGAGAAAACGCTGCGGCCGGAGATGACGGCAAATGTGACCATCAAACTCGAAACCAGAAAAGATGTGTTAACCATTCCGCTCACTGCAATTCAAAGAAAACGCGGCGAGCGATATGTAACCGTGGTTCAGGACGGCAGCCGGACCTTGCGCAAGGTAAAGACCGGCTGGACCAGCAACGGTTTGATTGAAATTATCAGCGGATTAAAAGAAGGCGAAACAATTATTATTTCCGAATAAAAAGAGGATCATGAATATGAACAATATCATAATTCAGGCAAAAAATCTGATCAAAATTTACGGTAAGGATGGAATCAACCAGGTAGTGGCGGTTGACGATGTTTCTCTGGAAATTCGTCAGGGAGAGTTTGTGGCAATCATGGGCGCATCGGGTTCCGGCAAATCGACATTGATGAACATACTTGGCTGCCTGGATAAACCCGACAGCGGGACTTTACTGTTTGACGGAACGGAAGTGAGCAAACTGGACGATGAGCAATTGGCAAAAGTTCGTAATCAAAAAATCGGATTTGTCTTCCAGACGTTTAATTTGCTTGCCAGAACCAGCGCGCTGGAAAATGTTGAACTGCCGTTGATCTATTCGGATAAACAGAATATCACCAAACTGGCAAAGGAAGCGCTGCATTCTGTCGGACTTGCAGACCGAATTCATCATTATCCCGGCGAACTTTCCGGAGGGCAGCAGCAACGGGTGGCAATTGCCCGGGCGCTGGTTAACGATCCGGAAATTATCTTTGCCGATGAACCCACCGGCAACCTGGACACCCGTGCCAGTCTGGAAATTATCTCTTTGTTCACCGAATTGAACAACTCGGGCCGCACCATTGTGCTGGTAACCCACGAGCCGGATATTGCCGCGCATGCTCGGCGTATTATTAAAATTGCTGACGGAAAAATCGTAGCGGATGAAAAAAATAATAATCCTGCAAACGCAAAGAACGAATTGAAAAAGATTGCCGTAAGGGAGACTGCCAATGAAAACAAATAGATTATTCAAGATTGCTTATACCGGTCTTGTCAGGAATAAACTGCGCACCTTATTAATGATGCTGGGAATCGTCATTGGAATCACGGCGCTGACGCTCATCATTTCGGCCGGTTTGGGCGCCCAGAAAAAAGTTATGAATCGGGTGAAAAAATTTGGCTTGCAAAGCATGATGGTATTTGCCGGCGGCGGCAAAGAAATGGGCAGACCGGTTGGCGGAGGACCGGTTACCACGTTAACTTTGCAGGACGCCGAAGCGATTAAGCGCGAAGTGAGGGCGGTTGACGAAGTGGCGCCGTTTAACCGCAAACACAATGCGGAAATCATATATCTTGATAAATCCACTACGGCCGCGGTTTTTGGGATTACGCCTACCTGGGCTTACGTGTGGGATTGGGACGTCCAGGCCGGTGATTATATTTCGGAAAATGATATGGATAATTTGAATCGCGTCTGTCTTTTGGGGCCTACGGTCATAAAAGAACTTTTCGGCGAAGCAGATCCCATGGGGCAGCAAATCCGCATTGGTAACGTCCGGTTTGAAGTAAAAGGTGTGATGAAGCCCAAAGGAACCAGTCCCGGCGGAGGCGACATGGATAACCGCGTCTATATCCCTTTAACGACTTTCATGCGCCGCGTAGCCAATGTGGATTATATATTCGGAATTAAAATTCTGTTAACTTCCGCCGACGAAATGGAGCGCGCCGCTGAAAATATCAGCGCGATTCTTCGGGAACGGCATACCATTGCAGCAGGCATGCCGGAGGATTTCCGTATTGTGACGCCGGACGAAGTGACTCAATTTGCCCAAAAAGTAACCGGCACATTCAATATTTTTCTGGCTCTGGTAGCCGGTATTGCGCTTATTGCCGGAGGAGTGGTTGTGGCAAACATTATGCTTATATCAGTGAATGAGCGAAAAAAAGAAATAGGCTTGCGCAAAGCGGTGGGCGCGCGCAGCAAGGATATTAAACTTCAATTTTTGTTCGAAGCCACGGCGGTTACGTTGTCTGGCGGAATAATCGGCATCATTCTGGGGGGAATCGGCGCTCACATTTTACAAATGCTCACCGACATGCCGGTCTCGGTGTCCTGGGAAGGCGTTGTGATTGGCGTGGTTTCGTCAAGTCTGGTTGGTATTATAGCCGGGATGCAGCCGGCCAGCCGTGCAGCAATGATGCAACCGGTGG